>NZ_NSFW01000005.1:0-385309 GCF_002294905.1 Mesorhizobium sp. WSM4308 | reverse complement strand
TTGATGGTGACGACGATGCCGGCACCGACGGTGCGGCCGCCTTCACGGATGGCGAAGCGCAGCTTCTCTTCCATGGCGATCGGCACGATCAGCTCGACATCGACCGTGATGTTGTCGCCAGGCATCACCATCTCGGTGCCGGCCGGCAGCGACACGATGCCGGTCACGTCCGTCGTGCGGAAGTAGAACTGCGGACGGTAGTTGGTGAAGAACGGCGTGTGACGGCCACCTTCGTCCTTGGTCAGGATGTAGGCTTCGGCCACGAACTTCTTGTGCGGCTTCACCGTGCCGGGCTTGGCCAGAACCTGGCCGCGCTCGACGCCTTCACGATCAACGCCGCGCAGCAGCGCGCCGATGTTGTCGCCAGCCTGGCCCTGATCGAGCAGCTTGCGGAACATTTCCACGCCGGTGCAGGTCGTCTTGGTCGTCGGACGGATGCCGATGATCTCCAGCTCCTCGCCGACCTTGACCACGCCGCGCTCGACGCGGCCGGTCACCACCGTGCCACGGCCCGAGATCGAGAACACGTCCTCGATCGGCATCAGGAACGGCTTGTCGAGCGGACGAACCGGGGTTGGGATGTAGGCGTCGACCTGAGCCATCAGCTCGCGGATCGCGTCCTCGCCGATCGTCTTGTTCGAATCCTCCAGCGCGGCCAGCGCCGAACCCTTGACGATCGGAATGTCGTCGCCGGGGAATTCGTTCTTCGACAGAAGCTCGCGAACCTCGAGCTCGACCAGTTCCAAAAGCTCGGCGTCGTCGACCTGGTCGACCTTGTTCAGGAACACCACGATCGACGGCACGCCGACCTGACGGGCAAGCAGGATGTGCTCGCGGGTCTGCGGCATCGGGCCGTCGGCGGCCGACACGACCAGGATCGCGCCGTCCATCTGCGCGGCGCCGGTGATCATGTTCTTCACATAGTCGGCGTGGCCGGGGCAGTCGACGTGGGCGTAGTGGCGGTTGGCCGTCTCGTATTCAACGTGAGCCGTCGAGATGGTGATGCCGCGCGCCTTCTCTTCCGGCGCCGCATCGATCTGGTCGTAGCGCTTGTACTCGCCAAAATACTTCGTGATCGCCGCCGTCAGCGACGTCTTGCCATGGTCAACGTGACCAATCGTGCCGATGTTCACATGAGGCTTAGTGCGCTCGAATTTACCTTTTGCCATGTGATGTCTCCATTTCCTGCTCGCCCATGCGGGCTTTGAATTGCGTTACCGCGACGGCTCTTTCGAGTTACGCGTATTTTTTCTGGACTTCCTGGGCCACCGCGGTCGGGACCGGTTCGTAGTGGTCGAACTGCATCGTGTAGGCCGCGCGGCCCTGGCTCATCGAGCGCAGGTTGTCGACGTACTTGAACATGTTGGCGAGCGGCACCATCGCGTTGATGACGACGGCCACGCCGCGTGCTTCCTGGCCCTGGATCTGGCCACGACGGCCGTTCAGGTCGCCGATGACGCTGCCGACATAGTCTTCCGGCGTCACGACTTCGACCTTCATGATCGGCTCGAGCAGCTGCACGCCAAGCTTGGGGGCGGCTTCACGGAAGCAGGCGCGGGACGCGATTTCGAAGGCCAGGACCGAGGAGTCGACGTCGTGGTAGGCGCCGTCGATCAGCGTCGCCCGGACGCCGATCATCGGGAAGCCCGCGAACGGACCAGCGCCCATGACGCTCTGGATGCCCTTCTCGACACCCGGAATGTATTCCTTCGGCACCGCGCCGCCGACGATCTTGGACTCGAAGACGAACTCTTCGCTCTCGGTGTTCGGCTCGAAGATAACCTTGACGCGGGCGAACTGGCCGGTACCGCCGGTCTGCTTCTTGTGGGTGTAGTCCTGCTCGTGCTTGCGGGTGATCGTCTCGCGATAAGCCACCTGCGGAGCGCCGACATTGGCTTCGACCTTGAACTCGCGACGCATGCGGTCGACGATGATGTCGAGGTGCAGTTCGCCCATGCCAGAGATGATGGTCTGGCCGCTTTCCTCGTCGGTCTTGACGCGGAAGGACGGATCCTCGGCAGCCAGGCGGTGAAGAGCGAGGCCCATCTTTTCCTGGTCGTTCTTGGTCTTCGGCTCGATGGCGATCTGGATGACCGGATCGGGGAATTCCATGCGCTCGAGGATGACCGGATGCAGCGGATCGCACAGCGTGTCGCCGGTGGTCGTGTCCTTGAGGCCAGCCAGAGCGACGATGTCGCCGGCGAAGGCTTCTTCGACGTCGGCGCGCGAGTTCGCATGCATCTGCAGCATGCGGCCGATGCGCTCCTTCTTGCCCTTGACGGTGTTGTCGACCGAGATGCCCTTGGTGAGCTTACCCGAATAGATGCGGGCGAAGGTCAGCGAACCGACGAAAGGGTCGTTCATGATCTTGAAGGCGAGCATCGAGAGCGGCTCGTCATCGACCGCATGACGCTCGATTTCGGCGTCGGTCTTGGCATCGACACCCTTGATGGCGGGAACGTCGGCCGGCGACGGCAGGTATTCCACGACGGCGTCGAGCAGCGGCTGCACGCCCTTGTTCTTGAAGGCCGAGCCACAGAACATCGGGAAGAACTTGACCGCGATCGTGCCCTTGCGGATCAGCGAACGGATCTCGTCATTCGACGGCATCTTGCCTTCGAGGTAGTTCTCGAGGGCCGTCTCGTCCATTTCGACGGCGGCCTCGATCATCTTCTCGCGGTATTCCACCGCACGTGCCTGAAGGTCGGCCGGTATCTCGACGACGTCCCAGGCAGCGCCCAGCGTCTCGTCACGCCAGACAAGCGCGTTCATCTCGACGAGGTCGACGACGCCCTTGAATTCGGTCTCGGCGCCGATCGGCAGCTGCATGACGACAGCCTGCGCACCAAGGCGCGAGCCGATCATCTCGACCGAGCGGTAGAAGTCGGCGCCGATCTTGTCCATCTTGTTGCAGAAGATCATGCGCGGCACGCGGTACTTGTCGGCCTGGCGCCAGACGGTTTCCGTCTGCGGCTCGACACCGGCGTTGGCATCGAGCAGCGCGATGGCGCCGTCGAGCACGCGCAGCGAACGTTCGACTTCGATGGTGAAGTCGACGTGTCCGGGAGTGTCGATGATGTTGAAGCGGCGCATCTTGCCGTCACGGCCCTTCCAGAAGGTCGTGGTGGCGGCGGACGTGATGGTGATGCCGCGTTCCTGCTCCTGCTCCATCCAGTCCATGGTGGCAGCGCCGTCGTGCACTTCGCCGATCTTGTGCGACTTGCCCGTGTAATAGAGGACGCGCTCGGTGGTCGTCGTCTTGCCGGCGTCAATATGCGCCATGATACCGAAATTGCGGTAGTCTTCGATTTTGTATTCGCGGGCCATCGTAGCTGCCTCTCAGTCCTGTTCGCGCTTTACCAGCGGTAGTGTGCGAAAGCGCGGTTGGCTTCAGCCATCTTGTGGGTGTCTTCGCGCTTCTTGACGGCCGTGCCGCGGTTGTTGGCCGCGTCCATCAGCTCGCCGGAGAGGCGATCGATCATGGTGGTCTCGTTGCGGTTGCGGGCAGCCGCGATCAGCCAACGGATGGCCAATGCCTGGCGGCGCTCGGGACGCACGTCGACCGGAACCTGGTAGGTGGCGCCGCCGACGCGACGCGAACGCACTTCCACATGCGGCGCAACATTGTCGAGCGCCTGATGGAAGACGGTGACCGGCTCCTGCTTGGTCTTCGACTGGACCTGGTCGAGCGCGCCATAGACGATGGTCTCGGCGACCGACTTCTTGCCGTCATACATGACGGCGTTCATGAACTTGGTGACGATCAGATCGCCGAACTTCGGATCCGGGTTGATCTCACGCTTTTCTGCACTGTGACGACGCGACATGGCTTTTGTCTCTCAATCTCGTAGCCCGACGCTTTCAAGCAGCGCCAGGGCCGGAAAATCTTACTTCGGACGCTTGGCGCCGTACTTCGAACGGCGCTGCTTGCGGTTCTTTACGCCCTGCGTGTCGAGCACGCCGCGGATGATGTGGTAGCGGACGCCCGGAAGATCCTTGACGCGGCCGCCGCGGATCATGACCACGGAGTGTTCCTGAAGGTTGTGACCTTCGCCGGGGATGTAACCGATCACTTCAAAACCATTGGTCAGGCGGATCTTGGCCACCTTGCGCAGCGCCGAGTTCGGCTTCTTCGGCGTCGTCGTGTAGACGCGCGTGCAGACGCCCCGCTTCTGCGGGTTCTGCTGCATGGCCGGGACCTTGTTGCGCTTCACCGGCGCAATGCGCGGCTTGCGGATCAGCTGGTTGACGGTAGGCATTAAACCCTCTTGTCTCTCAATTCCGTGTCTCGTGCCGGTCAAGGCTCGCTCAAAGCGTCATTTCCATACGCAAATTCGGGCCACAAACCGCGCCTCGCGGTCTTGCCCGAACAAATCGCAGAGGAAGCGGAAGCCGCTTCGTGCACGCCGGAAATGTCTTTTCGCTCGTAAAACGAACCCTGTTTGAGGCAAACTCCAAAGCGTGTCGCTTCGGAAGGGAGAGCCTCACATCGGTTCTGACTGGGCGGCTTCTACTCGTAAGCCCGCGAACCGTCAACCCCGGCGCGGCAAATATTGCATCGAAGGCGGGGCTTGGCAGCCATGCGAAAACCGCAGGTAATTTTCTTTCGCCATTTTGCAAGGACGGAGAAGAAAGTAACCGGTTTTTGGCTGTCGCGCGGCCCCGCTTCATGCGAAAAGGCCGCCTGAGCACTCAAAATCCCCTCGCCCGCGCTTTGCCAGGAGGAATCAGCCCGTGAACGACAATGAAGAACGCCCGGTCACCATCATCACCGGCCGGGTGTGGAAGCGCAAAGGCGGCAAGCCGGAAGGCGTCCACGTCATGCTGGTGGCGCCCGACGACGATTCGGCGGTGCGTCGCGCCCTCGAATCGCTTGCGGCGGAAGGTTACGCCGAGGCCGAGCTCGACCAGATCGGCGATATGGACGGCGTGCCGGACGACGAGCCGCATCTGTCGGCCTATCAGGGCGCGCTCGAAGGCGAAGTGTCGATCGTCACCTTCGACGCACCGATCTGAAACCAGGGCACCGATGATGGCCAGATCAAAGGCGATTGAACCTGCATCCCGAGCCTGGGCCGACCAGGCGGTCGCCGCGATCGAGGCCGACCAGCACCGTTCGGCCGATACCCACCTCTGGAAATTCGATCTGCCGGCGCTGATTGGAATCGACTTCTATCTTAAGGATGAGTCCACCCATCCGACCGGCAGCCTCAAGCACAGACTTGCGCGTTCGCTGTTTCTCTATGCGCTGTGCAATGGCCTTGTCCGTGAAGACACCCCGGTGGTCGAAGCCTCATCAGGCTCGACAGCTGTGTCGGAAGCCTATTTCGCGCGCATGATCGGCGTGCCTTTCTATGCGGTGATGCCTCGGTCGACGTCGCGCGAAAAGATCGCCGCGATCGAGCACTATGGGGGCAACTGCCATTTCATCGATGACGGCAGGCGCATCTATGCCGAGTCGTCCGAACTCAGCGAACGGCTCGGCGGCCATTTCATGGACCAGTTTACCTATGCCGAACGTGCCACCGACTGGCGCGGCAACAACAACATCGCTGATTCCATCTTCGGACAGATGCGCGAGGAGCGGCACCCCATCCCAAGCTGGATCGTGATGAGTGGCGGGACGGGCGGCACCACCGCCACGATCGGCCGATACCTGCGCTACAAGCGGCACGCCACGCGGCTGTCGGTGGCGGATGTAGAACGCTCGGCCTTCTTCGAGGGCTTTGCCACGCATGATCGCGAATGTCGCTGCGAGCAGCCGTCGCGCATCGAAGGCATTGGCCGACCGCGCATGGAGCCGTCCTTCGTCCTAGGTGTCATTGATCACATGTTGCAGGTGCCGGATGCCGTGTCGCTGGCGGCAATGCGGGTGTTGTCGCGCCGGCTCGGCCGTCGTGTCGGCGGTTCGACTGGCACCAACTTCATCGCCATGTGCTTTCAGGCGGCGCGCATGATCGAGCACGGTAAGACCGGTTCGCTGGTGACGCTGATCTGCGATTCCGGCGACCGTTACGCCAACACCTACTATTCTGATGAGTGGCTGGCGGCCAACGGCCTCGACCCCTCGCCCTTCGAACCTGCGATCGAAGCCTTTTTGGGGGGCGGAAAACTGACACTGCAATTCGAGGAAAGCTGGGGCTGACTTTTCGGCTTCCGGCTTGCCCGGGGCAAGTGTTCTGATAGAAACGCTCACCATCATCAAACAGACGGAGCGGCCGTGTCCCAGCCCATCAACATAGGCATCGTCGGCGTCGGCAAGATCGTTCGCGACCAGCATCTGCCGGCGCTGGCGAAAGACCAGAACTATCGCCTCATCGCCGCCGCCAGCCGGCATGGCAAGGTCGACGGCATCCCGAACTTTCCGACCATCGAGGCGATGCTGGACGCGGTGGCGGAACTCGAGGCTGTCTCGCTCTGTATGCCGCCGCAATTCCGCTACGATGCCGCGCGCACCGCGCTCGAGGCAAAGAAGCACGTCTTCCTGGAAAAGCCGCCGGGCGCCACGGTCAGCGAGGTCGAGGACCTGAAGGTGCTGGCCGCGAGGCAAGGCGTGTCGCTGTTCGCCAGCTGGCATTCGCGCTATGCGCCGGCGGTGGAGGCGGCGCGCGGCTTTCTCGCATCGACCCGGCTCCGCTCCGCGGCGATCGTCTGGAAGGAAGATGTGCGCCGCTGGCATCCGAACCAGGACTGGATCTGGGCGCCTGGCGGCTTCGGGGTCTTCGATCCCGGCATCAATGCGCTGTCGATCGCGACCCACATCCTGCCGGCAATGTTCATCACCTCGGCCGTGCTCGACTTTCCTGAAAACCGCGCCGCCCCGCTCGCGGCGCAAGTCACCTTCCGCACCTCGAACGGATTGCCGGTGACGATGGATCTCGACTGGCTGCAGACCGGCCCGCAAAGCTGGGACATCCTGGCCGACACAGATGCGGGCAAGATGGTGCTTTCCGGCGGCGGCTCGAAGCTCGCCATCGACGGCCGCGTGGTGCATGAGGAGCCTGAGGCGGAATACCCGATGCTCTACAAGCGTTTTGCCGAGATCCTGCGCGCCGGCACCTCGGACGTCGACCTGGCGCCGCTCCAGCATGTCGCCGATGCCTTCATGCTCGGCAAGCGCAACGTGGTCGAGGCGTTTTTCGACTAAGCCTGCGGCAGATGAATTGTCAGCACGGCGGACCCATCTGCATCATCGCTTTTCGTCTGGAAACTCTCCCGGCTGAGGCCGGGAGATGCCGGGCGCCGTCCGATATCCGAGCTCCAGTTCGTTCAACACGTGCTGAACGGCCCCCTCAAGTTCGTCCTGTCCCCAGCCGAGCTCGACGATCTCGCCGTATTGGACGAAACTTGAGCGGTCGAAACCGTTCTCAGCGTCGTTGTAGGAAATGACGCCGCGACCGATCAGAGCCACGACCCAAATGCTGACATTTCCAGTCGGTGAACGATGAATCCACTGTTCTGGATCGATTCTGATCAGATCCCAGAGCCTTCTCTGCGCTAAACTCATGCGGTTCCGGCTCTCGTTGATCAATTCCCAGAGCGCGACTTCGTTCAATTGCCAATTCCCCAAGCACCTTCATAGCTGGATCGTCTTCGCGGCAGTCAACCAGAAACCACCGCCAGCAACCTCATTTTACAATCGCAATGGCAAAGCCGTCATATCCCTTGGCGCCGACGGTCTGGATGGCTGTGCCGTCCAGTCGTTTGTCGCCACCGATGAATGAAAAGGCCGCGCGTGCGCCTTCGACATTGGCATCGCGGCCATCTTCGTTCACGACATAGCCGTCGCGGATGACGTTGTCGCAGACGATGACCGTTCTCGGCCGCGAAAGCCGCATGGCCCAGGAGAGATAGTTCGGGTTGTTCGGCTTGTCGGCATCGATGAAGATGAGATCGAACGGCCCGGCATTTTCAGCACTTAGCGCGGCCAGCGATTCAAGGGCCGGCCCGACCCGCAGTTCCACTTGGTCCGACACGCCTGCCCGCTCGAAATTCGACCGCGCGACCTTGGCGTGATGCGGGTCCAGTTCAAGCGTGACGATCTTGCCGTCCATGGGCAAGGCGCGAGCCATCCAGATGGTGGAATAGCCGCCCAGCGTACCGATCTCGAGCACGTTTTTCGCACTGCCGATGCGCACCAGCAGCGAGAGCAGCTTGCCCTGCGCCGCCGAGACGTCGATCGCTGGCAGGCCATTGTCGCGGTTGGCCGCCAGAACCGCATCGAGAACGGGATCCGCCTCGAAGAGCGAGGAAACGATGTAGTTGTCGACAGCCGTCCAGGTCTTCGTGCTCATCTGCCTTCCTCGATCGTTCGCTGAAAGGAAAAAGCCGCCGGGTTGCCCCGACGGCTTCTGTTGCCTGAGATTTTTGCCGCCGCGCCTACTGCGCGGCGGTTGTCATATCGGCCAGCATCGGCTCGGCCACTTCCACCCCGGAGGCCTTGCGGCGCTCGTCGATGATGAGTTCGTCGCGCGAGGTGGCGATGCGCCGGATCTGGCTCATCGTGCCGCCCGTACCGGCCGGGATCAACCGGCCGACGATGACGTTTTCCTTCAAGCCCTGCAGCATGTCGGTCTTGCCGGCAACCGCGGCTTCCGTCAGCACCCTGGTCGTCTCCTGGAAGGAGGCGGCCGAGATGAAGGACGGCGTCTGCAGCGAAGCCTTGGTGATACCGAGCAGCACCGGCTGACCTTCGGCCGGCTTCTTGCCGTCCTCGATCAGCCGCTCGTTGACCTCTTCCAGTTCGATCACGTCGACGTGGTCGCCCGGGATATAGGTCGAGTCGCCCTGCGTGGTGATCTCGACCTTCTGCAGCATCTGGCGAACGATCACCTCGATGTGCTTGTCGTTGATCGACACGCCCTGCAGGCGGTAGACTTCCTGGATCTCGTTGACGAGGTAGGAAGCAAGAGCTTCCACGCCCTTGATCGCCAGGATGTCGTGCGGCGCCGGATTGCCGTCGAGGATGTAGTCGCCCTTCTCGATGACGTCGCCGTCCTGGAGATGGAACGGCTTGCCCTTCGGGATCAGGTATTCGACCGGCTCGAGCGTCGAGTCATGCGGCTCGATGATGATGCGGCGCTTGTTCTTGTAGTCGCGGCCGAAGCGGATCGTGCCATCGATCTCGGCGATGATGGCGTGATCCTTCGGACGACGTGCCTCGAACAGCTCGGCAACACGCGGCAGACCGCCGGTGATGTCCTTGGTCTTGGCGCTTTCCATCGGGATACGCGCCAGCACGTCGCCGGGACGAACCTGCGCACCCGGCTCGACCGAGAGAATGGCCTCGACCGAGAGCAGGAAGCGGGCATCGCCACCCTTCGACAGCTTGCCGACCTTGCCCTTGCCGTCCTGAACGACGATCGCCGGCTTCAGATCGTTGCCGCGCGGCGTCGAACGCCAGTCGATGACCTCACGCTTGGTGATGCCTGTCGACTCGTCGGCCGTTTCCTGGACGGAGATGCCGTCGACCAGATCCTCGAACGCCACCTTGCCCTCGATTTCGGTGAGGATCGGGCGGGTGTAGGGATCCCACTCGGCAATACGCTGGCCGCGCTTCACCTTGTCGCCATCGTCCACGAAGATACGCGAACCATAGGTGACACGGTGCGTGGCGCGCTCCTTGCCGGCTTCGTCGAGGATCAGCACCGCCATGTTGCGGCCCATGACCATCTGCTGGCCGTCGGAGTTGCGCACCACGTTGCGGTTGCGGATTTCGACCTTGCCCTCATAGGAGGCTTCAAGGAACGAGCTATCCACCACCTGCGCGGTACCGCCCATGTGGAAGGTGCGCATGGTGAGCTGGGTGCCCGGCTCGCCGATCGACTGCGCCGCGATGACGCCGACGGCTTCACCCTGGTTGACCGGGGTGCCGCGCGCCAGATCGCGTCCGTAGCAGACCGCGCACACACCGACCCTGACCTCGCAGGTCAGTGCCGAGCGGATGCGGACCGACTGGACGCCGGCCTTTTCGATCTGCTCCACGTCGCGCTCGTCCATCAGCGTTCCGGCCTTGACCAGAAGGTCGCCGGTCACCGGATGGTTGATGTCGTCGAGCGCGGTGCGGCCCAGCACGCGCTGGCCGACCGAAGCGACGACCTGGCCGGCATCGACGATCGGCTGCATGGTGAGGCCCTTGTCGGTGCCGCAATCCACGGAGTTGACGATGCAGTCCTGCGCCACGTCGACTAGGCGGCGGGTGAGGTAACCCGAGTTCGCCGTCTTCAAGGCGGTGTCGGCCAGACCCTTGCGGGCGCCGTGGGTCGAGTTGAAGTACTCGAGCACGGTCAGGCCTTCCTTGAAGTTCGAGATGATCGGCGTCTCGATGATTTCACCCGACGGCTTGGCCATCAGGCCGCGCATGCCGGCGAGCTGGCGCATCTGGGTGGGCGAGCCACGCGCACCGGAGTGCGACATCATGTAGATCGAGTTCATCGGCTTCTGACGGCCGTTGTCTTCGAACTCCACCGCCTTGATGCGGGCCATCATCTCGTCGGCGACCTTTTCCGAGCACTTGGCCCAGGCGTCGACGACCTTGTTGTACTTCTCGCCCTGCGTGATCAGGCCGTCATTGTACTGCTGCTCGTATTCCTTGGCCAAAGCCTCGGTGTCGGAGACCAGCTTGATCTTGCTGTCCGGGATCAGCATGTCGTCCTTGCCGAACGAAATGCCGGCACGGCAGGCGTGAGCGAAGCCGAGCGCCATGATACGGTCGCAGAAAATGACCGTCTCCTTCTGACCGCAATGGCGGTAGACGGTATCGATCATCTTGGAGATGTTCTTCTTGGTCATCTCCTGGTTGGCGGTCTCGTAAGGCACATTGACGTTTTTCGGCAGAAGCTCGCCGATGATCATGCGGCCAGGCGTGGTGTCATGGATCTTCGACACGACCTTGCCTTCGGCGTCGACCGTGCGGAAGCGACCCTTGATCTTGGCGTGCAGGGTCACCGCCTTGGTCTCGAGCGCGTGCTGGAGTTCGCCCATATCGGCAAACACCATGCCCTCGCCCGGCTCGTTCTGGTTGACGATCGAGAGATAGTAGAGACCCAGAACCATGTCCTGCGACGGCACGATGATCGGCGCGCCGGAAGCCGGGTGCAGGATGTTGTTGGTCGACATCATCAGCACGCGGGCTTCAAGCTGCGCTTCCAGGGACAGCGGCACGTGGACCGCCATCTGGTCGCCGTCGAAGTCGGCGTTGAAGGCCGTGCAGACCAGCGGGTGCAGCTGGATCGCCTTGCCTTCGATCAGGATCGGCTCGAACGCCTGGATGCCGAGGCGGTGCAGCGTCGGCGCGCGGTTCAGCAGCACCGGATGCTCGCGGATGACCTCGTCGAGGATATCCCAGACTTCCGGACGCTCCTTCTCGACCAGCTTCTTGGCCTGCTTGACGGTCGAGGAGTAACCCTTGGCGTCGAGACGGGCGTAGATGAAGGGCTTGAACAGTTCGAGCGCCATCTTCTTCGGCAGGCCGCACTGGTGCAGCTTGAGCTCCGGACCGGTGACGATGACCGAGCGGCCGGAATAGTCGACGCGCTTGCCGAGCAGGTTCTGCCGGAACCGGCCCTGCTTGCCCTTGAGCATATCGGAAAGCGACTTCAGCGGACGCTTGTTGGCGCCGGTGATGACGCGGCCGCGACGGCCGTTGTCGAACAGTGCGTCGACAGCTTCCTGCAGCATGCGCTTTTCATTGCGCACGATGATGCCGGGCGCACGCAACTCGATCAGCCGCTTCAGGCGGTTGTTGCGGTTGATGAC
The DNA here is from genome assembly GCF_002294905.1 of Mesorhizobium sp. WSM4308. Taxonomy (NCBI): domain Bacteria; kingdom Pseudomonadati; phylum Pseudomonadota; class Alphaproteobacteria; order Hyphomicrobiales; family Phyllobacteriaceae; genus Mesorhizobium; species Mesorhizobium sp. WSM4308. The sequence goes on along the minus strand of NZ_NSFW01000005.1, from coordinate 373,552 downwards.
GCGGCGATAGAGATCGTTCAGGTCGGACGTCGCGAAACGGCCGCCGTCCAGAGGAACCAGCGGACGCAGGTCCGGCGGGATCACCGGAACCACCTTCATGATCATCCATTCCGGACGGTTGCCGGATTCCATGAAGTTCTCGACGACCTTGAGCCGCTTCAGATACTTCTTCTGCTTCAGCTCGGAGGTGGTCGAAGCCAGTTCCGAACGCAGGTCGCCGGCGATCTTCTCCAGATCCATGCCGGCCAGAAGGTCATGAATGGCCTCGGCGCCGATCATGGCGGTGAACGAATCCTCGCCATACTCGTCGACGGCGATCATGTACTCTTCCTCGCTGAGCAGCTGGTGCTCCTTCAGCGCGGTGAGGCCGGGTTCGGTGACGATGTAGTTCTCGAAGTAAAGGACGCGCTCGATGTCCTTCAGGGTCATGTCGAGCAGCGTGCCGATGCGCGAGGGCAGCGACTTCAAGAACCAGATATGGGCGACGGGAGCGGCGAGCTCGATATGGCCCATGCGCTCGCGGCGGACGCGCGACAGCGTGACTTCGACGCCGCACTTCTCGCAGATGACGCCCTTGTACTTCATGCGCTTGTACTTGCCGCACAGGCACTCATAGTCCTTGATCGGGCCAAAAATGCGCGCGCAGAACAGACCGTCACGCTCCGGCTTGAAGGTGCGGTAGTTGATGGTCTCCGGCTTCTTGATCTCGCCGAACGACCAGGACAGAATCTTCTCAGGGCTGGCCAGTGAGATCCGGATGGAATCGAACACCTGCGCAGGCGCCTGCGGATTGAAGAGATTCATGACCTCTTGGTTCATGCCGTTCTCCTTTTCGGGGTCCTCGAAAACCCCTTGCATCTAGTCGCGGGCCAAACGCCCGCCGTCTTTGTCGGCCACCGGCCGTCGAATTCCTTGGCGCGCCGCAACTTCGTGCGGCGCGCTCTAGCCTTTACTCAGCCGCGTCGGGCAGCCGAACCGGGGCGTCGTCGAGCTTGGTGTTCTCCAGCTCGACATTGAGGCCGAGAGACCGCATTTCCTTGACGAGCACGTTGAAGCTCTCCGGAATGCCGGCCTCGAACGTGTCGTCGCCGCGCACGATCGCCTCGTAGACCTTGGTGCGGCCGGCGACGTCGTCCGACTTCACCGTCAGCATTTCCTGCAGCGTGTAGGCGGCGCCATAGGCTTCCAGCGCCCAGACCTCCATTTCACCGAAGCGCTGGCCACCGAACTGCGCCTTGCCGCCCAGCGGCTGCTGGGTGACGAGCGAGTACGGACCGATCGAACGCGCGTGGATCTTGTCGTCCACCAGGTGGTGAAGCTTGAGCATGTAGATATAGCCCATCGTCACCTTGCGATCGAACGGCTCGCCCGTGCGTCCGTCATAGAGCTGCGACTGACCGCTGGTGTGCAGGCCCGCCTGCTCCAGCATGATGTTGATGTCAGCCTCGTGCGCACCGTCGAACACCGGGGTCGCGATCGAGACGCCGCGGCGCATCTGCTCGCTGAGGCGAACAATGCTCTCGTCGTCATACTCGCGGATCGGCTCGTTGCGGTCATTGGCCGGCATGAAGCTCTCGAGCGTCTTGCGCAGCGGCTTGATGTCGCCGGCCGCCTTGTACGTGTCGATCAGTTCGCCGATCTTCCTGCCCATGCCCGCGCAGGCCCAGCCCAGATGCGTTTCCAGGATCTGGCCGACATTCATGCGGCTCGGCACACCCAGCGGGTTGAGCACGATATCGGCATGCGTGCCGTCCTCGAGGAAAGGCATGTCCTCGACCGGAACGATGCGCGACACGACACCCTTGTTGCCGTGACGGCCGGCCATCTTGTCGCCCGGCTGCATCTTGCGCTTCACCGCGACGAAGACCTTAACCATCTTCATGACGCCCGGAGGCATTTCGTCGCCGCGCTGGACCTTCTCGACCTTATCCATGAAGCGCTGCTCGAGCGCCTTCTTGGAGTCATCGTACTGGCCACGCAGGGCTTCCAGTTCGCTCTGGAGCTTTTCGTTCTCCACGGCAAACTGCCACCACTGCGAACGCGGATACTCGTCGAGCGTATCCTTCGACAGCGTCGAGCCCTTCTTGAAGCCCTTCGGTCCAGCGATCGCTTCCTTGCCGACGAGCACGTCGGAAAGACGCGCGTAGACGTTGCGGTCCAGGATGGCCTGCTCGTCGTCACGGTCCTTGGCGAGGCGTTCGATCTCCTCGCGCTCGATTGCCATGGCGCGCTCGTCCTTCTCCACACCGTGGCGATTGAACACGCGCACCTCGACGACGGTGCCGAAAGTGCCCGGAGGCATGCGCATCGAAGTGTCGCGCACGTCGGAAGCCTTTTCGCCGAAGATGGCGCGCAGAAGCTTCTCTTCGGGCGTCATCGGGCTTTCGCCCTTCGGCGTGATCTTGCCGACGAGGATGTCGCCCGGCTGCACTTCCGCGCCGATATAGACGATGCCAGCTTCGTCGAGGTTCTTCAGCGCTTCTTCCGAAACGTTGGGAATGTCACGCGTGATTTCCTCCGGACCAAGCTTGGTATCGCGCGCCATGACCTCGAACTCCTCGATGTGGATCGAGGTGAAGACGTCGTCGGCGACGATGCGCTCGGAGAGCAGGATAGAGTCCTCGTAGTTGTAGCCGTTCCACGGCATGAACGCGACCAGCACGTTGCGGCCGAGCGCCAGATCACCGAGCTCGGTCGACGGACCGTCGGCGATGATGTCGCCCTTGTTGACCCGGTCACCCATGCGCACCAGCGGACGCTGGTTGATGCAGGTGTTCTGGTTCGAACGCTGGAACTTCATCAGCCGGTAGATGTCGACGCCGGACTTGCCCGGATCGAGATCTTCCGTTGCGCGGATGACGATACGCGTCGCGTCCACCTGGTCGACAATGCCGCCGCGGCGGGCACCGATGGCGGCGCCTGAGTCACGTGCAACGACCGGCTCCATGCCGGTGCCGACGAACGGCGCCTCGGCGCGCACCAGCGGCACGGCCTGACGCTGCATGTTCGAGCCCATCAGAGCGCGATTGGCGTCGTCGTTTTCCAGGAACGGAATCAGGGCCGCGGCCACCGACACCATCTGCTTTGGCGACACGTCCATCAGGTCGACGTTTTCGCGCGGCGCCATCATCACTTCGCCGGCGCTGCGGCAAATGACGAACTCGTCGACGAAGCCGCCATTCTTGTCGAGCTCGGCGTTGGCCTGCGCGACATGGTGCTTGGCTTCTTCCATCGCCGAGAGATAGACGACGTCATTGGTGAGCTTGCCGTCGACGATCTTGCGGTACGGGCTTTCGATGAAGCCGTACTTGTTGACGCGCGCGAAAGTGGCCAGCGAGTTGATCAGACCGATATTCGGGCCTTCCGGCGTCTCGATCGGGCAGATACGGCCGTAATGCGTCGGGTGCACGTCGCGCACTTCGAAGCCGGCGCGCTCGCGGGTCAGACCGCCCGGTCCAAGCGCCGAAAGACGACGCTTGTGGGTGATCTCCGACAGCGGGTTGGTCTGGTCCATGAACTGCGACAGCTGCGAGGAACCGAAGAACTCGCGCACGGCGGCGGCCGCCGGCTTGGCGTTGATCAGATCCTGCGGCATCACCGTGTCGATCTCGATCGAGGACATACGCTCCTTGATCGCGCGCTCCATGCGCAGCAGGCCGACGCGGTACTGGTTCTCCATCAACTCGCCAACGGAACGCACGCGGCGGTTGCCGAGATTGTCGATGTCGTCGATCTCGCCCTTGCCGTCGCGCAGTTCGACCAGCGTCTTGACCACGGCCAGGATGTCCTCCTTGCGCAGCACGCGCACGGTGTCCTCGGCCTTGAGTTCGAGGCGCATGTTCATCTTGACGCGGCCGACAGCCGACAAATCGTAGCGCTCGCTATCGAAGAACAGCGAGTTGAACATGGCTTCGGCGGTCTCGAGCGTCGGCGGCTCGCCCGGGCGCATGACACGATAGATGTCGAACAGCGCGTCCTGGCGGCTCTCGTTCTTGTCGACGTTGAGCGTGTTGCGGATATAGGCGCCGACATTGACGTGGTCGATGTCGAGAACCTTGATCTCCTGCTCGCCGGTGCCAAGCAGCACCTTGAGCGTCTTTTCATCGATCTCGTCGCCGGCTTCGAGGAAGATCTCGCCGGTGGCGTAATTGACGATGTCCTCGGCCAGGTAGTTGCCGAGCAGATCCTCGTCGGTCGCCTTGATCGCCTTCAGGCCCTTTTCGCCGAGCTGGCGCGCCTGGCGGGCGGTGATCTTCTTGCCGGCCTCGACAACGATCTCGCCCGTATCGGCGTCGACCAGATCGCCGACGGCCTTGAGGCCGCGGAAACGCTCGACGTTGAACGGAATGCGCCAGTGGTCGCCGGCGCGCACATAGCTGATCTTGTTGTAGAAGGTCGACAGGATCTCTTCGCCATCCATGCCGAGCGCCATCAACAGCGACGTCACCGGAATCTTGCGGCGGCGGTCGATGCGGGCGTGCACGACGTCCTTGGAATCGAACTCGATGTCGAGCCACGAGCCGCGATAGGGAATGACGCGCGCGGCAAACAGAAGCTTGCCCGACGAGTGCGACTTGCCCTTGTCGTGGTCGAAGAAGACGCCCGGCGAACGGTGCATCTGCGAGACGATGACGCGCTCGGTGCCGTTGACGATGAAGGTGCCGTTCAAGGTCATGAGCGGCATGTCGCCCATGTAGACGTCCTGCTCCTTGATGTCCTTGATCGACTTGGCGCCGGTATCCTCGTCGATATCGAACACGATGAGGCGCAGCGTCACCTTCAGCGGCGCGGCATAGGTCAGGTCGCGCTGACGGCATTCGTCAACGTCGAATTTCGGTCCTTCGAACTCGTACTTCACGAACTCCAGCATCGAGGAGCCGGAAAAATCGGAGATCGGGAAGACCGACTTGAAAACAGCCTGCAGTCCCTCGTCCGGACGGCCGCCCTTGGGCTCGTCCACCATCAGGAACTGGTCATAGGATGCCTTCTGAACCTCGATCAGGTTCGGCATCTCCGCAACTTCCGGAATCTTTCCGAAGAACTTGCGTACGCGTCTGCGGCCATTGAAAGTCTGGGTCTGGGCCATCGTCGCTCCTTAGCTCTAAACTCGGGACGAACCTCGCCGCGGTCCGCCTTGCATACCGAACCGCCTGGGCGGCGGCTCTCTGTCTGTTCTCCGTCCGCCTTTCGGCGGACGGCTAAAACGGGAGAAAACCCGTTTCCTGAAGGCCGGTTCGCGGCCCTCAGGAAAGAGGTTCTCGTACATCTCGCGCTACGCGTCCTCCCTCCAGGCGAAGGGAGTGGCGGACGGCGCGAGGCCGCCCGCCGCTTTTACGCTTACTTCAGGTCGACCTTGGCGCCGGCTGCTTCCAGCTGGGCCTTGAACTTGTCAGCGTCGGCCTTGGAAACGCCTTCCTTGACCGGCTTCGGAGCCGCCTCGACCAGGTCCTTGGCTTCCTTGAGGCCAAGACCGGTGATGGCGCGGACTTCCTTGATGACGTTGATCTTCTGAGCGCCAGCGTCGGTGAGGACGACGTCGAATTCCGTCTTTTCCTCGGCCGGAGCAGCAGCAGCGGCAGCGCCGCCCGCAGCGGCAACCGCCACCGGAGCAGCAGCCGAAACGCCCCACTTTTCTTCCAGAAGCTTCGACAGCTCGGCCGCCTCGAGGACGGTCAGCTTCGAAAGGTCGTCTACGATCTTTGCGAGATCAGCCATTGTTGTATTCCTTCGTTAGGTTCGAACGTGTGTTTTTGATAGCGAGGAACGGCCTCATGCCGCCTCGTCCTTCCGGGCGTAAGCGCCGATGACGCGCGCGACCGAGGCCGCTGGCGCATTGACGATCTGGGCGATCCGGGTTGCCGGCGTGGCGATCATGCCAACCAGCCTGGCGCGCAGCTCATCGAGCGACGGAAGTGTGGCGAGTGCCTTCACACCGTCGGCATTGAGCGAGGTGGTGCCCATTGCGCCGCCGAGAATGACGAGCTTGTCATTTCCCTTGGCGAAATCGGACGCGACCTTCGGCGCCGCAATCGGATCCTCCGAATAAGCAATCAGCGTCTGTCCCTTGAACAGGTCGATGATCGATGCGGAGTCCGTGCCCTGAAGAGCGATTTTGGCGAGACGGTTCTTCGCGACTTTAACGGTGCCACCGGCGGCGCGCATTTTCGACCGAAGGTCGTTCATTTGCGCGACGGTGATACCGGCATAGTGGGCCACGACGACTGAACCTGCGTTTCCGAACGCTTCGTTCAGGCCCGTGACGAGTTCGCGTTTTTCCGCTCTGTCCACTGCCTATCTCCAGTTGACCCCAATCCCGTCAATGAGAACATCTCATTTCGAGGACAGGCGTCGGGTTGCCTTTTGCCGGCCGGGCCATCCAGTAACGGATCTCCCGAACGACGCTCGAGGATCCTGCCCCCTTTCGCCACACCGACGGCAAGGCCGGCGATGCGCAGACAAAAGGCAAACACGGTTCGAACCTTTCATTGGAGCATTCGCTCCGTTGTCGGGTCTTCACCCGTCTCATGCAGGCCCACATGAATTAAGGCTTTTGGGCCGCCTGCAATCTCGGACAGGATGTCCGGAAGCCTTTCGACTTCCGGCACCGGGCCCAGGATTAATCCAAGGCCCGGAATTCAGTCACGGATCGGCCTTCCGGCGGCCGATCCAAATGGTCTTAATCAGGACGCAGCGAGCGTCGAGACGTCGAGCTTGAGGCCCGGGCCCATCGTCGAGGTGACCGACACCTTCTTGACGTAGTTGCCCTTGGCGCCAGCCGGCTTTGCCTTGGTCACCGCATCGGCGAAGGCGCGGATGTTCTCTTCCAGCGCCTTGACGTCGAACGAGACCTTGCCGACGCCGGCATGAACGATGCCGGCCTTCTCGACGCGGAACTCGACCGCGCCGCCCTTCGATGCCTTGACGGCGGCGGCGACGTCGGTGGTGACGGTGCCGACCTTCGGGTTCGGCATCATGCCGCGCGGGCCGAGCACCTTACCGAGACGGCCGACCAGCGGCATCATGTCCGGCGTGGCGATGCAGCGATCGAAATCGATCGTGCCCTTCTGGACGATGTCGACCAGGTCTTCCGCGCCGACGATGTCGGCGCCGGCGGCCTTGGCTTCCTCGGCCTTGTCGCCACGGGCGAACACGGCGACGCGAACCGAGCGGCCGGTGCCGTTCGGCAGGTTGACCACGCCGCGGACCATCTGGTCGGCATGGCGCGGGTCGACGCCGAGGTTCATGGCGACTTCGACGGTCTCGTCGAACTTGACCGAGGAACGGTCCTTGAGCAGCTTCAGCGCTTCACCCAGGGCATAAGCCTTGTTGGGATCGATGCCTTCGCGGGTCTTCGATACACGCTTTGCAATCTTTGCCATGATCTCAGCCCACCACTTCCAGACCCATCGAGCGGGCGGAGCCCTCGACCATGCGCATGGCCGCCTCGACGTCGTTTGCGTTCAGATCCTTCATCTTGGCGGTCGCGATTTCGCGCACCTTGTCGCGCGAAACGGTGCCAGCCTTGACCTTGCCCGGCTCCTTCGAGCCCGACTTCAGGTTCGCGGCCTTCTTCAGGAAGTAGCTCACCGGCGGCGTCTTCATGACGAAGGTGAACGACTTGTCCTGATAGTAGGTGATGACGACCGGAACCGGCGATCCCTTTTCCATTTCCTGGGTCTGCGCGTTGAACGCCTTGCAGAACTCCATGATGTTGATGCCGCGCTGACCAAGCGCCGGGCCGATCGGGGGCGACGGCGTGGCCGAACCCGCGGAGACCTGAAGCTTGAGCTGGCCTGCAATTTTCTTAGCCATCTCTTTTCCTGCCTTTGTCTATGCCGGCCCCATCAGGGAAAACACCGGCGGTTGCAGTCTGGTGGTGCGGTTCACGCGGCCGGCTAAAGCCACATTCGCCTCCCACCGTTCTCAGGCCATGCGTTTCCGCACCGCCTCCCCTGATCGCCAGACCGGCATCAGGGATTTCGGATCAGCCCTTTTCGACCTGTCCGAATTCCAGATCGACAGGCACGGCGCGCCCGAAGATCGAAACTTCCACCTTGAGCCGCGCCCGCTCCTCGTCCACTTCCTGGACGAAGCCGTTGAACGACGCGAAAGGACCGTCCGACACGCGGATCGCCTCGCCGATCTCGAAAGTGACCGAGGGCTTCGGCCGCTCGACGCCTTCCTGTACCTGGTTCAGGATGCGCTGCGCTTCCGCCTCGGTGATCGGCACCGGCTTGGAGTCGCCGAGAAAGCCGGTGACCTTCGGCGTGTTCTTCACCAGCGAGAACACGGCATCGGTCAAATTGGCCTTCAGGAGCACATAGCCCGGGAAGAATTTGCGCTCGGCATCGACCTTGCGGCCACGACGAACCTCGACCACCTTCTCGGTCGGCACCACGATCTGCTCGATATCGGCGGACAGGCCCTTCTGCTTGGCCTTGTTCTCGATGTCCTCGGCGACCTTCTTTTCAAAGTTCGAATAAGCGTGGACGATGTACCAGCGCGCAGCCATTTTTTTAGACTTCTCCGTAGTCGCCGGACTTAGCGTCCAATGCCCAGAATCTGTTCGATCGCGAGGCCCATCAACTGATCGGCGCTAAAGAAAAAGATCATCGCAATCACAGCGAAGGCCAGAACCATCACCGTCGAGATCATCGTTTCGCGCCGCGACGGCCAAGTCACCTTGGCGGTCTCCGAGCGAACCTGCTGGAGAAAGACGAAAGGATTTGTGGTTTTCGAAGCCATATGCCGCTCTGTCTTCAAGACCCGTTGGCCGGGTCCCCTGGATGATCCCGCTGGCCGGGACGTGCCGCCTGGGCCCAGTCTCGCGCCGAATCAGCGCAATCATTTCGCCCATGCAAATCAGACGCGTAAAGCCGGCTTCCCAGCTCCACGCGTCGCGTGTCTGTTCTGTCTACATAAAACCGATTCTTGATCCACGCAAGTGGCAAGTGTCCGCTTTATGACCAAACGCCGCCTCGGAACCATCCAGTCGTTCCGTCCCGGCTATGGCGTCCTTATGCCCCAATCGGCCTAATATGGCAAGCGTGTCGCCGATTTTCAAAGGGCGGTCCGCGGAAATATCGTTTCTGACGGCCATTTTTGAAATGGCACGGGCAGCAGGGCTCGAACCTACGACCTGCGGTTTTGGAGACCGCCGCTCTACCAACTGAGCTATGCCCGTATCGTGCGCGCTTCGGCGCAGCAGGGGCTTCCTAAAAGCTTCCGCGCTGTCTGTAAAGAGTGGTTTGCACGCAAACGCGCCTTCATCCCCTTTGCCAGAAATCGGGATAGGTGACGACCAGCCCGTCGCGGTCGATCTCGAGTTCGCGCCTGAAGTCACTGACGCGCGATTCGTAGAGATATCGTCTGCCCTCCTTTGGCCGGAGCACATGACGACGGAGTCGGCAAGAACCTCCCCTGCGCGCTCACGCAGTTCACGATGCTCGATACCGGGGCCGTCCCACTCGCGCCAGCGCCCGGTCTTGAAATGGTCCGACATCAGCCCGCACTCCGAGGCGGATGGAAGCTACTTTGTTTCCGGCGGCGTGTACGGCCCGCCAGGCACGCCCCAGCCCCAGGCAGGCATCGGCTCGGTTTCCGGATCGCAGGTCTCGCCGAGATTGGAGTTCATCTTGGCCAATCGCGATCCCCATTCGATATAGCCCATGAAGGCCGAACGGAATTCGGGATCGTCCGGCAAGCCGACCTCGTCGGCTGCGTCGGCGAGCAGGTTGATCCAGCGGCGGCGCTGTTCTTCCGTCAGATGCTTGCCCAGATGATGCATGACCATCTCGCGGTGGCCGCCGAATTTCTCGCTATAGGTCTTCGGTCCGCCAAAGACCTCGCCGATGAAGGCCGCGACATGGGCGGGATGGTCCGGCGACATCGACTTGAATACCGGCCCGACAACAGGGTCCTTTGCCACCTTGTCATAGAAGGTCTGCGTCAGCCGGTTCAGGGCATCGCTGCCACCGGCCCATTCGTAGAGTGTCGGAACATCCCGGCTCATCATCGATCCTCCGCCAGCCCCGGCGCCACCGGCGGCGACGATAGCGGAAAGATCGAAAACAGCTCAACCTGCCTCGATGGCCAGCTTCCGAAGCCGCGCGCTACAGCTTTGCGGGCGCGTCGGCCGCCGCATTGGCGGGCGGCGGGCCGCGGCAATTGTCGGGCCTGGGAACAGCTTTGCAAATCGTGGCGCCGGTCAGTGCGTCGACCGATTGCGGCCCCGTTATCAGTCCCGCCCTCAGCATGATGTCCGGTTCAAGCCGGCGCTCGGCCGAGCGCTCCGCGATCGCTTTGAACAGAGCGGGACCGATCGCCATCTCCTCGAGATACGCTTTGACCATCTGCTTCTGTCCCATCGGGTATAGGCTGAGCCGCGCCTCGGGACCGACAAGCCTTCTCGCGCCACCGGCAAGCATCAGCGCGCAGGCCGTATCGCATTCGACGCCCGCATCGATGCTCAAACCGGCATAGGCGCCCTCCTTGGCCAGGCAATTCCATGCCCGCGGGTCGCAATCGACGAAATCGGTCCGGCCGACGGCGACGTCGAGCTTCCTTTCGTGGATAAGCCGGCCCGCCGCAAGGGCGCCGGACAGGTCACCTCCCCGTGAGCTGATCACGACAGGCAGGCGCCGCTCGCCAAGCGTGGCGAGCAATTGGCGCAGCTTCTGCGGTGTCTGGCTCGTAATCACGCCTTCCGCCGAGATCCATTCCGGACAGTCGGGATTACACAGCGGATTGCTGCCGCGAACCACGACAAAGCGCATGTCCGCGCCAGCCTTCGCGATTTCCATTCCAACCGGTGCGACATCCCGGGGCTTGCCCGTCGCAGCGGCCGATGGCGTCGCATCGTTTGCAGGGCTCGGTATCTCCCGGCAGTTCGCGGCCGGCTGCTGCAGTGCGCACAGGCTCGCGGAGGTCAACAGATCCGCCGCGTCCCGGCTGGTCACCAAATTCATCGTCAGCATGTCGTCGAGCGCGATCTGGCGGATGTCGCTGGCCGGCGTGGCCTTCATCATTTCCAGCACGCCGTCGCCTATCCCCATTTCCCTGAGATAGGCCGATAGCGTCTTCTCGACCGCCTTGCTCATCTCGTAGGTCTTGTAGCTGCCGGCACTTTTCCGGCTGACCACCTTGGTGTTGATGACCTTCCTCTTGCCGTTCACGATCCGGTAGGTGGTCCGGTAGAGCAGCTTCTCGCGCTTGTAGGTGGTGGTGATCTGGTGGACGCCGAGATAGGCAAAATCTCCGACTACGCGGCGGACACCGCCGGAAAACATCAGCGGACAGGCCGAATTGCACATGGCCCCGTCGTCAAAGGCCATGCCGAAATAGTCGGCACCCTTGCCCTTGTTGTCGCTGCAATTCTTCGCCTCCGGCTGGCAGCCGGAAAACACCGTCACGCCGACGGCGATATCGAGCTTGGCCTTGCGGATCATCCTGCCAAGTGCGAGCGCGGCATCGACATTGCCGCCGGGCGAGCTGACGACGACGGGCAGTTGCCGTCCCTTCAACGTCTTGAGCGTGCGTTTGAAGAGTGACGGCGTGCCCGCCGCGATCGTGCCTTCAGCCGATATCCATTCCGGACAATTGGGCTCGCAGCCCGGCGCATTGCTGCGCACGACGGCGAAGCGCATCGGCGGGATGTCCAGAGACTGCTCCTGGGCCTGGGCCGGCAGGACCGCAGGGACCAACAGCATGAGACGGACCAGTGCCCGCAACTGCCACCCCTTCTCGCCGAAACAGCGCCCTGGAACCACTCTTTCGCAAAGCTCCCGCAATGCAACCTATACTAGTTGCCGTGATGGCGCTTGCAACAGGGCAGGCGCGGTTCCGATGTCACGCAGCGACGTTAACGAAAAAGGGCGGCCCGAAGACCGCCCTTTCCTTGTCGATCCGGCCGATGCCGGTTTCGATTATTCCTTGATGGTGACGACGATGCCGGCACCGACGGTGCGGCCGCCTTCACGGATGGCGAAGCGCAGCTTCTCTTCCATGGCGATCGGCACGATCAGCTCGACATCGACCGTGATGTTGTCGCCAGGCATCACCATCTCGGTGCCGGCCGGCAGCGACACGATGCCGGTCACGTCCGTCGTGCGGAAGTAGAACTGCGGACGGTAGTTGGTGAAGAACGGCGTGTGACGGCCACCTTCGTCCTTGGTCAGGATGTAGGCTTCGGCCACGAACTTCTTGTGCGGCTTCACCGTGCCGGGCTTGGCCAGAACCTGGCCGCGCTCGACGCCTTCACGATCAACGCCGCGCAGCAGCGCGCCGATGTTGTCGCCAGCCTGGCCCTGATCGAGCAGCTTGCGGAACATTTCCACGCCCGTGCAGGTCGTCTTGGTCGTCGGACGGATGCCGATGATCTCCAGCTCCTCGCCGACCTTGACCACGCCGCGCTCGACGCGGCCGGTCACGACCGTGCCACGGCCCGAGATCGAGAACACGTCTTCGATCGGCATCAGGAACGGCTTGTCGAGTGGACGAACCGGGGTCGGGATGTAGGCGTCGACCTGAGCCATCAGCTCGCGGATCGCGTCCTCGCCGATCGTCTTGTTCGAATCCTCCAGCGCGGCCAGCGCCGAACCCTTGACGATCGGAATGTCGTCGCCGGGGAATTCGTTCTTCGACAGAAGCTCGCGAACCTCGAGCTCGACCAGTTCCAAAAGCTCGGCGTCGTCGACCTGGTCGACCTTGTTCAGGAACACCACGATCGACGGCACGCCGACCTGACGGGCAAGCAGGATGTGCTCGCGGGTCTGCGGCATCGGGCCGTCGGCGGCCGACACGACCAGGATCGCGCCGTCCATCTGCGCGGCGCCGGTGATCATGTTCTTCACATAGTCGGCGTGGCCGGGGCAGTCGACGTGGGCGTAGTGGCGGTTGGCCGTCTCGTATTCAACGTGAGCCGTCGAGATGGTGATGCCGCGCGCCTTCTCTTCCGGCGCCGCATCGATCTGGTCGTAGCGCTTGTACTCGCCAAAATACTTCGTGATCGCCGCCGTCAGCGACGTCTTGCCATGGTCAACGTGACCAATCGTGCCGATGTTCACATGAGGCTTAGTGCGCTCGAATTTACCTTTTGCCATAGTCTCTTTCCTTGGACGGCCTTGACCTTCAGTTCAGTCGAATGCGGGGCGATTAGCGACAAAGGCCAAAAAACACAAGCGTCTTTTGGCCGGGTGCCGTCTCACTCAGTCCGAACCTGGGATCCGATTGCGGGGATATGACGCCGATATAGGAAGGCGATGCGGGAAATGGAATGGGTGACATGCCGATCGATCGAGGCCTGCATGCCATGTTCTTGCCGGCCAATTCCTGTCTCGATCACGGCCAGTTGATGGCCCATTGCGGCGCCCTCCGAGGTCTGATCTCCTGACCCCATGCAATTCATCCCTGCCTCAATCCGCGGCCCGCTGTTCATGATCATCTCGACCGGGTCGTACCTGGTCAACGATACGATGATGAAACTCGCGACCGCGGGGTTGCCGTCCTATGAGGTGCTGTTCCTGCGTGGTGCCGCCGCGACGCTCTGGGGCTTCCCGCTGTTGTTCGTGCTGGGCTACGGCAAACAGATCCCGTTGATCTTCGACGGCCATGTGCTGCGCAGGAACCTGCTCGAGCTGGCGGCGATCCTTTGCTACGTCGTGGCGCTCGCCAACATGCAGATCGCGGATTCCACGGCACTGGGACAAATCACGCCGCTCTTGATGCTGGTCGGCTCGTCGATCCTGTTTGGCGAGCGCATCGGCGGCCAGCGCATGGCGCTGATCGGGCTCGGCTTCATCGGCGCGTTGATGGTGGCGCAGCCGACCATGCAAGGCATTTCGGTCTATGCGCTGCTGGCGCTCGGCAACGCCGCACTGGCAGCCGCGCGCGACCTCGCCGGCAGGCATGTGCCGGCGGAGGTGCCGGGGATGATCGTGGCGATTTCCGCCGTGGTGGTGGTGCTGATCGGCGCCGGTGCCGCGCATCTGGCGTCCGAGCGCTGGATCATGCCAGAAGCTCGCCATTTGCTGCTTCTGGCCGGCGCCGGTCTTTTCCTGATCTTCGGCCATTTCTTCATCTTCATGGCCTATCGCGTCGGGCCGACCAGCGCGGTGGCGCCGTTCTATTACTGCTTCACCGTCTGGGCCGTCATTTCGGGCCTGCTGGTGTTCGGCCAGTTCCCCAACGCGCTGGCGGTCTGCGGCATCCTGCTGGTGGTGGCCAGCGGCCTGACCATCGTCTCGCTGGACCAGCGCAAGCGCCGGCTGACTGTCGTCGCCTAGCATCGGCAGCCGAGCGCCTGTCCGACGCCGAGCACAAGGCCGCTATCCGCAAGTCGCTGATCGGCCGGGCGGTGTTCATCGCCGGAACGCTGATTTTCTTCGCCGCGGCCGATGCAGTGTTGATGCCATAGGCAAGCCGACGCTGGTCTTGCCTCGGCAGAAATTCCAAACTTCAGATCATCCAGCTGGCGCTTAGAGCGTCCGCCGTGCGCTGAACTGGTGATAGGCCCAGAGCACAACCACCGCGCCAACCACCGCGACGATCAGGCTGGAGATGTTGAGACCGGTGACACCCACGCCAAAGAGCTGGCTGCAGATCACGCCGCCGACGATGGCGCCGACAATGCCGAGGACGACATCCATGATAAGGCCTTGGCCGGTCTTGTTGACGATCTTGCTGCCGAGGAAGCCGGCGATGGCGCCGAGAATGATCCAGCTGATGATACCCATTTTTTCCTCTCCATCCCCTGCCATCGCGACATTTTCATATGATTGTCAAAAGCTCAAGCCAGCTTGAAATTCCGCCCGGATGCGCCATTGTTGGAGATGGGCCGGGCTTGGTCGAGATGGAGGATCCACTATGGGACTTTTTGACAACGCCGTTCCCGGCGGCAACATCACCAAACCGCTGATGATCGCGCTCGGCGCGTTGCTGGTCGGAAAAATGCTGAGCGGCAGAAGTGCCGAACAGCCGGATCAGCCTCAAACGCCAGTGCCGGCCGACCCAGCCGCCAGTGATGGCGGTCTGCTCGGCGGACTGGGCGGCCTGCTCGACAAGCTCAAGAACGCCGGCCACGGCAATGTCGCCGACTCCTGGGTCGGCACCGGGCAGAACCAGTCGATCAACGCCAACGATCTCGGCTCGGCACTTGGGCCGCAGGTGATCCGCGAGATCGCGCAGCGCACCGGAATGGATGAGGGCGAACTGCTCAAGCAGTTGTCCACTGCCCTCCCCGGCATCGTCGACAAGCTGACCCCGAACGGCCAGGTGCCGCAGCAGCACCAGGTGGCGTCCGCGTTCAACAGCTGACGCGGCAAACACAGATGCCCTGAAGCGCTGCGCGCGTTGTCGCGCAGTGTGCAGGTTTGCCGATTGCGGGGATGACGGTCTGGAGCGGGTAGCGGGAATCGAACCCGCATATTCAGCTTGGAAGGCTGCTGCTCTACCACTGAGCTATACCCGCGCCTTGCACTGAAGTATCGGATTCACCCGAAAAGCGCCATGCACTTTTCGGCCCGATGCTTTTCTCGTTTCAGGGCTTCCGGGCCGGCAGTGGTGGAGAGGGTTGGATTCGAACCAACGTAGGCTAAGCCAACGGATTTACAGTCCGTCCCCTTTAACCACTCGGGCACCTCTCCAGTCTGCCGCCGGAGCCATGCAACGAGGCATTCTTGCCGATCCCGGAGCCCGAGTTGGATATCTTCTCCGAAATCAGCGAAGCGCCTTATGGCGGCAAGGCCAGTGGGTGTCAACCGCGCAGGAAGGGTTTTTCGATGTTGTTCGCCGGCTGCGGCGACGGGCCATATCCTTGGCCGGTGGAGACAGCTATAGAAGCCGGCCATGAGCAACAAGACCAATACCCCCAAAGACACCCATTACGCCAAGCTGCGTCGCGCGCACCGCGACGAGAAGAGCGGCGGCGCGCCGGCATTCCGGCCGCGCCAGCCCGTGCCGCCCGGCGAGAACGCCGCCGACGGCCTGGTGCGACTTTATGGCCTTCACACGGTGCGGGCAGCACTCGACAATCCGCGCCGCAAGATTCGCAAAATGCTGGTGACCCGCAACGCGGCCGAGCGCCTGGAGATAGAAGATCTCGCCGCCCTGCCCTTCAAGGCGGAGTTGGTCGAGCCCAGGGACATCGACAAGATCACCGGGTCGGACGCCGTGCACCAGGGCGTACTGATGGAGGCGGAGCCGCTGAAGCCGAAGCGCCTCGACGCGCTCGGCGACACGAGACTGGTGCTGGTGCTCGACCAGGTCACCGATCCGCACAATGTCGGCGCCATCCTGCGCTCGGCGGTCGCCTTCGGCGCCGGCGCGCTGATCACCACCGCGCGCCACAGCCCGCAGGAATCGGGCGTGCTGGCAAAATCCGCCTCCGGCGCGCTGGAGCACATCGACCAGATCGAGGTGAAGAACCTGGCCGACGCGCTCGGGCAACTGCACGAGGCCGGCTTCCAGACCATCGGGCTTGATTCGGACGGGCCGGCGGAACTCGAGACAAGCTTTGCCGGCGACAGGATCGCGCTGGTGCTCGGCGCCGAAGGCAAGGGCCTGCGCCAGAAGACGCGCGAGACGGTGACGACGCTGGCGCGGCTCGACATGCCGGGCGCCATCCGCTCGCTCAACGTGTCGAATGCCGCGGCGATCAGCCTTTATGCGGCGCGGGCGTTCTTGAAGCGCGGCTGAGCCGCCTGTCTCGCAACGAGAAACGGGTTCCGGCGACAGACGCAGGAACCCGTTCTTCGACAGGACAAGAGGTGGCGACTTGGGAACGTTGCGCCGCCCTTTCCCGACCTATGCCGCTTTGCCTTTCACTTCGGTCACTTCGCCACCGACCTCGAAATTGGCCATCCGCTCCAGCGCCCTGACCAGCGCCGAGTGATCCTCCTTCGCGCCGCCATTGGCGGCGCAGGAGTTGAACAGCTGCTGGGTGGTCGAGGTGTTGGGCAGCGCCACGCCGAGCGCCTTGGCGCCCTCCAGTGCCAGGTTGAGATCCTTCTGGTGCAATTCGATGCGAAAGCCCGGCGCGAAGGTGCGTTTGACCATGCGCTCGCCATGCACTTCGAGGATGCGCGAGGCCGCTAAACCGCCCATCAAAGCCTGCCTGACCTTGGCGGGATCAGCGCCGGCTTTCGAAGCAAAAACAAGCGCTTCGGCGACGGCTTCAATGGTCAGTGCGACGACGATCTGATTTGCCACTTTGGTGGTCTGGCCGACGCCGTTAGGGCCGACCAGCGTGATGTTCTTGCCCATCTTCTCGAAGACGGGTTTTGCGCGCTCGAAGGGCTTTTCCTCGCCGCCGACCATGATGGTGAGCGACGCTGCCTTGGCGCCGACCTCGCCGCCCGAAACCGGCGCGTCGAGATAGTCGCAGCCGAGTTCGTTGATCTTGCCGGCGAAAACCTTGGTCTCGATCGGCGAGATCGAACTCATGTCGATGACCAGCTTGCCTTTGGTCAGGCCGGACGCAACGCCATTGTCGCCGAACAGCACGTCGGCGACCTGCGGGGTGTCGGGCACCATGGTGATGACGATCTCTGCCGCCTTGGCGACGGCGGCGTGGCCGGAGACTGTTTTCAGGCCCTTGGCGACGAGGTCAGCCGGCGGCTTCGAGCGATGGTCGCTGGCGATGACCTTGTAGCCAGCATCGAGCAGATGCCCCGCCATCGGCGCGCCCATGATGCCGAGGCCGATGAAGCCTATGGTTTCCATTGTGGTTCTCCGTCTTTTGCTGGGCCGCGTTCCTTCGCGCCCCCCCCTCTGGCCTGCCGGCCATCTCCCCCACGAGGGGGGAGATTGGCAGCGTCAGCGCCGGCTCTTAAGCCGCCGCGCTGCCCTGCCCGGCCAGGTCCCGGAACCAGCCAAGCCCTGCCTCGGTGCCGGCTTTCGGCTTGTATTCGGCACCGATCCAGCCGGAATAGCCGATGCGGTCGATGTGGTCGTAGAGGAAGGGATAGTTGATCTCGCCCGTCCCCGGCTCGTGACGGCCGGGATTGTCCGCAAGCTGGATATGCGCGATGCGGCCGAGGTTGGCCTCGATTTTACGCGCGAGATCCCCCTCCATGATCTGCATGTGATAAATGTCGTATTGCAGAAACAGGTTTTTCGAGCCGACGCGGTCGATCAGCGCCAGCGCCTGGTCGGAGTAATTGAGGAAGAAGCCTGGAATGTCGCGGGTGTTGATCGGCTCGATCAGCAGCCGGATGCCGGCCTGTTCCAGCTTCTCCGCCGCGAAGG
This sequence comes from Mesorhizobium sp. WSM4308, assembly GCF_002294905.1. NCBI lineage: Bacteria > Pseudomonadati > Pseudomonadota > Alphaproteobacteria > Hyphomicrobiales > Phyllobacteriaceae > Mesorhizobium > Mesorhizobium sp. WSM4308. The sequence continues at coordinate 355,309 of NZ_NSFW01000005.1, read as the reverse complement.
CGAGGTTTTCGGCGAAAACATCCTCGAGCACCTTGCGGTCGACGCCGGCGGGCGCGATGCCGGCCAGGCAATTGACCTGCGCGCAGCCGAGCGCCTGTGCGTAGGTGATTGCCTTGGCGATACCCTGGCGGAATTCCGGCACGCGGTCCGGCAGCACGGCGATGCCGCGCTCGCCCTTGCCCCAGTCGCCGGCCGGCAGGTTGAACAGCACCTGTGTCAGGCCATTCTTCTTCAGCCTGGCGGCGACAACATCGGGCGCGTGATCATAAGGGCCGATATATTCGACGCCCTTGAAGCCGGCGCGGGCGGCAGCGTCAAAACGGTCGAGGAAATCGTGCTCGCCAAAGAGCATCGACAGATTGGCGGAAAAACGCGGCATTCTTTTTGTCCTCTTATCAGTCGAGCATCACGATCGCGGTCGGCGCGTCTTCCTGATGTTCGGCAAGTTCCTCGAATTCGGTGATCTTGTCGATCTCGGTGCCCATCGAGATGTTGGTGACGCGCTCCAGGATAAATTCGAGCACGACCGGAACCCGGTGCTCCTTCATCATCCGTTGCGCTTGCCTAAAGGCGCTCGCGAATTCCTCGGGCTTGCGCACCCTCACCGCCTTGCAGCCCATCGCTTCGGCGACGGCGACATGGTCGACGCCATAGCCGGCCTCGGGATCGCCCGATCGGTTGATGTTCTCGAAGGCGAGGCTGACCTCATAATCCATCGAGAAGCCACGTTGCGCCTGGCGGATCAGGCCGAGATAGGCGTTGTTCACGACGACATGGATGTAGGGCAGCTTGTGCTGCGCGCCGACCGCCAGTTCCTCGATCATGAACTGGAAATCATAGTCGCCCGACAGCGCCACGATGGTGCGGTCGGGATCGGCGGCGCGCACGCCAAGGGCTGCCGGCAGCGTCCAACCGAGCGGGCCGGCCTGGCCGCAATTGATCCAGTTGCGCGGCTTGTAGACGTGCAGGAACTGCGCGCCGGCGATCTGCGACAGGCCGATCGTGGTGACATAGGTGACGTCGCGGCCGAACGCCTTGTTCATCTCCTCGTAGACGCGCTGCGGCTTCAGCGGCACCTGGTCGAAATGCGTCTTGCGCTTCATCGTCTTCTTGCGGGCTTGGCATTCCTTGGCCCAGCCCGACCAGTCGCGCATCTTGCCCGCCGTCTTCCACTCGGTGGCGACGTCGAGCAGCACCTTCAGCGCCGAACCCGCATCCGAAACCACGCCGAGGTCCGGCGCGAAGACACGGCCGATCTGCGTGGGCTCGATGTCGACATGGATGAATTTCTTGCCCTTGGTGTAGACGTCCACCGAACCGGTGTGACGGTTGGCCCAGCGATTGCCGATGCCGAAGACGAAATCGGCTTCCAGCATCGTCGCATTGCCGTAGCGATGCGAGGTCTGCAGGCCGCACATGCCGGCCATCAGCCGGTGGTCGTCGGGGATCGCGCCCCAGCCCATCAGCGTCGGAATGACCGGGACGCCAGTGATTTCAGCGAACTCGATCAGCAGGTCGGATGCATCGGCATTGATGATGCCGCCGCCGGCGACGATCAGCGGTTTTTCCGCCGCATTGAGCATCGCCAGTGCCTTTTCGGCCTGGGCGCGCGTCATCGCCGGCTTGAACGGCGCCAGCGGCTCATAGGCATCGATGTCGAACTCGATCTCGGCCAGTTGCACGTCGACCGGCAGGTCGATCAGCACCGGACCGGGCCGCGACGAGCGCATGAGATGAAACGCCTTCTGCAGCGCCATCGGCACGAGATAGGGCTCCATGACGGTGACCGCCCATTTGGCGACCGGTGCGGCGATGGCGGCGATGTCGACGGCCTGGAAATCCTCTTTGTTGAGCCGCGCACGCGGCGCCTGGCCGGTGATGCACAGGATCGGAATGGAATCGGCGGCGGCCGAGTAAAGACCGGTGATCATGTCGGTGCCGGCCGGCCCGGAGGTGCCGATGCAGAGCCCGATATTGCCCGCCTTGGCGCGGGTGAAGCCTTCCGCCATGTGGGAGGCGCCCTCGACGTGGCGGGCAAGGACATGGCGAATGCTGCCCCTCGCCTTCAGCGCCGAATAGAGCGGATTGATCGCCGCGCCCGGCACGCCGAAGGCGCAGGAGATACCTTCCTTTTCGAGAACGAGAACCGCCGCATCGACAGCGCGCATCCTGGCCATTTTCCGGCCCTCCACTTGGGTTGTCATTGTTGGATGACCGAGAATGTCAGCAAGCCGGTTATTTTTCAATTTTTTCAGAATATTTTTTCATTTCTAGAAAATGGCGACTATTTGCTGATTTTATTGGGTTTTCCGTTTTCCAGGAATTTGCGGCCTCACAGCAGTGAAAAACTTTTTCATTGTATGTTTGGAGAAATCGGCGAAACTAGTGCAATGGAAACCATCGAAAAACGCCAGCGCGGCCGGCCGCGCGCTTTCAACGGACCTGCCGAAACCAGTTCCGTGCAGTCGCTGGACCGGGCCTTGCGCATACTGGCTATTGTTGCCGAGGGCAGCGGCCTGTCGCTGAGCGAGATATCGGCACAAAGCGGCCTTGCCGCCTCCACCGCCTACCGCATGCTGACGACACTCGAAAACCACGGCATGGTCGAGTTCGACACATCAGACCAGTTGTGGTCGATCGGCGTCGAGACCTACCGCATGGGCGCGGCCTTCCTGCGCCGCCGCAAGCTGGTCGACCGCGCCCGCATCGTCATGCAGGAGTTGATGGAAAGAACCGGCGAGACCGCCAATCTCGGCGTCGCCGAGGATGATTGCGTGGTGTTCGTCAGCCAGGTCGAGACGCACCAGGCGATCCGCGCCTTCTTCCGCCCGGGCACGCGCAGCCCCTTTCACGCCTCCGGCATCGGCAAGGCGGTGCTGGCGCATCTCGAGCCGGAGCGCGTCGGCACCATTCTGCGCAAGGCCGGCCTGCAGCGCTTCACCGACAAGACGCTGTCCGAGATCCCTGCCCTCGCCCACGATCTGGCCGTCATCAAGCAGCGCGGATGGTCGGTCGACGACGAAGAGCGGCACCCCGGCATGCGCTGCGTGGCGGCCGCCATCTTCAACGAATTCGGCGAGCCGATCGGCGGCGTTTCCGTATCGGGGCCGACCGTGCGGGTGACGCCGGAGCGGCTGGCCGAGATCGGGCCGATGGTGCGCAGTGCCGCGGCCGAGGTGACCCGGATGATCGGCGGCGCGCAAGCCGGCTGATCAGCCTGCCCCGGGCAGCGCGCTCCTGGTCGCAATATCGAAGAAATCGAGCCGTATGGCCGTGCCGACACCGCAAGCGCCGGCGGCATGGACCCTGTCTTGCCGTGGCGTTCGAATGCATGCGAAAGGGCGCGGATGAGGAAAACGGTTCAGCTTCTGCTTGTCGCTTCGCTTTGCGGATGCGTTGCGACGACACCTCGACCCGATGCAGGCGACCAGCGCGTCGATCCCATTCCGTTCTCGCTCGCGCTCGAGGAGGTCGTCATCACCGGCATTCGACAGCGCTTGCCGGATCCTGCTTCCGTCAGGCTCGGAAGGACGCTTGCCGGCGAGCGGACAGTGAACGGCCGCAAGGAGATCGTGGTCTGCGGCTTCGCCAGCGGCAAGACTGCGGCCGGCGGCGCTGGCGGCGACCAAGCCTTCATCGCCAGGATCTACCCGGATTCGGCAAGCAGCCTCGAGCTTGTCGCCATGGGCGGCGCTTCGGAAACAAGGCGCCTCGTCGACAGCACCTGCAGCGCGGCCGGATTGCCGATTTCTGATTCCGCCTGAACACGCAACTGTAAGTATTTATGAGAGAAAGAAAAAGGGCCTCGCGCGAGCCCCTTTCTCTGTTGACGATCCTCCTCTCTCAGAGCCGGCAGTAGTGGCTGTAGCCGTCGTAGCCGATGTAGGTGTCGGAGTCCGGATCGTAGCTCGAGTAGCGATCGAGGCAGCGACGCACATGCCAGGAACCGCCGTCTTCGTCGACATAGACGGTGCGCGGGGGCTGCTGGGCAAGCAGGCTGCCAAGGACGAACCCGCCCACGCCGGCGGCGATGCCGATTCCGAGGTCGTGGTGATGCGAATGAGCCGCCGAAGGCTGAACGGTGCCGACCAGCGTGGTGGCTGCGACGGTGGTGGCGATGACGCCGGAAACGAGTGTGCGCTTGAACATGATGATCTCCTTGCTTCGTTGACCGAGGCGATCCATCCGCCTCTTGATCATCTGTCGCTGCCGCACAGGAAAAGGTTCGAGGCTTTTTTGACTTTTTTTGCGCAGATGCTGCCGGGTCCCGGCCCTTGGGCCCACGGAACATGCAAAAGGGCGGCCGAGGCCGCCCTTCGAACGCAACAGGCCTTGGTATCAAAGGATGATAACCACCCTGCCGTGGTGATGATGCCGGTGATGGTGGTGGTGATGGTACCACCAGTAGTCGCCATAGTAGTCGTCGTCGTAGTAGTAATGATGGTGATGATGCATGCCGTGAGCCGACGACGTCTGAACGGTGGCGGCCAGTGCGCCTGTGGCAAGAAAAACGGCTACGACAGCTGAAGTGAGCATGCGCTTGAACATGATGATCTCCTGGATCCTTGACCGAGGCGACCATTCGCCTCTGGAGATCAGTCGGCGCGGCCTGTCAAAAGGTTCGAAAGATCGAGGAGATTTCTTCGGCGAGGCGGAAGGAAGAGTGAGGAGTGAGGAATGAGTAGTGAGTAGTGAGTAGTGAGTAGCGAGTAGTGAGTAGCGAGTAGCGAGTAGCGAGGGCAGGATCACGGGGATCCCGGCCCCACTACCCACTACTCACTAGTCGCTCCGCACGCTCATCCCATGCCGGTTATGTGGCGAAGCCAGAAGGCGAGCGCGATGAATCCGATGATCGTGGTCACGCCGGTCCAGTCGACATTGGCTTTCCTGACGTCGCTGATGAGCTTGACCAGCAGCATCCAGGCGATGACGACGAGGGGGAGAATGATGACAAGCCTGATCATGCGACACTCCAGTCCGAAGCGATTGCACCTTCATGATATGTAGGAAGTGCGCTCGTGGATTTCAGCATGGGCCGGCCCGGCGGCGGCGTCATCCACCGCCGGGGTAACCGAAAACGGAGTTTTGTCTTTACTGGCGCACGAAATATGCTACCGGAGCGCCGTGCCCTTGTAGCTCAGCTGGTAGAGCAGCGGTTTTGTAAACCGAAGGTCGGCGGTTCGATCCCGTCCGGGGGCACCAGTTCTCAAGCCGTAAGCCGTTCTTTTGCCTGCGCAATTTAGCACCCTTTGGAATCCCGCCTTCTGCCACTGACCGGGCTACCGAGCGTTTGTGTAAGATTTTGTGTAACGGAGACCGGCCTTTTCGTACGAATCTTCGGCACCGATATCTGGCCGCAGAATATCCAAACTGGGTCATTCTCCCTGTTGGCGTCTGCGGCCGTCCTGACCATTCCGGCCCAGCTTGTCCACCACCATTTCGATGAAGGTCTTCAGCTTCGGCGTTTGTCGCCGATCAGGGTGAAACAGCAGATGAATGGGACGCGGAGGCGTTTCGTAGTTCGGCAACACTCTGACGAGCTGCCCGGTCGCGAGGTGCGTGCGCACCGCCTCTTCTCCGATCAACGCCAAGCCGAAACCTGCGAGCGCCGCCTCCAGCAACGAAGCGGGGTTGTTGACCTTGAGACGGCCGTGGACCAGGGCCTTTGAGATGAGACCGTCCCGTACAAAGAGCCAATCGCTGAACGTTGGTTCGGGCCAGTTGCCGAAGAGCAGGCATTCATGATTGACCAGATCCGATACGATCGAGGGCATCCCTCGTTCTTTTAGGTATGCAGGCGACCCGCAGGCAATCGTCTGAAAGGGTGCGAGCTCTATCGCCCCTAGGTTAGACTCCCCGAGAGGACCGATCCGGAACACCGCCTCAAACCCGTCGTCGATAAGGTCGACAAAGCGGTCGTTGAGAACCAGGTCGACATCGACACTGGGGTGGCTGCTCAAATATCGTGCGACCACAGGTGTCACGCAGTGAGCTCCGAATGAAACCGGCGCATTGACGCGCAAGAGCCCTCGCGGTTTACCCCTGGCCTCATCAGCAATTGCATCCGCCCAGTCGACCTCGGCCAGCGCCACTTTGCACCGATCGTAGTAGGACTTGCCGATCACCGTCAGGCTTTGCTTTCGGGTTGTGCGGTTGAGCAGGCGTGCGCCTAAACGTGCCTCCAGATAGGTGACGTGCTTGGCCACCATCTGCGGTGAGATGCCGAGCGCCGATGCCGCCGTTGCAAAGGAGCCGCTTTCTGCCGCCTTCACGAATGCGGCCATGCTGGCGAGACGATCCATTCCACACTCCTGGTTGGGAGAGTCGGCTTCATGCCGCCATTTATCGATCGAATGCAAGGGTCCATACAGCTTGTCAGCATTCTCATCCCCACATCTTCGAAAGGTACGAACATGAAAATCGGCATTGTTGGCGCTGGCAATATCGGCAGCGCACTCACCCATCTCTTCCAGGCCGCAGGGCACGAGGTCACGATCTCCAATTCGCGCGGACCAGGGTCTCTGGCGGACCTGTCGGCGGAAACCGGCGCGCGGGCCGCTGCGATCGAAGAGGCTGTCCGCGGCCAGGACGTCGTGGTCGTCGCCGTTCCTACAATCAAAATCCCTAGTCTGCCCCGCGAACTGTTCGCGTCCACGCCAGCCGACGTCGTCGTCATCGACACGACCAACTACTATCCACGACAGCGCGACGGTCATCTGGACGGAATTGAGGACGCTAACACCGAAAGCGAATGGGTCGAGCGGCACCTTGGGCGTCCGGTGGTCAAAGCGTTCAACACGATAGAAGCGACCCATCTCCTACCGGGCGCCAAGCCGGCGGGCTCCGCGGACCGCATCGCGCTGGCGGTGGCGGGTGATGACGCTCGGGCCAAGTCCAAAGCCATGGCGCTGATCGACGGGATCGGCTTCGACGCAGTGGACGCCGGCACTATCGCGGAATCCTGGCGTCAGCAGCCGGGCTCGCCGGGCTATCTCAAGGACTATGACGTCAAGGGCGTCCGTAGCGCGCTCGCCAAGGCGAACCCTGAACGTCAGCCCGAGTGGCGCGCCACGCCCAACAGCCCCGGCACCTACGACTTGCCGGCGTAAAACGCCTTGGTCCGGCACCATCTGCCCCGCTCACAGGCCATCAAGGATTAGCCGATGCGCTGCCCGTCAACCCATTGGGAGCTGACGGGCGGCGGCATCTGCGGTGTCCTCGGGTCTCGTGTTGAAGGCTATCGCGGCGTTCGGCGCCGCCCTGTGGATGATGTTCACCACGGTTTCGAACAACAGTAGGCTCTTAGGCGGCAGCCTGAGGCCGCCTCCAATCACCACGCAATCATACGCACCATCGCCCAGAGCTCTTTTGAGGTCAGCAAATCCGGCGGCATCGGGCGTGATCATGCAGGTATCGCCCTGCCACCCCCGTTCCTCAATCTTCGCCACGCCCAAAGCGATCCCGGCGTTGATCTTTTCGGCATTAAAGCCGGGCGGCAATGACGGGTCCGAGAAGTCAACTGTTTCAGGTTTCTGGCCGACAAATAGTATTCGCGTCATTGGAATTCTCCATAAAGTTTCGGGGTTCGGAAAGTGGGATATCGTTCGGGGGCAAGGCTTGCCGCCTCAATGCGCCGACCGTCAAGGATATCCATCCAGTCAGGGGCACGCCCTTGTGACCTTCACCAAGTGATCAGGGGCGATTTGCGCAGCCACGTATCCGCAGTGAGTTGCTGAACAACGAAATCCGCGACATCGGCTCGGGCGATCGTCCCGCCATGTACGCCTGACAGATCGGTCAACGCCCTGATGCGACCGCGCGAAGGCTTGTCGTTGAGCACCATCGGCCGGACGATGGTCCAGTCGAGCGTGCTGCCCCTGATCGCATCTTCCTGCCGATCCTTGTCTTCATAGACCTTCCCCAGCATCAGGGGCAGGAACAACCGGTCGAAGAAGAAACCGCCATGGCCGCGGCTGTCGCCGGCGCCGAGGCCAGTGATGCACACCAGCCGACGGATGTTCTGCTGCTCCATAGCGCCGACCAGCGCGCGCGTCGCCGTTGAGAGCAAGGTCACCTCCCGGAACGGGCTCATGGCGGTGCCCAATGAACTGACGACGGCGTCACAACCAGCGATGGCGCGAGTTAGCGCGGCGGTATCGCGGGCGTCGCCTTCGACGAGCTCGGCGCCGGTGAGGTCCTTGGCCTTTGCCTTGGAACGAACGAGGGCTACGACGTTGTGTCCCTCCGCGATGGCCTTAGCGACGATCAGCCGGCCGGTTGCGCCAGTGGCGCCCAATACCAGAATTTTCATTTCAAGCCCCCGAAGCTGTGCTGTTGGACGGGGAAGTATCGACGAGCCGCTGGCGGAGGAAGTCAACGATGGCGTCCACCGAGCGCTCGGCCGCGAGAAAGTGGCCGAGGGAAGACTGGAAGACATGTGGCATGCCCTGCCAGACCGACAGCGTGACCTCCACCCCTGCCGCCCTCGCCCGGTCGGCGTAGCGCACGGAATCCGCGAGCAGCAATTCGTCATCTCCGACATCGATCCGGATCGGCGGCAGGCCGTTCAGCCGAGCATAGAGCGGTGATGCCTTCGGGTTCTTCGCATCCTGGCCCTGAAGATACATGTCCGCGAAGCCCTGGAGCACGCCGCCCGTGAAGATCGGGTCCGCCTCCGCCCTGGTCTCGAGGCTGTCACCGGTGAGCGCAAGGTCAGTCCAGGGCGACATCACCGCTGCGCCGACTGGTTGCACCGTGCCGTTCGTTTTGTCGGCAGCGAGGACCGACAGCAGCGACAGCGTCAAACCGCCGCCAGCAGAGTCACCTACAACCACGATCCGTTCGGCGCCGTCCGCAACGAGACCGCGATAGACGGCGACCGCATCGTCGATGGCTGCCGGGAATGGGTATTCGGGTGCGAGCCGATAGTCAGGGACAAAGGTATCGGCGCCGACACGTGATGCGATCTGACCCGCGAAGTTGGTGAGCGCCTCGGCTGAGCCGAGCACATAGCCACCACCATGAAGATAGAGGATGTGCGCGCCCGATCGTGCACTCACCGGCCGAAGCCAGAAGCCGGCAATGCCTCCGACCGTCGCAGCCTCGACCTGGACATCCGCCGCAGCGGGTGTTGCGGCAAACATGGCGTCGAACATCGGTCGCGCCTCGGGACCGAGTTTCTCACCCTTATGGGCCGAGGCCGCCTGTCGCATCGCGGCTACCGCAGGAGCATCTTCAGGCGAGAGGGGATGGATCGTCATCATGGCAGGTCTCCTTGGTTGGGGGTAAAGTGCGGGCTCAGCCCTTCGCCCACTGGGAGGCGGCATCCCTGGCAAAAGCGGCATAGGAGCGGGGGGCGTGGCCGAGCAGTTTGGTCAAGCGCTCGATGTCGTCAGAGGTCGCCACCGCGCCTTCCGTCTGATACCGGCTGAACATCAGGCGCAGGTCGAGCGCATGCCAGGCCGGCACCATGGTCTTCGTACGCTGCTCCATGACGACGAGATCGTCGCCGCCATGGCGGATCGCGCGGCCGAGGGCTTCGCTCCAGATGGTGGCGATACCGTCGCCGGTCAGGCTGTCCGGACCAACCAGGGCGTAGGTCGCGCGGCCGAGTGGCGCTACTGCCTGCTCGCGGCGCACCAGCTCGATCGCGGCAGCCTCGCCGATGTCGCGGATATCGACCATCGAGACGCCTTTCTTGCCGATCGGCGAGCCATAAATGCCGGTCTTCAGAAGTCCGTCCTTCTGACGAAGATCGTTCTGGATGAAGTAGGCGGGACGCAGAACCGTTGCGGGCAGGTCAAGCGCATCGATCATCCGCTCGACCGTGTACTTGCCCGCAAAATGCGGCACATCGGCATAGCCATCGCCGCCAAAGACCGAGAGATAGACGATGCCCTTGACGCCGGCCTCGGGGGCGACCGTCAGGGTCAGCATGGCCTGGGTCAATTCATCGGCGACGTTCGGGGCGAGCAGGAACAGAGTGCTGACGCCTTGCAGCGCCGCGCGGATCGAATCCGGATCAGCGAGGTCACCGCGGACCGCGGTCACGCCCGAGGGCAGTTGCGCTGTTTCAGGAGAGCGCGTCAGCGCGCGGACCTCGACGTTTCGCCCCTGTAGGTGGGCCAGGACTTGGGACCCGATGGTCCCGGTGCTTCCGGTTACCAAAATAGCCATTGTGAAAACTCCTGTTTGTGCGTGTCGAGGGAAAGATAAACGTTCCAATCTTGAGTGGTAGGTGGCATGATCGGAACAGGTCGTCTCAATATTGGAACATGTCATGGATCTAGAAGCCTTGGCCGATTTCAATCTCGTTGCCGCCCACGGCGGTTTCGGCCGGGCCGGTCGTATCTCCGGCCGATCCAAGGCGACATTGTCGCGCCATGTGAGCGAACTCGAACATAGCCTCGGCGTGAGGCTGATCGAGCGTGGGTCCCAGAGCCTGCGACTGACGGACGAAGGGCGAGCGCTTTACGAGCGCACGGACGGATTGATGGCGGAAATCGCGGAGGCGGGAGAGGCGATTGTCTTGGGTGCGTCGACCCCGAGAGGCAGGCTGCGGATAAGCGCTCCCGTGGTTTTCGCACATGTGGCGCTTCCCATGATCGGCACTCGTTTCGCTCTCGCCTATCCGGAGGTCAAGCTTGAGATTGTTGCCGAGGATCGCAAGGTCGATCCGGTCGAGGATGGCTACGACCTTGTAATCCGGATCGATCCTTCACCGGATGAACGGCTCATCGGTCGCCGTTTTCTCAATGACGAGCGGCTGATTGTTGCCTTGCCGGACATGCCGCGCCCTCAGCCGGTGCCGGGCGGCAGACCGAGTCCGGTAAAGGCCGTTTTGCTGAGCGCAACGTCGCTGAACGTGGTTTGGCGCATCAAATCCGATTTTGAGGACGAAATCCTTTTGAAGCCCGAGCCGATCCTGCGCTTCTCGTCTCTGCTGATGGTGCGCGATGCCGTTCTGGCTGGTGCGGGCGCGGCATTGCTTCCGAAGCTTCTTGTCGTAGGCGATATCGAGGCGGGCCGCCTTGTTTGTTGGGGAACTGATGCCGGTCCGCCTGTCGAGATCTGGGCGCTCCAAAGTTCGCGACGGCTTATCGGTGCGAAGGTTCGCGCTTTCCTGGATGTGATGGAGAGGGCATTTCCCACCAAGACTTTCGTTCCTGCAACCTGAACAAGAACCTGTCCCGCCGGCCAGGCGCCTCCCCGTTTTAGGATGAAGACGGTTTCCCGGCACGGCCATACTGGCGTGGTGTACAGTCCATAACCTCTTAAAGGCTGTGCTGAACGCGCTTTTGGTTTGTAAACCGAAGGTCGGCGGTTCGATCCCGTCCGGGGCACCAGCAGCGCAACGCTTATGTCGGCTATAGTCGCTTCGACAGGCCGCCCCACCAAGCCTTGTTGAACGCGCTCTCGCAGCATTGCGCGCCTTCTACGAAGCGTTCGCGACCTGGGCGGATGCCCTGACCCTGGTGAACGTGTTGCGTACCCTGACGGATCTGTAGACGTAAGCCACCCAGAGTCCGGACATGGCAAACGAGGCTATAGACGTCGCAATCGCGTTTCCGGTGACCACTTGCCCGACCCGAATCCCGAAAACCGTGGAAACCAAGGCTGCGTCCAGGATGAAGACCACCGGGATTGCAAGCCATTGGGCGAGGAACAACTGCTTGAACCAAGGGCTCCGCCTCAGCATGGCAACGACCACCACCAGTTGCAGCACCAGAAACGCCTGCAGCAGGGCAATCTCGCCATAGACCACCATGGGTCCGTTCGGCACCAGCATGAGTTGGTTGTAGCCATCGCTCGAGGACCCTATTGCGACAAGCGTGCGCAATGGCGACAAGGATTGACCGATCGCGAGAAGCATTAGCCATCCTCCGAACCCGACGGGATCCGCCGGATTCTGCGAGGGCTTGATGGCGGATCGAACCGCAAAGAAGACGGGGACGCCGATCAGCAACAGAAGGATTGCCCAATGCCAGATGGAAAACTGCATTCACCCCTCCCCTAGAAATGCACCCAGGGGTTGTATCGATTTCGGATTCGACTCAAGAGGGTTGAGCCGCGACTTGGTCCCAAAATCGATTCTGCTGCCTGTTCCTGACAATCACACCCCGATCGCCGCCACCAGAATCCGGTTTTGCCGGCGTACCGCCGCGCGCAGTTCCGCGATCTTCGCCTCGTCGCGCTTCACGAATTCGATGAACATCATGTTCATGTTGTTGAAGATCAGTTCGCCGAGTGCTGCGCCGTCTATGTCCTGGCGCGCCAGCCCGATTTCCTGCAGCCGGGCGATCAGCGCGCGGATCTGTTCGGTGAGCGAGCGGTCAAGCGCGGTGTAGGCCTGGCCGAACGGGCTGTCGGGAAGCTGCGTCGAGATCGCCATGGCCTGCCGCCACATCTCCTTGCTGAGATAGTGCAGCGAATGCTCGATATAGATGCCGATCAGCGTGTCCAGCGCATCGCCGACATTGGCCGGCGGCCTGGCGACGACACCGCGCCCGGCATTGAGCACCTCGTTGACCTCCAGCGAAACGATGGCGCCCAGGATGTCGCCCTTGTTCTCATAGTAATTGTAGATCGTGCCGATCGACACTTCCGCCTGCGCGGCGATCGCCTCGATCTTGGCGCCCTCGTAGCCGGCCTCGCGGAAAAGCGCCGCCGCCGCCTCGATGATGCGCCTGTGCCGGTCCGCCTTTTGCCTTGCCCGCAATCCGCTCATAGCTGCCTCTTGCCACAAAAACAGAATTGACTCAATTTTAGAATTGGTTCAATTTTTTGCAAGAAGCCACAAAGGCAAGGGAGAACACTCGATGTCCATCAAATCCGCATCCGGGAATCCGCTTTCCATCTTGAAGCGCCATCTGCACGCCGCCTGCGCCGCCACGGCCCTGCTGCTTGGCGCGGGCAGCCTCGCCGAGGCCGCCGATCTCAACGCCCTGATCTGGTGCGACCATTCCGATCCGGCCCTGCTGCAGCCCTTCGAAGAGGCCAACAACGTCAAGGTCAACGTCAAGGAGTTTGAAGGCACCGGCGCCGGCCTCGCCATCGTCGAGCAGTCGCAGCCCGGCGACTGGGACGTGATGGTGATCGACTCGATCGACGTGCCGCGCGGCGTCGAAAAGGGCCTGTTCGAGCCACTGCCCGAGGACAAGCTGCCCTTCGCCGACCTCTTCGCGCAAGTGAAAATGGACGGCTCCACCGTGGTCGGCGGCAAGCGCTACGGCATCACCGAAAAGTTCGGCTACAACACGATCGGCTTCAACAAGACCAAGGTCGATCCGGCCGACATGCAGTCCATGGCATCGCTGACAAGCGACAAATACAAGGGCAAGGTCGCCATCTACGACTATTACCTGCCGGTCATCGGCATGGCGGCACTCGCCATCGGCAAGAAGACGGCCGAGCTGACCGAAGCCGACCTGCCCGCCCTCAAGGACGAGCTTCTCAAGATGAAGGCCAACGCCAAGCTGGTCGGCGAAGTGACCGCCAGCCAGACGGCGCTTGCCACGGGCGAGGTCGACATATTGGTCGGCGGCGGCGAATGGGTGACGGCGGGGCTGGCCAAGGAGAACCCGGCGCTTGACTTCTCCATCCCCAAGGAGGGTGCGGTGCTGTGGTCGCAGTCTCTGGCCATGTTCAAGGATTCCAAGAACAAGGACATGGCGCTCAAATTCATCCAGTACATTATGAGCCCGGAAGGCCAGGCGCGCCTTGCGACCTCGTCCTGCTATTGGGGCATGCCCGCCAACGCCAAGGCGGCGCTGACCGACGATCAGAAGAAGGTGCTGCGTTTCGACGAGCAGCCGGGCTTCCTCGCCCGCGCCCAGGCCTATCCGGCGCCGAACGCCGATCTCGACAAGAAGATGCAGGACATGTGGACCGAAATGCTGCAGGCGAAGTGATCGGTTGCCGCTCGTGAGTTCAAGCGCGAAGAGCAGACGTGCCCTGCCCCGGGCGGGCCGTGCCCTGCCCCGGGCGGGCCGTGCCCTGCCCCGGGCGGGCCGCGCCCTGCCCCGGGCGGGCCGCGCCCTGCCCTGGGCGCTGGTGACACCGGCGCTCGGCTGGACGCTGTTGTTCTTCGTGCTGCCCTTCATCGCCATGGGGTTTTCGAGCCTCACGGCGCATGAAGGCGGCGGTTTCACGCTTTCCAACTACAGCCAGTTCTTCACCAACCCCTCCTATTGGCAGGCAATGGTGAACTCGCTGGAGGTGACGGCAATCGTCACCGTGGTTTCGGTGCTGCTCGCCTATCCCTTCGCCTGGATCCTCGCCGAACAGGTGCCGGAACGCTGGCAACGGCTGGCGCTGATGCTGGCCGTGCTGCCGTTCTGGACGTCCTATGTCGTGCGTTCCTATTCCTGGCTGCTGGTGCTGGCGCAGAACGGCGTCATCAACCGCGCGCTCACCGGTTCCGGCCTCATCACCGAGCCGCTGCAGCTCGCCAACACGCGGCTGGCCACCGTCACCGGCTTCGTGCACTTCTTCGTCATGCTGCTGACGCTGACCATTTTCGCCAACCTCAAGCAGCTCAGCCCGAGCTACCGCAAGGCCGCCGCCGATCTCGGCGCTGGGCCGGTGCGCACCTTCATGCATGTCATCCTGCCGCTGACCTTGCCGGGCATCATGGTCGGCGCCTTCCTCACCTTCGTGCTGTGCATTGGCGATTACATCACGCCGCAGATCCTGGGCGGCAACAACGAGCTTTTGATGCCGCAGCTGGTGATGATGCAGATCGGCCGGCGCGGCGACTTTCCGCTGGCCTCGGCGCTGTCGATCATCCTGATGGCGGTGGTCACCATCGCCTATCTCGCCTGCGCGCGCTGGCTGAAGATCGAGCGGGCCTGAAATGCGCCAGCTGGTTCGCGTCGCTTCGTGGGTCTACGCGCTTGCCCTCTACGGCTTCATCTTCCTGCCGGTGGTGGTGCTGGTGCTGTTCTCGCTGCAGGCGACGTCGTTTCCGATCCCGCCCTTCACCGGCCCGTCGCTGCGCTGGTACGAGGCCGTGCTCTCCGATGTCAGGCTGACCTCGGCGCTGGTCAATTCGCTGCTGGTGGCGTCGATCTCCTCGGCCACCGCCGTTACGCTCGGCTTCCTCTGCGCCTGGGGGTTCGCGCGCTTCGTGCTGCCGGGCTCCGGCCTGCTGCGCGGGCTGATCACGCTGCCGCTGACCGTCAGCTATCTCATCATCGGCATGGGGCTTTTGGTGCTGTTCAACTGGGCCGGCGTACCGAAATCGCTGCTTGCCGCCGGCATCGGCCATGTCGTGATCAACCTGCCGCTGTGCTTTGCCATCATCTACAGCCAGATGGGCGACCACCAGATCAACATCGAGCGGGCGGCGCGCGATCTCGGCGCGCCGGAATGGAAGGTGCTGCTGCTCATTACCGTGCCGGTGATGGCCCCGGCCATCTTCGCCGGCTTCTTCCTGTCGATGACCTTCTCCTGGGACGAATTCGTGATCTCCTTCCTGCTGACCCGCTTCGACACCACGCTGCCGGTGGAAATCTGGAACCTGTTGCGCTCGGGCCTCAACCCGAAAACCAACGCCGTCGGGTCGCTGGTCTTCGCCGTTTCCATCGTGCTGGTCGTGCTGTTCGAACTGACATTGCTGCGCCGGAGAAAAGCATGACCGCGCCTCTGGTCGACATCCGCGCCGTCTCGCACCGTTTCGGGCAGCTGGCCGTGCTGAAGAACGTGTCGCTGCGGATCGAGCCCGGCAGCTACACCATCCTGCTTGGGCCATCGGGCTCGGGCAAGACGACGCTGTTGTCCATTCTGGGCGGCTTCGTCATGCCCAGCGAAGGCAAGGTGTTCATTCGCGGCGAGGATTGCACCGCGGTGCCGCCGGCCAGGCGCCCGACGACGACCGTGTTCCAGGACTATGCGCTGTTCCCGCATATGAGCGTCGGCGGCAATGTCGGCTTTGGGCTGCGCATGCAGGGCGTCGACGGCACGACGCGGGCCGCAAAGGCGCGCGAGGCGCTGGCGCTGGTTGGACTGGCCTCCGCCTTCGACAAGAAGCCGCACCAGCTCTCCGGCGGCCAGCGGCAGCGCGTGGCGCTGGCGCGGGCGCTGGTCATCGAGCCGGCGGTGCTGCTGCTCGACGAGCCGCTCGGCGCGCTTGATCTGAAATTGCGCCGGCAGATGCAGGACGAGTTGAAGGCGATCCAGAAGCGCGTCGGCACCGCCTTCATCCATGTCACGCACGACCAGGAAGAAGCGATGGCGCTGGCCGACCATTGCGTGGTGATGAATGACGGCCGCATCGAGGACGAAGGGCCGCCCGAGCGCGTCTATGCCAGGCCGGCGACGCGTTTTTCGGCGACCTTCATGGGCGAAAGCACGATCCTTGCCGGCAAGGTCACGGAAGCCGGGGACAGGACAAGCACCGTCTCGACGCCGGCCGGCCCGGTTTTGGTGCGCAGCGCCTTGCCCGTGGGCTCAGCCGTTGCATTGGCCATCCGGCCGGAGCATCTCATGCTCGGCGGAGCCGCCGGCACCGCAAGCCTCGGCATGGCGAAAGTGAGCGATGTCGTCTTCCAGGGCAGTTTCAAGCGCGTGCTTGCCGCCTCCGTCGAAGACCCCTCGCTGCAATTCATCGCCAAGCTGCCGGCGACCGCCACCGTCCAATCCGGCGACACGGTTGCCGTTTCGTGCGATACCGACCAGATCATCGTCTTGGCGGACTGAAATGGGATCTCTTCCGGTCATCGACGCACCAGACTGGTACGAGACCATCCGCATGGCCGACGGCGTCACGCTGATCCACGAGCCATGGATCAAGCCGTTCTTCCGCTGCAACATCTGGCATGTGCGCGGCCGCGACCGTGACCTTCTGTTCGACACCGGCCTCGGCCATTTCAGCCTGCGCACACATGTGCCGCTGGTCACGGAACGCAAGCTGACCTGCGTCGCCAGCCATACGCATTTCGATCATATTGGTTGCCATCACGAATTTGCCGACCGCTGTGTGCACCGGGCCGAAGCAAAAATCCTCGCCGATCCACGCAACGAATGGACGGTGGCTGACCGCTATGCGACCGACGATATGTTCGATGGATTGCCGCAGGGCTGGGAGTCGTCCCGCTACCGGATCCTGCCTGCCCCGGCCGACCGTCTGCTCGAACATGGCGACATCGTCGATCTCGGCGACCGCGCCTTCGAGGTGATCCACACACCGGGCCATTCACCCGGAGGCATCGCGCTCTACGAGAAGAAGACCGGCGTCCTCCTGTCTGGTGACATCATCTATGACGGCCCGCTGATCGACGACGTCTATCACTCGGATATTCCAGACTACATGGCGACGCTGCTCGCCATGCGCGAGCTCGACGTCTCGGTCGTGCATGGCGGCCATTTCCCGAGCTTCGGCAAGGTGCGCTACCGCCAGCTGATCGACGAGTATCTGGGGCAGAAACGCCAAGCCGGCTGCCATCTGCGGCCCTGAGAACAGCTACGGCATCAATTCGAAATGCCGCGGAAATGCCTGATGCAACAGGAGCAGCATGGTCTTGCGCAGCACATTGGTGTCGCGGCTCGAAGGGTTCAGATGATCCCAGTACCATGCGCCGTGAACCAGATAATTCAGGCTCTCCGACAAGGTGTCGATGTCGACGCCGGTGTAGCCGCCGCTGCGCGAAATCTCGATGAGCAGTTCGCGCGCTTCGGCGGTGTAGGCGAGATCGCTCGGCAGGCCGATCTCATTGTAGATCTGCATGCTCTTGCGGTCGCTTGAGAACACGACAAAGACCGAGACCCATTTCGGATGCTGCCGGGCGAAACGCTGCGCACAATCGACGGCGCCCAGCAACCTTTCGACCGGCGACAGGCCGGGCGCCCGCACCAGGCTGATCCACAGCCCATCATACTGATCGCTGAGATACTGAAGCACGGCCCGGAACAGGTTTTCCTTGCTGCGGAAATGAAAGACCACCAGCGCATTGGACGAACCGACATGTTCGGCGATGCGCTGCATGGTGAGGCTTGCCAGGCCCTCCTCTGCGATGAGCTCGATGGTGGCGTCGATGATGCGCTGCACGCTGGCTTCGCCGCGCTCGCGCCGGCGGTCCTTGGGCGGCACGGCATCGTTTGCCGCGCCCTTGGTCGTCGCGGGCTTGCGTTTCTCCGGCTTTGCGGTTGCCTTGCGTTGCGCCATTTTCGTCAGGCCTTTCGGACCCATGGCGGAGATATCCCGCCACATAGATTGCCTTGCCATATGGCACGCCGGCTCATCGCGGAAATCGCTCAGAGCGACGGGCGCGTCCCGGTGCTCCCATACCATTGCCCCCGGGCCGTTTCATAGGCCAGTCCGGCCCGGAAGACATCGGCATCGCTATAGGTGCGGCCGACGATCTGGATGCCTGTCGGCACGCCGCTTGCGGCGTGGCCCGACGGTATGGACAGAACAGGGCAACGGCTCAGCATGTTGAACGGCGTCGTCATCACCCAGCCCAGCGAGGGGTTCACCTCCCTGTCGTTGATTTCGACCGTGTCCCTGGTCTGGTCGAACTCCGCCGGCACCGCGGGCAGCGCGTTTGTCGGGCAGATCAGCACATCGTGGGTCTCCAGCAGCGGGCCGAGCGTCTGGTACATCCTGGCCGCCACGTCCAGCGTCGCGACGAAGTCGGTGGCCTTGGACTTTTGCCCGTCCTCGGCAAACCGCCGGGCATAGCTGGTCATGTCGCTGGCGTGCTCGGCAAGCAGTTGCGACAGCGACGCGCCGAACAGGTGCTCGAGATAGGCCATCCCGGCCTTGAGCACCCCGTCGTCCCAGCCAAGATCGACTTCCTCGACCGTGGCGCCGAGCGAACGGAACACATCGCAGGCGGCGAGCGTATTCTTGCGCACGTCGGGGTCGACCTCGAAGGAACCGAGATCCATGGAAAAGGCTATTCTCCAGCCTTTGATCGGCTTGTAGTCGAGCGGTAGGCGCAGCTTGGGGCGCAGCGTGGCGATGTCGAGCGGGCTCGGTCCGGCCATGACGTTCTGCAGCAGGATGGCATCCCTGACGTTTCGCGCCAGCGGCCCGGTGTGGCAGTAGAAATCGAGGTTGAAGGGCGGCTCGTCGGGATTGCGACCGTAAGGCGGCTTGTAGCCGACGAGACCGCAGGCCGAGGCCGGAATGCGGATCGATCCGGCAATGTCCGAACCGGTGGCGATCGATGATGTTCCGGTAGCGAGCGTTGCCGCAGCGCCGCCCGAAGAGCCGCCCGGCGTGAAATCGCGATTCCACGGATTGCGAGTCACCCCCCACCGCTTCGACCAGGTGTATCCGGCACAACTGAATTCCGGCGTCGCCGTGCGGGCATGCACGATGCCGCCGGCCTTCATGATGCGCTCGTTCATCGTCGAGGTGTGGCCGCCTATGGCGTCCCTGGACAGCAGCGAGCCATGCGAGGTCGGCTTGCCCTTGATGTAGCTCTCATCCTTGATGCCGATCGGCAGGCCTTCCAGCGCGCCGGTCCTGGCGCC
Organism: Mesorhizobium sp. WSM4308; assembly: GCF_002294905.1. Lineage (NCBI taxonomy): Bacteria > Pseudomonadati > Pseudomonadota > Alphaproteobacteria > Hyphomicrobiales > Phyllobacteriaceae > Mesorhizobium > Mesorhizobium sp. WSM4308. Next base: position 335,830 of record NZ_NSFW01000005.1, on the reverse strand, counting down.
CCTGGCGTATTTCGCCTCGGCCCGGGCGGCCAGCTTCATCGCCTCTTCGAAATGCGTGAAGGTGAAGCAGTTGATCGCCGGTCTGGTGGCTTCGGCGCGGCGAATGGTGGCCTGCATCAGTTCGACGGGCGAGAGTTTCTTTGCCTTGAACAGTCGCAGCGCCTCATGGGCCGGCATGTAGCAGAGGTCGAGATCGGACATCGGAAATCTCCCGCGATCGCGAGACCGCACCTGGCATGGAGGGTTGCCGGACCGCACGCCGCGGCCCGGTGACTGTGGTTGGGTTGGTCCGGCGACGCTATTTCTGGAGGTCGGTCCAGATCTTCGTGTAGAGCGCCTGCACATCCGATGGACAGGCCGGCATGAACTGACCCTTGGCGGCAAATTCAGCCGGAACGACCACTTCCGGCGCCGTCTTCATGTCGTCCGGCATGAAAGCCTCGGAGCCCTTGATGGCGTTGGCGTAGCGGGCGAAAGCCGAGATCATCGCGGCGTTCTTGGGATCCATGATGAAGTTCTGGAACAGCTTGGCGTTCTCGACGTTCTTGGCGTCCTTGAGAACGGCGACATTGTCCATCCAGATCGGAAACCCTTCCTTGGGGTAGCCGTAAACGATCTTGTCGTTTTGCAGCCGCTCGCGCAGCGATATGCCGTTCCAGTTGACGCCGGCGGCGATGTCGCCCCGGCCCAGGCCGTCGACAGCCGCGTAGTCGAGCGAAAGCCATTTCGCCTTCGCCTCGACCAGCTTGTCGTGCACCTTCTTCAGCACCTGCATGTCGTTGGTGCAATATTTGCCGCCCTCATAGGCGATGGCGAGGAACATGATGTCCCCCATTTCGGGCACGACATTGATCTTGCCGACAAGCTCCGGCGGCGGGTCGAGGAAGATCGCCGAGGTGTTCGGATCGCCGGAATAGACCGACTTGTTCACCGAAATGCCTGTCGTGCCCCACTGCCACGGAACCGTGTATTTGCGGCCCGGATCGAAGGGAACATCGACCCATCGCGGATCGACATTCTTGAAATTCTCCATCTTGTTGGGGTCGGTCTCCAGGAGCAGACCTTCGCTGATCCAGACCGGCACGACGCTGGCCGACGGCACGACGATGTCATAGCCGGACGCGCCCTGGCGGACCTTGGCCAATGCGGTGTCGTTGGAATCATAGTCGGTGACGGTGACCTTGACCTTGTAGGTCTCCTCGAACTTCTTGATGAGGTCCGGGCTGGTGTAGTTGCCCCAATTGTAGATGTTGAGTTCGCCATCGGCGCGGGCAACGCCGGCTGCGGCGAGCAGCGAAAGCCCGACGGCCGCCGCGGTCAGTTTCCAGTTCATGCTAGTGCTCCCATTTTTGGGACCGGCTGCGTCGACGCCTCGGTCCGTCTCCTGCTGATGAACAAGCGTGGCTGTGCCCTTCGGCCCAAGGCGGGCCGGCTGGCTGTCAAAATATTCCCCTTTTTCGCGGCCATTCACCGGCGGATGCCAGCTGGCCGACTTGGTGGTCTGCGTCAGGATTAATTATAACTAACTATACAGTCAATATCTTTTCGCAGCGATCGCCGCGGCTGGCCCAGTTGTCCTGATAACGCAGCAAGCTGCGAGCCGATGGCAGGCGGCATGGGTATCTCTTTCGCGCTCGGTACGGGCACCCGGAACTTCGGCTTTTCAGGCGCTTGCCGCCGATCTGTCCCCAGTCACAATCCGTCGCCGGTACCACTCGAAGGTGCGCCGGATCCCTTCCTCGTAGCTGGTCGTCGCCTCCCATCCAGGAAGAACCTGCCTTGCCAGGGTCAAGTCCGGGCAGCGGTTTGTCGGATCCTGCGGAATTGGCGCATGGTGTTCGATGCGGCTGCCCGGAACAAGCGAGCAGACGAATTTCGCGATACCGAGAACCGAGACCTCGCGATTGTTGCCGATGTTCAGGGGTCCCCGGTATGTGATGCTGTCGCGCCAAAAGAAACGCTCCAGGCCGTCGACGATATCGTCCACATACCCCCAACTGCGTGATTGGGAGCCGTCGCCATGGACAGTCAGGATTCCCGTGGTCAGGGCCTGGCAGACAAAATTCGAAACCGCGCGGCCGTCATCGATGCGCGTTCGCGGCCCATAGGTGTTGAACAGCCTGACGACGCGCACATCGAGCCCGCTGACACGTTGCTCCTCGAAAAGCAGCGCCTCCGTGCAGCGCTTGCTCTCGTCATAGGAGGACCTTGGCCCGGTGCAGTCCACGGATCCCCGGTAGCTCTCCGGTTGCGGCGACATCAGGGGATCGCCATAGACCTCCGAGGTCGAGGCGAAGCAGAAGCGACCGCCGGGCCTGAGCAGCGACAGGAGATTGAGCGCGCCGCCTATATTGGCTTTGATCGTGCGCGCCGGCTCGCGCATGTACCATACGGGCGAAGCCGGTGACGCCAGATGGATGATCTCATCGAAATGCTGGCTGGTCCTGAAGGTCTCGGCATCAGCAATCCGCAGGCTGAGCCGCGGGTCCGAGACATGGGCAATGTTGTCGCGCGATCCGGTCCACAGATTGTCGACGACGACCAGCGTTTCCAGATCGTCACGCCGCAGCAGACGATCGACAAGATGGGAGCCAAGAAAGCCGCAGCCACCAGAAACCAACACGCTGCGCGGCATGCGCGCTCCCCTTTAGAAACACGGCCGGTCAACCCGCCGCAACGCTTGTTTTCCAGAACGACACGGTCCTATCCGGATACGACACGTCTTCTACCAGTGCTTTCGTCGATGCCGCAATTGCAACGATCAAACTTGCGCCAGCCAGGGCTCCGGTCGCCCAGGCATGAAACTGTCGCTAGGGATGGGCCGAGCGTCGGCGGTATCTACGGACGAGTGGCGTATTCCGGCGACCTACAGTGCCCGTTGCGGGCAAGGCATTCCGGCGGCATCGCCGCAGCGCGACGCTGTCGGCAGCGGTCTCATGCTCATATTTTCCGACTGGCGCACAAGCTCGGCGAAGACCAGCGCGAAGCTACCCAGCATGAGAAAGACGATGATCAGGCGTGCTACCGGCAATATGTCGGCCTCGTCTGGCTGGTGCGTGTCCCCGGAGGAGGAATGCGCACAAATCAAAACTGCCGCAGCGTCCTTTTGGCATCCGAAGGATAGAGCGGTGCTGCGGGCGCCCCCACGCCATTCATGCCGGCTAACATGATCGTTCCGCCTTTACGAGACTTTAAGCCCCGCCTTAACCATCACAATCGCTCGCGCCCTGTCATGAAGCGCGATCCGCAGGTTCGGTCGATGCTCGCGCGGCATGCCTAGCGTGCCGGCGCAACGGCTCTCTTTGCAGACCTGCCCGCCCCGTGCTACCCCGGCCCGGGCGCGGCCAGACCTGCCGGCGCCAATCGGTCGCGATCGGGGAGCCATGAGCACAGCCGCCAACAGCATCGCCTTCGTCTCGTCCGACACAGCAGACGCCAAGGCGGCGCTGGAAAGTCTGTCGGCACGCTATGGCCAGTGTCCGGTCGCCGAGGCCGCGGTCGTGGTGGCCCTGGGCGGCGACGGCTTCCTGCTGCAGACCTTGCGCGACACGATGGGAACGGGAAAGAAGGTCTACGGCATGAACCGTGGCACCATCGGGTTCCTGATGAATGAGTACCGTTCCGGAGGGCTCACCGAGCGTATCGCGGCCGCGGTCGCCGAAACCATCCGACCGCTGGAAATGCTGGCCGTCACCTCGGAAGGCGAAACCGTCTCGGCGCTGGCGATCAACGAGGTTGCGCTGTGGCGCCAATCCTACCAGACGGCCAAGATCCGCATCAGCGTCGATGACCAGATACGGCTCGAGGAACTCAGCTGCGATGGCGTCATGATCGCGACGCCGGCGGGATCCACCGCCTACAATCTTTCAGCGCATGGCCCGATCCTGCCGCTCGACGCGCCGCTCCTGGCACTGACGCCGGTCAGCCCGTTTCGCCCGCGCCGCTGGCGGGGCGCATTGCTCTCCAACAAGGCGACCGTGCGCTTCGATATTCTGGAGCCGGAAAAGCGGCCGGTAAACGCCGCGGCGGACCACACGGAGGTCAAGGCGGTGACCTCGGTAACGGTGCGGGAGTCGCCGGCGGCGACCGCAACCTTGCTGTTCGACCCCAATCACTCCTGGAACGAGCGCATCCTTGCCGAGCAGTTCCGTTACTGAGCCTACACAGAGACAAGCGGCCGGATTAAGCATCGCGATTAAGGTTACAGCTTCACAATCGCGCCAATCCCGCCCGTTTCTGTTGACAAATCGCGGACTTGCGCCTAATCGCAATGCCAATCTTGCAAGCGCGTGGCGCTTGCCGCGACGAATAACGTTGCGCCTCCCCGAACCAGCCAAAGACAACAACACTTGTCCTCAGACACCACGATCGCTCAAGAAGCGTTGACCTTTTCAGACCTCGGCCTGTCGCCGAAGGTGCTTTCCGCAGTTACCGATGCCGGCTACACGCAGCCGACACCGATCCAGGCCGGTGCCATCCCGCACGCCTTGCTCGGCAAGGACGTGCTGGGCATAGCCCAGACCGGCACCGGCAAGACGGCCTCCTTCGTGCTGCCGATGCTGACCCGGCTGGAAAAGGGCCGCGCCCGCGCCCGTATGCCGCGCACGCTGATTCTCGAACCGACGCGCGAGCTTGCCGCGCAGGTCGAGGAAAACTTCGTCAAATACGGCAAGAATCACAAGCTCAACATCGCGCTTCTGATCGGCGGCGTGTCGTTCGACGAGCAGGACAAGAAGCTGGAGCGCGGCGCCGACGTGCTGATCGCGACGCCTGGCCGTCTGCTTGACCATCGCGAACGCGGCAAGCTTCTGCTCAACGGCGTCGAGATCCTCGTCATCGACGAGGCCGACCGGATGCTCGACATGGGCTTCATTCCCGATATCGAACGCATCTGCGAGATGATCCCGTTCACCCGGCAGACGCTGTTCTTCTCGGCGACCATGCCGCCGGAAATCACCAAGCTGACGGAAAAGTTTCTGCACGCGCCGGTGCGTGTCGAAGTTTCGAAGGCCGCGTCGGCCGCCACCAACATCACCCAGCGGCTGGTCAAATCAGGCTCGAAGCCCTGGGACAAGCGCGAGACGTTGCGCAACCTCATCAAGGCCGAAGACGCTGAGTTGAAGAACGCCATCATCTTCTGCAACCGCAAGGTCGAAGTGTCGGAGCTGTTCCGCTCGCTGCTGAAGCATGATTTCGATGCCGGCGCCCTGCATGGCGACATGGACCAGCGCGCCCGCATGCAGATGCTGGCCAATTTCCGTGACGGCAAGCTGCGCTACCTCGTGGCATCGGACGTCGCCGCGCGCGGCCTCGACATCCCCGATGTCAGCCATGTCTTCAATTACGATGTGCCGATCCATGCCGAGGACTATGTCCACCGCATCGGCCGTACCGGCCGCGCCGGTCGCTCCGGCAAGTCCTTCACCATCGCGACGAAGTCCGACACCAAATATATCGACGCCATCGAACGGCTGATCGGCAACAAGATCGAATGGCATGACGGTGACCTGTCGACGGTCGTGGCCAGCGAAGGCGGCGAGGACGACGCTCCGCGCCGTGGCAAAGGCGCGCCGCGCCGCGCCGGCCGCAAGGACGACGATCGCAAGGACAGAGGCGAGCGCAAGAAGGGCGGCGAACGCCGTGCCAGACACAGCGAGGAAGACGCCTCGACCGTGGTCGCACAGCAAGAACAGCCCGATGTGACTGGGACGGGCGTCGCCGATATCAGCGAGCGGCGCGCACGCAAGGACGCGATCCGTTCGGAAAACACCGAACGCAAATCCTCCGATCGCAACGAACAGCGCGCACCGGAACGCGGTGACACCAGGCCGCAGCGAGACAACAGCCGTCCTGCCCGCCATCGCCACCAGGAAGACAACGACACCACCGTTGGCTTCGGCGACGACATGCCTGCCTTCATGCGCATCGTCGCCAAGGTCTGACTGGGCCAAGCCTGAAATAGCCGCCAAGCGATCGGCAAACGATCACTTGGCAAATTGGCACGTCTTTCGGATATCATCGCGAAGGTCGGCAAGGCCGTTGCCTAGCAAGGCAGGCAAGATGTGCGGGAACCTTCCTGCATAGGGCACGAGAAATCGAAGATCTATACCTGCTTGCTGAAAGGCATCGCGTGAATAGAGGCTGCGTCCGCCCGGAGCATTGATGTAGCGCTGGCCGCCAAGTGCCTGAACGATGGCGATCACGCGGGCTTGTGCACGCAAGGCAGGATCGATGCCGAGGCGGGAGCTGCGTACGACGTCCGGTCTGAACTGAAGCGCATCGGCCGTTAGCCGAAGACCTTCCTCGAGAAAATCTGTCACGTCACCAAGGGACCCGGTCAGGTGGCCGTTGATCTGCTCTGCCGCTGGCGTCCGCGCTTGGCATGGCAGGCCGAAGAAAGCCAGCCGCTTGTCCAAGGTGGTTCGGGCATCGTTCGCCCAGCGCAGGTCCTTTATCAGCGCGTCGAAAGGCATCGGCGCAACCGGCAATGTCAGCCAGTGTCCCGGCGTCATTTCGCAGCGGTGCACCCTTCCCCGGCGCGCAAACTGGACATCGTCGAAAACAACGAAGATGTCGCTCGTGGCCATCAGGCGGAAATAACCCGCATAGGGGAAGAAGTATGGCTGCATGACAGCAATGGTGAGCTTGCCCGTCACTGTGTTTCCCCTTCGCCATAGAAGAGATGAGGCAGGCTTCGAACGTGCCGCTGGAAGGCTTGCAGAACCGGAGATGCGAATGACGTGTTGCAGAAGGCGTCGAATTCAGCGCGGTCGCACAGGAAGCTGTGACGGTCGAACTGCTCGCGGCGAAGATAATGCAGCACCCTGATGTCAGCCGCGTCATGCAGCCCGTGCGCCAGCATCTCGTCTGAGTTCGGGCAGTTGTACTCCGGCCCAAGCGGCAAAGGATCGGCTCCAACCGTCAGGATCGCCAATGACAGCGCGATCTGGGCAGAAAAGAAGATGGAGGGTGTATCCTTCAAATAGTCCAATACACGCGCCGTCAGCGGGCGGATCAACGGCTGAATTGCGGTGAATGCCATCTTGTTGAAGACGACGAAACCATAGTTGAAATACGGCGGGCAGCCACCGAACGCTTCATCCGGCGACTGGGAATATCGGAAGGTCAGGGGCGTGTCTGCGAAGCCGAATGCCCCAAGAAGTCGGCGCCACGCCGCGTCATTTTCCGCGCCATTTCTCGAGAATGGCGAGAAATGCGCCGGCAGCCCAGCCACGCTAGGACGGTCGGCGTCGCGCATGCTTTGCAGAAGGCCGTCGATAGGCCGCATCAGGCAGGCGTCAGCGTCCACAAGGATGATGACGTCACCGCGTGGCGGTTCGGCATAACGGTCGAAGCCCGAGGAAAAGCCCCGATCGCTGACAGCGTGAGGCACGGGACGCCACGTCACCGGGTAGGTCGATGCCCATCGATTGACGGCACTGATTTCACTGAAGTCGGCATGCCCCCCGACGGAGACCACAATGGGAGCGGCGGCATAGGCGCCGCCGAGACTGGCTAGCGACAAGGCGGCCAGCTTGACGTTCGAAAAAAACTCCTGTTCGGGCAGGATCGGGATTCGAAATTCGAAAGTCATTCGGGCCTGCTCAGGTCAAATCGCGGGTTGCCCAGCCGATTCCGGCCTCGCCAAACCTGTCGCCATTGTAGAACATCACGTCGCCGGAGGGGCGCTGCATGATGCAGCAATAGGCCTGCATCGAGCTGTCGAATTCGCCGGCGGCCGGCGGATTGCTGAAGATCACAGGCTGGGCTCCACCGACGGTTCCGTTCCGGGCGTCCATGCCATGGGAAAACAGTCGGTAAGCCTCTTTGCCGCTGGCGCGAAAGTCCCGCCCGCGCCTGCTGTACCACAGGCGCATGCCATCAGCCTCATGTGTGATCCAGGGACGCGTCTGGCTGATACCGTCATCAAGATCGTCGCACAGGACGACGCTCGAGCCCGTTTCCCACAGCATGCCATCTGGTGAAAAACAGGTGCGAAGGACGTAGTCCGGCTCCAGCATACCCTTGGTCTCGGTCCAGCCGACACCGCTGGTGTACCACATGCGATAGCCGCCCTCGACCGCACTGACAAAGGGCGTCGAAACGAAATAGGGATCAGCCGGGCTGATGCTACGGATCGGCCCGGCAAATGCTCTCTCGAAACTCAGCCCATCATCACTGACAGCGAGCCCGATCGCTGTCTGGGAGCGGACGTCGAGACGGGGATAGATACCGGAATAGTAGAGATGCACGCGCCCGCCGATCATCAGCGCACAAGACGGCCCCAGCCCGGTGCAGTCGAAACTCCCTGGGGGTCCCCACTCCAGGAGTGGTTCGAGATGCTCGTCCAACACACCCATGCCGTCTTCCGGGTCGACATCGACGGCCAGAATGGATGACCGGTTGTCGCTGTTGCGTCCTGCGAAATAGATGCGCCAAAGCCGGGGCGAAAGGGCAAGGACCGTTGGGGACTGTGCGTGACTGGCCCACCACCCTTGTCCCGCCTTTACCGACAGCAATCCCCGCCGGGTCCATTTCCTCTGACGGTCGGGCATCAGCGGAACTTCATCGACTTGATACGGGCGCTGGAATAAGGCTTCGGCAGATCCGCGGGATGACGAACCACACTGTTGGGCGGCACATCGCGCCGGATCATGCAACGGGACTCGATGTAGCTTCCCGCGCCGATCGTGATGCCGTTGTCGACGCCGACCTGGCCACCGATCAGGCTGCACGTACCGACACGGACACCACTCGCTAATCCCACCAGCGACGACACGAAGCAGAAGTCTTCGATGATGGAGTGATGACCCACATGGCTGCCGCTCCAGATGATGATACCCTCGCCGAGGCGAACAAACGGCTGCAGCGTGCAGTTTTCCAGAATGAAGCAGTTGTCGCCAACCGTCTCCGCCATATTGTGGGTCGAGGGATGGATAAACCGCGCAAAGGCGTATCCACGCGCCCTGCCCTCCCTGTGCCTGTTCTTGCGGAACTCGTTGAGATTCTGGTAGCTGAGCGGACCGAGCAGCTTGACGGCATCAGGCGGGAAGCGCTCCTCAAGCCTTTCCCAGGCGACCACGGGAAGGCCCTTGAACTCGGCTTGCGTGAGGAAGGCTTCGTCGACGGTGAACCCAACGACACGATCCTCGCCGAATCTGTCGAGATAGGCCTTGGCAACTTCGGCGAGCTGCCCTGCCCCAAAAATCACCACGTCCGCCATGCCGCCCCCGCGCCCTACCTTGCATCCCTGGTCTACTCGTCATCACCGTGGATGTCCGGCTATTCGGCAGCTTTGTAGACGTAAACAGTGTATTCGTAGAGTCCGTAGTCGGCGCGGATAAGGTGATGGCGCGACAATTGACTGACGATGAAGCGGCCAATCTGGTCATAGGGCACGTGAAAGAGATCCTCGCGCTCCCAGTCGACGTGTTTCGACATCAGGTTGAAGGCCATTCCCTTGCGAGCATGCGGGAACATTTTTGCCAGCAATCCAGTCATGGCATCGAACATCGTCTCGTAGGCAATGCCGCAACGCTCCGTGAAGACACCGTTCATGATGATGTAGTCGGCCTCGGGCACAGCCGCCCCGTCCTGCATCACGTCCAGGCAATCAAAGGCCACGCCGGGATACTTGCGCCGGCACAGGTCAACGAACCGCGCCGACAGATCGAGCCCCCGGTAGTGCACCTTGCGATCAGTCTGGCGCAAATAGTCGAGGAAATGACCAGCGCCGCAGCCGAAGTCGAGCAGGTCGATCGGGTCGCGCTCGCGCACCGCCTCTGCCATGACGCGATAACGCGTCGCCGCCCCTTCGGCATCGGGCCAGTCGACTCCTTTACATGTGTCTCCGTGCCGCGCCAAACACGCCTCATAGTGCGCAACAAGCGCGCTGTACGGACCAATATCAGTCAATTGTAATATCTCATGGAATTGCCGTATACGTTCGACATGGCCCTGTATACCACGCCATCAACGACGTGAAACGCTGCCCCCCAGTAACTCCGGTCAGATCGGCTCAACACGATGCACAGTTCGCACCTCCCTTCGCCGCGCCGGCTTCGGATTTGTCTCATCAATCCGCGCTTCCATCCCTCCATCTGGACCCGCGATGAGGTTCTCGCCATTCTACCCGGCGGCAAGCGCAGTTGGATCGTGACGGGCTCCTTGCCGGCACTGGCGTCCCTTGCTCCAGAGCATTGCGATGTCGTCCTGGTCGACGAGAACGTCGAGGACATCGATTTCGAGCACCTCGGCGACTTCGACATCGTTGGCGTGACCGGCATGATCGTGCAGCGTGACCGCATGTTCGAAATCCTCGATCGGCTCCGCGATCTTCCGGTTACCGCAGTGGTGGGCGGTCCCTATGTCTCGGTATCGGAACCGGAATTTGTCGATCGTTGTGACGTGCGCTTCATCGGCGAAGCCGAGGAGACATGGCCACGCTTCCTGACGGCCTTCGCCCTGGGCGAGTCAGTGCATCGGCGTTACGAGCAAGACGCGAAAACGAACATGGAGACCGTGCCGACGCCGCGATACGACCTGCTGAAATCCGGACGCTACATGGTGGCATCGCTGCAGTTCTCGCGAGGGTGTCCCTTCCTGTGCGAATTCTGCGACATCATAACCATCTTCGGTCGCCGCCCACGCCTCAAGTTGCCCGCGCAAATGATCCTCGAATGCGAGGCGATCGTGAAAGCCGGATTCAGCACTTGCTTCCTGGTCGACGACAATTTTATCGGCAACAAGGCCAAGGCCAAGGAGTTGCTGCGCGTCCTGATCGATTGGCAGCAGGCAAACAACTATCCGCTGGTCTTCTCCACCGAGGCCAGCATCAATCTGGCCGACGATGAGGAAATGCTCGATCTGATGCGGCTGGCCAACTTCCGCCAGGTCTTTGTCGGGATCGAATCGCCCCGCGCCTCGTCATTGGCAGAAACCAGGAAGGTTCAAAACGTCCGCGGCGACTCCATGATCGAGAAGTTGCAACGCATTCGCGGCGCGGGACTGGTGATTCAGGCCGGCTTCATCGTTGGATTCGATGCCGATGACGAAGCGATCTTCGACGAGCAGTTCGCGTTCATTCAGCAAAGCGGCATCGCACCGGTTACCGTAAGCATCCTGTGCCCGATCCCGACGACTCCACTTTACGACCGGCTGAGGACCGAAGGCCGGCTGGATCTCAGTGACCCTCATGTCAGTTTTCATCCCAAGAACATGACGCGCGAAGTCCTCAAGGCCGGCTACGACAAGTTGGTGCGGCGTCTGTATGAGCCGGATGCCTATTTCGATCGCCTGGTGGACGGGTATGCCGGATCGCCGGGCTTCCGTCGCAGCCGGGCCGCCCAGGCGATGTTGGTTGGAAGAGAGCGTTCCGGCATGGGCCGGCTCGCAGAACTGGCTGCGGCCGCTCTGACGGCCACCCGTCTTCTTGGAACCCTGATTGCCAAGCGACAGGCCATATCGCTTGGCAGCGCCTATGTCAGGCATTGGCGCCGCAATCGTCGCCTATGTGGCCGCGAGGCGATACCATTCGGCAGCTTCGTGTTTCTTTGCATCGAACATTGGCATTGCTACGTTATCTCGCAGACCAGCATCTGGTTCCAGATCGGCAGCAGCCGGCCCGAAACGATGCGGCCATTGCCCGCCAATGAAGATCTTTACCTGCCCAAGATTGCCGACGGTCGCAAAGCTTCATGACGGGCAGATTATGGGATGCCGATCCCGATCCAGCGCCTGATGTCCCGGTCGCGCGCCCGCGCCTGCCAACGACGGACGACATCCTGCCCTATCTGCGCGAGATCGACGCGAACCGCTGGTACAGCAACAACGGTCCGCTAAATCAGCGCTTCCAGGAAGCTCTCAGGGCACGGATCGCCGTGGGTCATGTCGTGTGCCTGGCAAACGCAACGCTGGGGTTGGCGCTGGCGCTGATGGCGCAGAAACCGGCGAACGGCAGTCTCTGCATGATGCCGTCCTGGACCTTCGCCGCCAGCGCGCATGCGGCGGTCCTCGCAGGGCTCGTTCCCTGGCTTGTCGACGTCGACCTCGACACCCAGCAATTGTTGCCAGAGGCGGCGATGCAACTCCTCAGTCAGGCTCCTGGCAAGGTCGGTGCCGTCATGCCGGTCATGCCATTCGGTGGCCCGATGGATGCCGCGAACTGGGATCGGTTCAAGAGCGATACCGGTCTTGCCGTGGCAATCGACGCGGCCGCGGCCTTCGATTCACTGACGCCATCGCGGGTTCCGGCAGTCGTCAGCCTGCATGCCACCAAGGCACTCGGCGTTGGCGAAGGTTGCTTCATCGCGTCCGATGACGGCGCTCTGATCGACGAAATTGTGACGAGGGCCAATTTTGGTTTTGCAAATTCGCGCGAGGCGGCATCGCCGGGGTTGAATGGCAAGCTCAACGAGTACAGCGCGGCCGTCGGCCTCGCCGCACTGGACGGTTGGGCACTTACGCGTGCCGCCTACCAGCGTGTTGCCAGAGGCTATTGCCGCTCGCTCGATTCGACTCCCGGGTTGAACGTGCAGGATGGATTCGGCGAACGCTGGATATCCTCCACCGTTACCGTTGGCCTGCCGTCGGATTCGATGGAAAGGGCGCTCATGGTGCTGACGCAAGCCGGTATCGGTGTCCGTCGATGGTGGGGCGGCGGCCTGCATCGGCACACAGCCTTCGAACATTTTCCCAGAGTACCACTGCCGGTCACCGAGACGCTTGTTGCGACTCAACTGGGCCTGCCTTGCTGGACAGATCTTCCGGATGAAGCAATCCCGCGTATCTGCTCCATTCTCATCGACGCGCTGACAGCGGGCTGACGCAATATCTTAAGTGGGCTTACAACAAAAACGGCCCACGCGAAGGGCCGTTTTGTGGCCGGACAGACAGTTGGCGACCGCCAGCACCCGGCCCTGCGACCGATTGAAATTGTGCTGGTCGCCGCCGTCGAATCGGTATGGCCGAACACGTCGACGGTCGTCTGGCGGAACTTCTTCAGGACCAACCGCAACCGAATTCAGCGCCGACATGCATTGGCCTGGCCGGCCGCTACATCGGCCCAGGCATCATCTTGGTCGGCTTCTCCAGCATCGGAAAATCGGCCTTGTTGCATTTCACGTTCGGATTCGTCGGACTGAACATGCCGTTCGGATTGTCCCTGAACAGCCAGGCGTGAAGATCGTAGTGGACGAACTCCCTCGGGATGAGCGGATAGTGTCCCTCCATCGGGCCCATGAATTTCTGGCCAAACAGTGTGGGAGCCTCCTTGGTGTCCGGTGTCAACGGCACCAGCCATTCCACGCCGACCAACTTCAGGCCTTTCTTGGTCGGCTCGTAGATCAGCACGTTGGGCTTCATCGGGTCGAGCTTCTGGCCGACGCTTGGGACGTTGACGAAATGGACGCCCATGGCGCCTTTTGGGTAATCCATCGAGCCCGGTATCTTTTCGCCACTGTAGAAGACGCAGCCAACCGTCGACAGATAGAGATCGCGGACAGCTGCGGTGTAGTCTTCATACTTGGCCAGAGATTTCTTCAAGGCTTCGATGTCGGCCTTGTTGGCGTCCTCGGCCCGAGCCGTAGTGACGCCCAACCATGCGCCAAGGAGACCTGTCAAAGCGAGGACGCCGCAGCGCCCAAGGCTGGCTGTTCTTGTCATGCATTCCTCCCAGATTTCTGATCTGGCCGTGCAAGACCGAGGCGGGAAAAAATGCTGATCGCGCGGCCAGTAGTACCGCCTCATCCCCTCCGGAACAGCGACAATACTATTCCTTTCCACGGCTGCGGGGAACTTGTTATTTAGAACTAGCTAATACGCCAGCGCGCCAATCCGAAAGAGCGCGGGACGTCCGCTTAAACAGAAACGGCCCCCATGTGGGGGCCGTTTCGCATTCGCTTGCCGAACAGATCGTCAGGTGAGCGGCGACAGCTGGATCTCGACGCGACGGTTCTGCTCGCGGCCGGCGGCCGTCGCATTGGATGCGATCGGCCGCGTCTTGCCGAAACCGGTGACGGCGAAGCGGCGCTGATCGACGCCCTGACCGGACAGATAGTTGGCAACCGCGAGTGCGCGGCGCTGCGACAGGTCGAAATTGTGCTGGTCGCCGCCGGTCGAATCGGTGTGACCGAAAACATCGACCGTGGTCTGCTTGAATTTCTTCAGCACCAGCGCAACCGAGTTCAGCACCGGATAGAAGCCGGGCTTCACCGCATCCTGATCTACATTGAAGGTGATGTCCGACGGCATGTTGAGGATGATCTGGTCGCCGCTGCGGGTGACGCTGACACCGGTGCCCTCGAGTTGCCGGCGCAGTTCAGCTTCGTTCTGATCCATGGTGGCGCCGATGGCGCCGCCGGCCAGCGCACCGATGCCGGCGCCGATCAGCGCGTTGCGGCGGTCATTGCCCCCGGCAAGCAGACCAAGGCTGGCACCTGCAAGGGCACCGAGACCGGCACCCGCGGCCGTGTTGGAAATCTTCTGGTCGCCCGTATACGGATCGGTAGTGGTGCAGGCGCTCACCAGCAAAGCCGTCGCCACGACGACGAGCACAGTCTTCTTCATAGATGGTCCCTCTCCAAGTCGCGCCTTTTTCGACGGCGCCAAATCAGCCCTTGCCGCGACTTGTACCATGAATTGCGGCGAAAAACGGAATGGGAAAAGCGCCCGCGACGGCTTTTCCCAGGATCAGTTACCAGAGATTCTTGCCGTCAATGACCACCACTTCCACCTTGTCGAGATTGAAGTCGTCGAACAGCCGCGAGTTGACGCTGATCTTCGGATTGTCGAAATCCGGCTCGCCGGTCGACCAATCCGGCGTCTCGGTGAACGTGCCGCAGCCGCAGTTGGCGCAAAACCCATGTTTCACGGTTTTCGAGCCCCACTCATAGAAGGAGACGTTTTTCAGTGGCGTGATGAGCTTGAACTGCGACGGAGTATAATAGGCCCAGAGCGAGCCGCGTTTCGAGCAGAACGAGCAGGTGCATTGCGTCACCGTTTCCGGTGCCTCTGAAACCTCGAATGTCGTCGCCTTGCAGTGGCAGCTTCCCTTGATGGTCATCAACATCACCTCTCCATTGTCGGCCGCCCACGCGGCAGGGCACCATAAAGAAGCGATCCTGACAACTGCCTGCAGGCTCCGCCCCTGAACAGCAGGCAGCGAACTCAGTAGGACGGGGGCGGCACGAACAGGCAGATCGTCTTGCCGGCATCCAACCCGGCCTCATGCGCGCACCAATGGTATTCGCCGTCCGGCGAATCCTTGATGCGCCTGTCGCTGTAGGCCAGCACCTCCCCGGTGTCCTTGATGACATAGCCTTCCGGACGCTCGCTGATCGAGGTCTGCGACACCTCGCGGCAGTCGTAATTCGCGCAGCAGGCGAACGGATAACTCCAGCCTTGCGGCTTGACCGCGGTCGGCTTGGCGTCGTGCGCCATCGCCGGCGCCGACAGGAGCGCGACCACCGCGCAAAAGGGAAGGACAAGCTGGCCAACCGACGGAACGGCGATGGCCGATCTGGAACTGGCAGCAAACATGGCAACGCTCCTTTTAAACGAGGTTTCAAGCGTTTCGCTTGCCCGTTCCCGGAACGTGTCTTCCCAGCGGCCAATGGTCAGCAGATATGCCGCGACCGGCCATAAATGCTTTTGTCTCCTCCTGCCGCAAATGGTGAGCCGAAAAGTGAGTCGGCGCAAGAAATTGCTGCGTGGAGGCTGCGCCCGTTGCTGGCCGCCCAAGGCCGCAAACGTGCCCTTCATGACCACGCCAAGTCGTCGGGAGTGATGGACCCGCTTGGTCCACGAAAGTGCGAGCGGGTGCTATGGTCTAGTGGCGGACGGTGCTAGTCCAGATCCGCCACGGCCTCGCCCGCGCCGCCTTCGATGCGTTGCGACAGCGAGGCTTCCATGAAATCGTCCAGGTCGCCATCGAGCACGCTCGACGGGCTGGTGCTTTCGACGCCGGTGCGCAGATCCTTGACCAACTGGTAGGGCTGCAGCACGTAGGAACGGATCTGGTGGCCCCAGCCGATGTCGCTCTTCGAGGCTTCGGTGGCGTTGGCGATGGCCTCACGCTTCTTCAGCTCTTCCTCGTAGAGGCGCGAGCGCAACATCTCCCAGGCCTTCGCCCGGTTCTTGTGCTGCGAACGCTCGGCCTGGCAGGCGACCGCGATGCCGGTGGCGATATGGGTGATGCGCACGGCCGAATCGGTGGTGTTGACGTGCTGGCCGCCCGAACCCGACGAGCGATAGGTGTCGATGCGCACGTCCGATTCGGAAACATCGATCTCGATCGTGTCATCGATGACGGGATAGACCCAGACGCTGGCGAATGAGGTGTGCCGGCGCGCATTGCTGTCATAGGGCGAAATGCGGACCAGGCGGTGGACGCCGGATTCGGTCTTCAGCCAGCCATAGGCATTGTGGCCCTTGATCATCAGCGTCGCGGACTTGATGCCGGCTTCTTCGCCGTCATGCACTTCCAGCACCTCGACCTTGAAGCGGCGGCGTTCGGCCCAGCGCGTGTACATGCGCAAAAGCATCGAGGCCCAGTCCTGGCTTTCGGTACCGCCGGCGCCGGCATGGATTTCGAGATAGGTGTCGTTGGCGTCGGCTTCACCCGAAAGCAGCGTTTCGACCTGGCGGGCCTTGGCCTCGCCCTGCATCGAGCGGATTGCCGCCTCGGCCTCGGCGATGACGCCCTCGTCGCCCTCTTCCTCGCCGAGCTCGATCAGGCCGATATTGTCTTCCAGCGCCTGGGTCAGGCCCTTGACCGCCGCGATGCCCTCCTCGAGGCCCTGGCGCTCGCGCATCAGCTTCTGGGCTTCCAGCGGTTCGTTCCAGAGGCTGGCGTCCTCGGCCCGCACATTCAGGTATTCAAGCCGCTTTATGGCCTGATCCCAGTCAAAGATGCCTCCTCAGCAGGGTTATCGCCTGCCTGATCTCGTCGACAATATTCTGCGTTTCCGCGCGCATGGCCTGGTATTTTGTCCTGTTGCTGAAGTGACGCCTCGGTCGGCGGGATACATAGGGACGGCGCCGCCATGTGTAAAGCGAAATGGGCCGGCCCCAAGGCCAGCCCAGCGATCCGCATCCGGCCCGTCAGTAGAGCCCGCCGCCGCCGTCCTGGATGGCCTGGTTGGCCTGCGGCGACAGTGCGCCGCCCGACGCGTTGGAGCCGTCGGCGCCCATGCCGATCACCCAATAGCTGTCGGCGGGACCGGTGCCCGGCTTGAAGGCCTCGATGATGGTGCCCGGATCGCCCGACGCGGCACGCATACCCGTCTTGCGATTGATGGCGATCAGGTTCATGCCGTCCGGAACCTTGAAGTCGACATTGGGCGTGCCGTCCAGCGCCACGCGCATGAAATCCTTGAAGATCGGAGCGGCGAGACCGCCACCGGTGGCGCCATGACCAAGGCCGCGCGGCGTGTCGTAGCCCATGTAGAGGCCGACCACGAGGTTCGGCGTGAAACCGATGAACCAGGCGTCCTTTTCGTCGTTGGTGGTGCCGGTCTTGCCGGCAATGTGGCGGCCGAGTTCGCCGATGGTGGCGCCGGTGCCGCGCTGGACCACGCCTTCCATCATCGAGGTGATCTGATAGGCGGTCATCGGATCGAGCACCTGCTCGGAATTGTCGACCAGTTCCGGCTCCGGCTGGTTCTTCCATTCAGGCGCGTTGCAGCCTTCGCAGCCACGCTCATCCTGCTTGAACACGGTCTTGCCGTAGCGGTCCTGGATGCGGTCGATCAGCGACGGTTTGATCGACTTGCCGCCATTGGCCATGATCGAATAGGCCGAAACCATGCGCATGACGGTCGTCTCGCCGGAGCCCAGCGCCATCGGCAGATACGGCGCCAGATGGTCATAGACGCCGAAGCGCTCGGCATATTCGACGACCAGCTTCATGCCCATGTCGTTGGCAAGCCGCACCGTCATCAGGTTTCGCGACTTCTCGATGCCGGAGCGCAGGGTTGCCGGCCCGGCGACGGTGCCGTCATAGTTCTTCGGCGTCCAGGTCGTGTTGCCGCTCTGTATGGTGATCGGTCCGTCCATGATCACCGAGGCGGGCGTATAGCCATTGTCGAGCGCCGCCGAATAGACGATCGGCTTGAACGAGGAGCCCGGCTGACGCATCGCCTGGGTGGCGCGGTTGAATTCGGACTGCGCGTAGGAGAAACCGCCAACCATGGCCAGCACGCGGCCGGTGTGCGGATCCATGGCGATCAGGCCGCCTTCCACCTCGGGAACCTGGCGCAGGCTGTAGGCATTGTCGGAGCCTTCGTTCTTCTGCACGAAGATGACGTCGCCGGGTTTCAGCACATCGGCCGGCGACTTGGCCTTGACCGTC
This sequence comes from Mesorhizobium sp. WSM4308, assembly GCF_002294905.1. NCBI lineage: Bacteria > Pseudomonadati > Pseudomonadota > Alphaproteobacteria > Hyphomicrobiales > Phyllobacteriaceae > Mesorhizobium > Mesorhizobium sp. WSM4308. The sequence continues at coordinate 317,481 of NZ_NSFW01000005.1, read as the reverse complement.
TTGCCGTCGACCATATGGCGCATGGCAAAGCCCATGTCGTCCTTGCTGACGGTGCCTTCGACCCGTTCCTTGACGATGTCGCCCGATGCCTGGCGCGCGGGCTGCAGGCCTATCGAGAGGCCTGATGCCGAGGAGTCGAGCACGACGGCGAGCGACCATTCAGGGACGTCCTCCAATCCCTTCACGGCGCCCAGCGGGACGCCCCAGTCGCCGGACACGTCGATTGACGTCACGGGCCCGCGATAGCCGCGCAGCGTATCGTATTTGATCAAGCCGTTCTGCATCGCCTTGCGGGCGATGAGCTGAACTTTCGGATCAAGCGTGGTGCGAACGGACAAGCCGCCTTCGTAGAGCGCGTTCTCGCCGTAGCGGCCGATGATCTGGCGACGCACCTCCTCGGTGAAGTATTCACCGGCGAACAGATAGGTGCCGGTCCGGCGCGGCGTCACGCCGAGCGGCTCGGCCTTGGCCTTGATGCCTTCCTCGCGCGTGACGTAGCCATTCTCGACCATCTGGTCGATGACCCAGTTGCGGCGCTCGATCGCGCGATCGGCATGCTTGAAAGGATGGTAGTTGTTGGGACCTTTCGGCAGCGACGCCAGGTAGGCGGCCTCGGCCACGGTCAGCTCGTTCACCGACTTGTCGAAGTAGGTGAGCGCCGCGCCGGCGACACCGTAGGCGCCGAAACCGAAGAAGATTTCGTTGAGGTAGAGCTCGAGGATACGATCCTTGGGATAGGCCTGCTCGATGCGGAAGGCCAGGATCATTTCCTTGATCTTGCGCTCGTAGGTCTGGTCCGCGGTCAACAGGAAGTTCTTGGCCACCTGCTGGGTGATCGTCGAGGCGCCGACCTGGCGCCTGCCCGAGCCGAAATTCTGCAGGTTGACGATGATGGCGCGGCCAAGGCCGGTCACGTCGATGCCGGGGTGGTTGTAGAAGTTCTTGTCTTCCGCAGACAGGAAGGCCGCCTTGACGCGATCCGGGATAGCCTGAATCGGCAGATACAGGCGCCGCTCGCGCGCATATTCGGCCATCAGCGATCCATCCGAGGCATGGATGCGCGTGGTCACCGGCGGCTCGTATTTGGCCAGCACCTCGTAGTCGGGCAGATCCTTCGACAGATGGCTGATGTAAATCGCAACGCCCGCCGCGACCAGAAGGGCCAGCGTCGTGCCGATGCCGAAAAAATAGCCAATGAGACGAATCATACCCGCTCCAGTCCTTGGTTCGGGAATTTCCTAAACGAAGCCGCCTTCCACGCAAGCTTTCGAGCCGGTCCCAATCCGTATTCGAAAACCCATGTCGCCACCATGTGGACAAAATACGGCAAGGCCCGACTTCGTGACCGCCCGCCGCAAAATAAAGGCACCGGGTGTTGTCATACAGCAACGCCGCCTCTGGTTGCAGGCGCCGCAAGACATGTCAACCTCCGGTTCCGACCCCGGCCCTGGCGGATGCGAACAGTGCAACGGCATTGGTGATGCTTTGTGCCGCCTTGCCGCGCCATTCCGCGTTAAGCAGCTGCGCCTCGTCCTTGGCATTCGAGAGATAGCCGAGTTCGACCAGAACCGATGGCACGTCCGGCGCCTTCAGCACCTTGAAGCCCGCGGAACGCTGCGGATTGTTGATGAGACCGACGCTGGTCGACAGCTGGCCGACCAGCGTGTGGGCGAAACTCATCGAGAAGGTGTGCGTCTCACGGCGGATCAGGTCGATCAGGATATCGGTCACTTCCTTATTGTCGTCCTTGATGACCATGCCGGCGAACTGATCGGAGAGATTTTCGCGGTCGGCGAGCGCCTGCGCCTCGGGATCCGACGCCTTGTCGGAGACGGTGTAGACGGTGGCGCCGCGGATGCCCTTGACGCTGATCGTATCGGCATGGATCGAAATCAGCAGGTCGGCCTCATGCTGGCGGGCGATGCGCACGCGGTCGTCCAGACGCAGATATTCATCGGTGTCACGGGTCATGAAGACATCGTATTTGCCGATGGCCGCGAGCTTGTCGCGCAGCTCCGTGGCGAAGGCCAGCGTGACGTTCTTCTCGATGGTGCCGTTCAGACCCTCGGCGCCGCCGTCGACGCCACCATGGCCGGGATCGATGACGACGGTGAAGCGGTGGCCGGGATTGGAGACCGGTCCGGTGCCAACCCGCCCGCCCTTGTCGGTCGAAACCGTCGAGCCGGTGGTCAGCGCCTGGTTGGCAAGGGCGGCGTCGAACTCCCGTTCGGAGGCGGCCGACATGTCGATGGCAATGCGGTAGCCGGTTCCGTCCTCATTCTTGAGCACATCCAGCTTGTCGACGGCGAACGGCCCCTTGCCGGTGACGATCAGCCGGGAAACGCCCTCGCCGAGCGCGCCCAGCCGCACATCCTTGACCAGGCCCCGCGGCTTCAAATCCTTGGCGTCGATGGCCAGCCTGGTGTTCGCCAGATCGATGACCAGACGATTGGGTCCGCGCAGCAGAAACCATTTGATATCAGGCTCGCGATCGAAATCCATGACGATGCGCATCTTGGTGGCATCGCCCGCCATCTTGTAGCCTTTTGCCACCAGCGGCGCATCGGCGGCGTCGGCAACGGAGAAAAAGGCTTGGGAAATCACCACCAGCAGCGACAGGCATAGAGCGGCAAGAATCCGGCTGCCAACACGACATCCCTTGTCTGTGAAGTCTGCCAGTCCCATCTCTCTTCCAGTCGCTCCCGGTTTGGCGCCAGGCGCCCGCTCGTTTCGTCGAAGTGCCGGTTAGGCCGCGAACTCGATTAACGATTGGTATCCAGAGAAGGTTAACCAAGCCTTTTCACGCAGGGTTCGGACCCAAGCTTACGTTACGGAACTGCTTTTTGCCGGCATCGGAAATCGGGGTTGCCTTCCACCCCGCCAAATCATAAAAGCGATAGTGGATCACTGCAATCCTGGAACCGCCCTCCTCCGCAGCTTCCTGCTACAGGGTCAGATGAAAGGCGGCTCCTTTCGCTTCACGCGAAAAGGCTTCAGGTGATTGCGACGAATTTCGCAGGTGTGCTCCCGTGGCGGGGGAATCACCTGCGTGAGGAAAACGGCCGGGTTTGTTCCCGTGCCGGCTCTGTATGAGCAAACAAGCTGGTCCGGTTTCCGGGCTTTGGTTCAAAAGGTTCCGCTGGTGACGATGGCTTCAAGCGCAATCATGGAAAGGTCCGCATCAAACCGCGCCAGTATGGCAGCGGGCGGCACCGCCATGACACGCGGGCACCGTCCGGCGGACATTCAATTATCCGGCACCCACTCTCCAGACACACAGCAGCGGGCTTTGCCCCGCCAGCTGCGGCTGACGGCTGCCGGGGGGAAACGAAATAATGCCCAACAAAATGCTGATAGACGCCTCCCACCCGGAGGAAACACGCGTTGTCGTCGTACGCGGTAGCCGTATCGAAGAATTCGACTTTGAATCCCAGGACAAGAAGCAGCTCAAAGGAAATATCTACCTCGCCCGCGTAACGCGCGTCGAACCCTCCCTTCAGGCAGCCTTTGTCGAATATGGCGGCAACCGTCACGGTTTTCTCGCCTTCAGTGAAATACACCCCGACTACTACCAGATCCCGGTCGCCGACCGTCAGGCATTGCTGCGCGCCGAAGCGCAGGAAGCCGAGGACGAAGAGGACGAGGATGGTGACGGCGATGACCGCCAGAGCCGCGATCGCGGACGGCGCGGACGCCGGCGCGGCGGCAAGAGCCGCGAGCGCGGTGAGCACAAGCGCGATACCGGCGAGGCAGGCGAAGGCTCCGGCGAGCCAAGCGAAGGCAACGACATCGCTGTCGAGGAGATTTCACCCGAGATCATCGAACACGCAGCCGATACATCGGAACATTCAGATCCCTCGGGGCATGCCGATACATCAGGCCATGATGAAGGTTCCGCCGAGCAGGACGAAACCGAAACCCGCGAGGGTGGTCCGACATCGATCGCCGCCGCGGTCGAAGGCGATGTGATTTCCGAACCTGTCTCGCAGACGGAACAGGCCTCTGAAACCACATCCAGCGACAATGATCGCGGCATGCTGGAGGAAGTACAGTCCTCGCATCCCGACGATCACGAGGTCGAATCGGTCGGCGCCGAGGATGCTCTGGAAGAAGTGCGCAACCGTCGCAAGCCGGTGCGCCGCCAGTACAAGATCCAGGAAGTGATCAAGCGCCGGCAGATCCTGCTGGTTCAGGTCGTCAAGGAAGAGCGCGGCAACAAGGGCGCCGCACTCACCACCTATCTGTCGCTTGCCGGCCGCTATTCGGTGCTGATGCCGAACACGGCGCGCGGCGGCGGCATTTCGCGCAAGATCACCAGTGCGGTCGACCGCAAGCGCCTGAAGGAGGTCGTTGCCGATCTCGAAGTGCCGCAAGGCATGGGCGTCATCCTGCGCACCGCCGGCGAGAGCCGCACCAAGGCCGAGATCAAGCGCGACTACGAATATCTGATGCGGCTTTGGGAAAACGTCCGCAGCCTCACCTTACAATCGACGGCCCCTGCCCTGGTCTATGAGGAAGGCAGCCTGATCAAGCGCTCGGTGCGCGACCTCTACAACAAGGATATCGACGAGATCCTTGTCTCCGGCGAGGAAGGCTACCGCGAAGCCAAGGACTTCATGCGCATGCTGATGCCGAGCCACGCCAAGGTGGTTCAGCCGTTCCGCGATACGACGCCGATTTTCGTGCGCAACGGCATCGAGGCGCAGCTCGACCGCATGCTGCAGCCGCAGGTGACGTTGAAGAGCGGCGGCTACATCATCATCAACCAGACCGAGGCCCTGGTTGCCATCGACGTCAATTCGGGCCGCTCCACCAAGGAGCACTCGATCGAGGACACCGCCCTCCACACCAATCTGGAAGCGGCCGAGGAAGTAGCCCGCCAGCTCAGGCTGCGCGATCTTGCCGGCCTGATCGTCATCGACTTCATCGACATGGAGGAGAACCGCAACAACCGCTCCGTCGAGAAGCGGTTGAAGGATCACCTCAAGAACGACCGGGCCCGCATCCAGGTCGGCCGAATCTCGCATTTCGGCCTGATGGAGATGTCACGCCAGCGCATCCGCGCCAGCGTGCTGGAATCGACCATGAAGCCCTGCCCGCATTGCGGCGGCACCGGCCATGTCAGGTCCGATTCTTCCGTCGCGCTGATGGTGGTGCGGGCGATCGAGGAATTCCTGCTCAAGGATTCGCGCAGCCACATCACCGTGCGCACGCCGGCGGCGACCGCGCTCTACGTACTCAACCACAAGCGCGGCACGCTGGTGGAACTCGAAAGCCGCTTCGGCCTGACCATCACCATCGAGGCCGACGATACGGTTGGCGCGCAGCATTACGCGATCTTCCGCGGCGCGCTGGCCGAGAAGCCCGAGGGCTTCGTCGAGGTGCGCAGCCTGCCGGCCTATGTCGAGCCGGAAGAGCCCGAGGACGAGATTGCCGTCGTCGAGGAAGACGATGAGGTCGTGGTCCAGGCCGAGCAGCCGCGCCAGCAGCCGCAGCAGCCGCGGCCTGCCGGCAGCGAAGATGGCGAAGGCCGCGACCGCAAGCGTCGCAAGCGCCGCAGACGGCGCGGTGGCCGAGATCGCGACCGCGAGCATGGCGCCCCGACGGACGGGGCATCCACCTCCACTCCGGCCGGCGATTTCGCCGGCGCGGCAGACGTGGCAGGCGATGACGACGGCGAACAGGACGACGACGCCCCGATCGTTGCCAGCGCGTCCGACGAGGCGGTGCAGGCCGCCGATGACAGCCAGGGCAAGAAGCGCCGGCGCGGCAAGCGCGGCGGCAAGCGCAACCGTCGCGAAGACGGTGAAGGCGAGACCGAGGCAAGCGCCAATGAGGCGACCGATGCTTCCGAAAGCGAGCCTGCCTCGATCGAGCCGGTGGCTGTTGCTGCCGCGACGGAAGAGCCGGTGGCCGCGGTGAGCGAAGAGGTGGCGAGCACCGAGAAGCCCAAGAAGCCGCGTCGTGCAGCCAAGCCGAAGAAGGCAGCCGCCGAAGCCGTGGCCGAAACGACCGTCGCCGAAGCGGCCGCGGAAACGCCGGTCGAAACACCGGTGGCGGTTGTTGAAGAGACAGCGGTTGCACCCGTTGCGGAAGAGCCTTCCAAGGCCCGTCCGTCCAGGCGCAAGCCCGCGGCAATCGATGCACCGGTGGTGCCGGTCGTGTCCTCGACCGTCGCCGATGAGCCGGAAGCCAAGACCGAAGAAAAGCCGAAGCGCGCCGGCTGGTGGCAGCGGAAGGGCTTTTTCTAGGCCTTTCAACTGGTTGAAGTGGCTTTTTAATAAGAAAATCCCGCGCCGATCGAAAGACGGCGCGGGATTTTTCACATCGGGCGTTCCAACCGTTGGCGAAACGCTGGCTAAGGCGCGAAGATCGACCAGTTCATCATCCTGGCCAGCTTTTCCAGCGCGATCGAGCCCAGCTTGGAGTTGCCGTTGGCGTTGAGGCCGGGCGACCACACCGCAAGCGATGCCACACCCGGCACAATGCCCAATATGCCGCCGCCGACGCCACTCTTGCCGGGTATGCCGACGCGGAAGGCGAAATCGCCGGAGCCGTCATAGTGGCCGCAGGTCAGCATCATGGCGCCGATGCGCCGCGCCCGCTCCGCCGACACCACGGAATGGCCGGTCGCCGGGTTCCTGCCGCCATTGGCGAGGAAGCGGCCAGCCATCGCCAGCTGCCGGCAACTCATGGCTATGGCGCAATGGTGGAAATAGACGCCCAGCGCCAGTTCCGGCGCATGATGAAGATTGCCGAAGGATTTCATGTAGTTGGCGAGTGCGAAGTTGCGGTAGCCGGTGGCACGTTCGGACGCCGCGACCTCGCGGTCGATGATGATGCTTTCGTCGTCGGCAAGAAACTGGATGAAGCGCAGGATCTCGCCGATCGCCTCGCGCGGCTGGTGGCCGGCAAGCAGTATGTCGGAAATGACGATGGCGCCGGCATTGATGAACGGATTGCGCGGAATGCCGTTCTCGTGCTCGAGCTGGACGATCGAGTTGAACGGGTTGCCCGACGGCTCGCGCCCTACCCGCTTCCACAGCGCGTCGCCGACATTGCCGAGCGCCAGCGTCAAGGTGAACACCTTGGAGATGCTCTGGATCGAAAATGCCTGGTCGGCATCGCCCGCCATCAGCACGCGGCCGTCATTGGTGACGGCGGCAATGCCGAATTTCCTTGGATCGACCTTGCCCAATTGCGGAATGTAGGTGGCGACATCGCCACGATCGGTGCGTTCGGCCATTTCGGCGGCGACTTCGGCCAATGCCTGATCAAGTTTGGGGGCCTGATCAAGTTTGGGGGCCTGTTCGAGTTCCGGCATGGCGCTACCTCAACCAGCGTTCGATGCGCGCCATCGCCTCGACCATGTCGTCGTGGCTGCCGGCATAAGAAAACCGCATCGTGCGATGGCCTGCCTGGGTGTCGAAGTCGCGGCCGGGCGTCGCCGCCACATGCGCCTCCGCCAGCATCTTGCGCGCGAAGGCCATGCTGTCATTGGTGTGGCGGGTGACATCGCAGAACGCATAGAAGGCGCCGTCCATTGGTGCGGCCAGCGGGAAGCCGAGTTCCGGCAGGCGTTTCATCAGCAGTTCGCGGTTCCAGGCATAGCGGCCCTTGACCGCTTCCAGCTCTTCGGTCGCGGCAAAGGCTTCGATCGCGGCGATCTGCGACAGTTCCGGTGGCGAAATGTAGAGGCTCTGGGCGATGCGTTCGACCGGCCGCACCAGCGCTTCCGGCAACACCATCCAGCCGATGCGCCAGCCGGTCATGCAATAGTATTTCGAGAAGGAATTGATCACCGTGACGCTATTGCCGAAGGCAAGTGCGGTGGTGTCGGGCGCACCATAGGCCAACCGGTGGTAGATCTCGTCGGAAATGACGGCGATGCCCAGTGACTCCGCCGTCTCGACCAGCGCCGACAGTTCGTCGGCCGGTATGACGGCTCCGGTCGGGTTGGCGGGACTCGCGAAAAGCACACCCTTCAACGGCTTCTCGCGATGCGCGGCCTCCAGGTGACCGGCATGCAGATAGGCTGCGTCGCCAAGCTCGATCTCGACCACATCGATGCCGAGTGCCGCCATGATGTTGCGATAGGCGGGATAGCCGGGTGCCGCGATGGCAACGCGATCGCCCGGATCGAACATCGCCAGGAAGGCGAGATTGAAGGCCGCCGACGAACCCGTGGTCACCGCGATCCGCGCGGGCTCGACTTCGAGCCGATAGTGATCCGCGTAATGCGCTGCGATCGCCTTGCGCAGTCCAGCCAGCCCCAGCGTGTCGGTGTAGCCGATGCGGCCGACCTGCAAGGCCTCGGCCGCGGCGGCGCGAACCCGCGCGGGCGCCGGGTCGGACGGCTGCCCGACCGCCATGGAGATCACCGGCACTCCTTGCGCCTTCAGCCGGTTCGCTTCGGCCAGCACATCCATGGCGTGGAATGGCTCGACATTGCTGCGACGTGAGAGCGAAACGACCATTTTATCCCTATCCCGACGGTTTGGCGCGCCGCGCCCCCGAATACATGCGCCGCACAAATGCCCGATTGATGTGAGGATCACAAGTTGAGGAAGTTTCCGGTGCCGACTTTTCATCTTTCGCCCGCTCGTCTACCAGTGGACACGTCATGTTGAGCCGACCCAGATCGACGATTGCCAGGATTGCGCGTGTTTTCACGACGCTTTCGCTTGGCCTTGCCGTTGGCGTGGCAAGTTCGGTCACCGCCTTCGCCCAGAGCGTTCCGGTGGTCCGCGATGCCGAGATCGAGGCTTTGGTGCGCGACTATGCGCGGCCGATCTTCAAGGCGGCAGGGCTGGCGAATGACGGCATCGACATCGTCCTGGTCAATGATTCCAGCTTCAACGCTTTCGTCACCGGGCGACGGCTGTTCATCAACACCGGCGCGCTGATGACGGCTGAAACGCCCAACGAGATCATCGGCGTCATCGCGCACGAGGCCGGCCATATCGCCGGCGGCCACCAGCAGAAACTGCGTGACCAGCTCGAGCGCGCCAAGACGATGGCCATTATTGCGACCTTGCTTGGCGCGGGCGCGATGGTCGCTGGCGCGACCACCAACAGCCGCGGCCTTGCCGGCGCCGGCATGGGCGTGGCCGCCGGCGGCGGCGAGATGGCACAGCGCAGCATCCTCGCCTACCAGCGCACGGAGGAGATAACGGCCGACCGCTCCGCCATCACCTATCTCAACGCCACCGGCCAGTCCGGCATGGGCATGCTGAAGACGTTCCGCCGCTTCCAGACCGCGCTGTCGCTTTCGGGTGCGCAAGTCGACCCCTATCGGATCAGCCACCCGATGCCGCAGGAGCGCATCGCCAATCTCGAAGTGCTGGTGAAGCAGAGCCCCAATGTCGACAAGTTCGACCCGCCGGCGCTGCAGCAGCGCCATGACATGATGCGGGTGAAGATCGCCGTCTACATGGAAGGCCAGGCCACCGCAGCGCGGCTGATGCAAAAAATGAGAGGCAGCCTCGCCGGGCAGTATGGCGACGCCCAATCGACCTACCTTTACGGCGACATCGCCGGCGCGCTCGCCAAGACCAATGCCCTGATCAAGGCGCAGCCGAAGAATGCCTATTTCCAGGAGTTGCGCGGCGACATCCTGATGAAAGCCAACAAGCCCAAGGACGCGGCGGAAGCCTACGCCAAGGCGGTCAGCCTCGATCCGGCGCGGTCGGGCTTGCTGCCTGTCTCGCTCGGCCAGGCGCTGATGGCGGTCGGCACGCCTGACTCGCTGAAGAAGGCCGTCGTGCAGATCAACAATGGCCTGGGACGCGACAAGGAAAATTCCGAAGGCTATCGCTACCTGGCGCAGGCTTACGGCGAGCTGGGTGACATACCGGGCGCCGAGCTTGCCACGGCAGAAGGTCATTTCTATTCCGGTAACTACAAGGATGCGAAGATCTTCGCCATGCGGGCGCAGCAGCAGATGAAGCGCGGCGAGCCGCGCTGGATACGCGCCCAGGACATCATAAACTACAAATCGTCAAACAAGATCTAGTGAACCTTCCGGTCACGCACTGCGACACAGCCGGACCAGGAAACAGGCAAAAGGAACGAGAACGATGAAAAAGGCACTGCTGCTGGGCACCACGGGGGTCGCTGTAGTCCTTGCCATGCTGGCTTTCGGTTTCGTGGCCGGCAGCCCACAGATTGCCAAGGCCGGTGCGGCACAGCCCGTCCAGACGGCGGCCGATACCAAGATCGACCGCGCCGAGGTCGAAGGGATCATCCGCGACTATCTCCTGAAGAACCCGGAAGTGCTGCTCGAAGTGCAGGACGCGCTCGAAGCCAAGCAGAAGGAAGAGCAGCGCATCGCCGCGCTCGGCGTCATCAAGGACGCCAAGGACCAGATCTTCAACTCCGCCTTCGATGGCGTCGTCGGCAATCCGAACGGCAAGGTGACGATCGTCGAGTTCTACGACTACAATTGCGGCTTCTGCAAACGCGCCATCGAGGACATGCGGGCGCTGACCAAATCAGATCCGGATCTGCGCTTCGTGCTCAAGGAGTTCCCGATCCTCGGCCCGGATTCGCAGAAAGCCAGCGTCGTTTCGATGGCGTTCCACTTGATGATGCCGGAAAAGTACGGCGAGTTCCACAATGCGCTGCTCGGCGGCCAGGGGCGCGCCACCGAGGCGGCCGCGATCAAGATCGCGCTTTCGCTCGGCGCCGACGAGGCGACGCTGCGCGAGAAGATGAAGGATGCTTCGATCCCCGAGGCCTTCTCCAAGACCTACGATCTTGCCAACAAGCTGGCGATCACCGGAACGCCGTCCTACGTCGTCGGCAACGAGGTCGTGTTCGGGGCTCTCGGCCAGGAGGTGTTGGCGGAAAAGATCAAGGCGGTGAAAGCCGCACTTTGATCAGCCCGGAGTTTTCTTCACGGGCGCATTTCGGCCTGTTGTGGACAGTGAAAGAACGCACTTGCGCTCTTTTCGCGGACGACTATGCCCGGTATAGAGGCCCAGCGCGCCGGTTTGATACCGGCGCCGGAAAAGGTCGGTTTTTTTGAAAACGGTTTTCGTCCTGAACGGTCCCAATCTCAACGCGCTCGGCAAGCGCGAGCCGGGCATCTATGGCGGCAAGACGCTTGCCGCGATCGCCGACGACTGCAAGCAGTTGGGCACGGCGCTCGGGCTCGAGATCGATTTCCGCCAGTCGAACCACGAGGGCGACCTTGTCGACTGGATCCAGGAAGCCGGCGACAAGGCTGCCGGCATCGTCATCAATCCAGGCGCCTACAGCCACACCTCGATCGCCATCCATGACGCCATCCGTTCGGTCGCACCGCTGCCGGTCGCCGAAGTTCACCTTTCCAACATCCATGCGCGGGAATCATTCCGCCACGTCTCCATGGTCGCGCCGGTCGCCGTCGGCATGATCTGTGGCTTTGGGCCGCTCGGCTATACGCTGGCGCTACAGGCGCTGGCCGCACGCCTATGACCGGCCAACAAACAGAAGGCTCGAAAATGTCGATAAAGAAGACCGGTGTTGACCAGCAACTGATCCGCGATCTGGCGGGCATACTGAACGACACCAATCTGACCGAGATCGAGGTCGAACTGGGCGACCTGAAGGTGCGCGTGTCGCGGCAGGCCCCTGCCGTCCATGCGATCGCGGCACCCCAGCCCAACTATGCGCCGGCAGCAGCCCAGCCCGCGGTCGCTGCCGCCCCGGCCACGGTCGACGTGTCGAAGAACGCGGTGGCCTCGCCAATGGTCGGCACCGCCTATCTGGCGCCGTCGCCCGATGCCAAGCCGTTCATCGAGGTCGGCCAGACGGTCAAGGAAGGCCAGACGCTGCTGATCATCGAGGCGATGAAGACGATGAACCAGATCCCCTCGCCGCGCGCCGGCACCGTAACGGCGATCCTGTTCGAGGATGCGACGCCGGTCGAATACGGCATGCCGCTCGTCGTGATCGAGTAGAGCGGGCCGGATGTTCCAGAAGATCCTCATCGCCAATCGCGGCGAAATCGCGCTTCGGGTGCTTCGCGCCTGCAAGGAACTCGGCATCCAGACGGTGGTGGTGCATTCGACCGCCGACGCCGACGCCATGCATGTGCGGCTTGCCGACGAGAGCGTCTGCATTGGCCCGCCGCCATCGCGCGACAGCTATCTCAACATCCATCAGATCGTCGCGGCCTGCGAGATCACCGGCGCCGATGCGGTACATCCGGGTTATGGCTTCCTGTCCGAGAACGCCAAGTTCGCCGACATACTGGCCGCGCACAACATCACCTTTATCGGTCCGACCGGCGACCATATCCGCGTCATGGGCGACAAGATCGAGGCCAAGCGCACCGCCAAGCGCCTCGGCATCCCGGTGGTGCCAGGTTCCGACGGCGCGGTGACCGAGGAGAAAGAAGCCAAGCGCATTGCCGTCGAAATCGGCTATCCCGTGATCATCAAGGCCTCCGCCGGCGGCGGCGGACGCGGCATGAAGGTCGCGCACACCGAGGCCGACCTCGAGGTCGCTCTGCAGACGGCGCGCTCGGAAGCAGGCGCCGCTTTCGGCGACGACGCTGTCTACATCGAGAAGTATCTGCAGAAGCCGCGCCATATCGAAGTGCAGGTGTTCGGCGACGGCTTTGGCCGCGGCGTACATTTCGGCGAGCGCGACTGTTCGCTGCAACGGCGCCACCAGAAAGTCTGGGAAGAGGCCAATTCGCCGGCGCTCAACGCCGAGGAACGGGCCCGCATCGGCGGCATCTGCGCCAAGGCCATTGCCGACCTCGGCTATTCCGGTGCCGGCACGATCGAGTTCCTCTACGAGAATGGCGAGTTCTATTTCATCGAGATGAACACACGCCTGCAGGTCGAGCATCCGGTGACGGAAGCAATCACCGGCATCGATCTCGTGCACGAGCAGATCCGCGTCGCTTCCGGCGGCGGGCTTTCCGTCAGGCAGGAAGACATCAAGTTCAATGGCCACGCCATCGAATGCCGCATCAATGCCGAGGATCCGCGCACCTTCACCCCCTCGCCTGGTACCATCACGCATTTCCACACGCCAGGCGGTCTCGGCATCCGCGTCGATTCCGGCGTCTATTCCGGCTACAAGATCCCGCCCTACTACGATAGCCTGATCGGCAAGCTGATCGTGCATGGGCGCAACCGCGTCGAATGCATGATGCGGCTGCGGCGGGCGCTGGATGAATTCGTCGTCGACGGTATCAAGACGACGTTGCCGCTGTTTCGCGATCTGGTCGGCAATGCCGACATCGCCAATGGCGATTATGACATCCACTGGCTGGAAAAATACCTGGCCAAGGAAGAGTAGTTCGGGGACGCGATGACCCGTCCTTACGCGCCCGGCTATCGCATCCCCACCGACCTTCTTCTCAAGGCCTACGCTTCGGGCGTCTTCCCGATGGCCGAAAGCGCCAGCGATCCAGAGGTGTTCTGGGTGCGGCCGGAGACACGCGGCATCATCCCGCTCGAAGGGTTCCACACGCCCAAAAGCCTGAGGAAGACGATCCGCAAAAACCCGTTCGACATCCGTTTCGATTTCGATTTCGAGGCGACGATCGACGGCTGCGCGGAAAGGCGGGAGGAAAGGCGCTCGACCTGGATCAACGCGCCGATCCGCGAGGCCTATGTGCAGTTGCATCGCATGGGCCACTGCCATTCGGTCGAGGCGTGGCATGAGGACAAGTTGGTCGGCGGCCTCTATGGCGTGTCGCTCGGACGAGTGTTCTTCGGCGAAAGCATGTTTTCCAAGGAAACGGATGCGTCGAAAATCTGCCTCGTGCATCTCGTCGAGCGCTTGAAGGCACGCGGCTTCACGCTGCTCGATACGCAATTCACCACCGAGCATCTGAAGCGCTTCGGCGCGGTCGACGTCCCGCGCGGCAAGTATGAGAAGATGCTGGCTGACGCGCTGAAGGGCGAGGCGATCTTTTTTCCGTAGCGATTGGGCTACTTCGCGGCCGTTGCCTCGATCGGCGTCTGCGAGTGGAACATCATCTTCCAGCCGTTGACGCGATGGACATAGCCGGTGCTGACCAGCGCGGCGTAAGGTTCGCCGTTCTCGCGCGTCGCATGCGCCTCGTAGGTCAGCATGACGATGTCGCTGCCCGGCTCGATTATTCCCTTGAGCTCGATATCGAGATCGCGCCAGCGATTAGGCTTGGTCGCGGTCTTGGCAAGATCGGCATTGTCCATCGCCTTTGCCATTCGCGGAAAGGCCACCAGGCATTCCGTGTCGGCATTGGCCGCGTAATAGGCCGCATCGCCGGTCCAGAAGCCTTTTTCGAGTTCCAGCAGTTCTTTCTTGCTGGCCGTGATTCGCTTGGTGTCCGACATCGAAATATCCTCCGGGCGCGTCGATGCGCGGTCGTCCGTGATCCAACGCATGGTGGCCACGACGGTTCCCAGGGATCAGTTGGCGTCTGATGTGTCCGGTTGCGTGGGATCGGACTGTTCCGCGTCCGGGCTGGCCGCAGGCTTGGCGGCGGCTGGTTTGGTCGCGGCCGGCTTCGAAGCGTCAGCCTTGGTGGCGTCGGCCTTGGTGGCATCTGGCGCCGGCACATCGGACTTCTGTTTGCATTCCTTCAGCCAGACATCATAGACGGCATGCTCGACGGCGTTGAGACCAGGGCTTTCGGCGAACATCCAGCCGGTGAAGATGCGGCGGATCTTGCGGTCGAGCGTGATCTCGTCGACCTCGACGAAGGAATCGGTCTTCGGCTCCTCGTTCTGCGGTCGGGAATAACAGACGCGGGGCGTCACCTGCAAAGCGCCGAACTGCACCGTCTCGTCGATATAGACATCGAAGGTGATGATGCGGCCAGTGATCTTGTCGATGCCGGCGAACTCGGCAACCGGGTTGGCGATGCGATCCGATCCCGCTGGCGGTGCCGGCGCGGGGGCCGCCGGTGCCGGTGCGGGCGACGCTGCAAAGGCCGCGGCGCTGACGGCGAGGCCGGCGGCTAGCGTCAAACCGCCCGTCGATATCCGATTGAAAAAGCTCATATAGGGGTACCGGTGGTTCGCGCCCGGGTGATTCCGTCGATCGCCAAGGCTAGTCGCCGTTTTCTGATCAGCAAGCAGCTAAACACCAATTGTGGCGATAAAGGACCGGCCCGCACTTTGTGCCGTACAAGCCGGGGCCGTTACGACCCTGGCGTCCAGGCGTCATAGTCACCCGTAACCTGCGGGCGATGCTGATTGGTCAGCACCGAGCCCTTCGGGCGGTAGGCCGCTGGCGTGCCGGTCAGATTGGGCTTGTGCGGCTTCTGCCAATCGCGCGGCTTGTAGTCCTCGCTGGCCGGAGCGAGATCGACGCGGTGGTGGATCCAGCCATGCCAGCCGGGCGGAATGGCCGAAGCTTCCGAATAGTTGCGGTAGATGACCCAACGGCGGGTGCGGCCTTCCGAATCGATGCCGCCTTCGTAGTAGACATTGCCGACCTCGTCCTGGCCGACCCTCTTGCCGTACCGCCAGGTGTGCAAGCGTGTTCCCAGCGTCTGGCTGTTCCACCAAGTGAAAAACTGCGTCAGGAAAGTCTTCATCTCAGAGCCCTTTGCGCTGGCGGCGCCTGTTTCCTGCTTATGGCGTCAGGCCTTCGGGAAGGCAAGGGTTTTGCCATGGAGAGCGTGCAAATGGCGCGCCGGGGTGCCGACACATGCCTGTGCCCCCAAGAGGCGGCAGGATGCACGCTTGCCAAGCCTTTCGGCTCTTTCTAAAGCTCAGCGCGCCCATGCGGATATCCAATCCGGCCATGGGCCGAAGGAGGTGACGATTGGCCACGAAACTGCCGACCACCGACATTCGCATCGGCGCTGAGCTGATTCGCCGCCGCAAGGGCGGCATCCCGTTGGTCTGCCTGACCGCCTACACCTATCCTGTCGCCCGCCTGCTCGACCCGCATGTCGACCTGCTTCTGGTCGGCGACAGCGTCGCCATGGTCCTGCATGGCCACGAGACAACGCTCGGCGCCTCGCTGGAGATGATGATCGCGCATGGGCAAGCCGTGATGCGCGGCTCGGCCAGGGCCTGCGTGGTCGTCGACATGCCGGCCCGCAGCTACGAGGATACGACGGAGCAGGCCGTGGCCTCGGCGCGGCGCATCGTTGACGAGACCGGCTGCCAGGCGGTGAAGCTTGAAGGCGGCGTCGACATGGCCGGGCAGATCGCGGCAATCGTCGCCGCCGGCATTCCGGTCATGGGTCATATCGGCCTGCTGCCGCAATCGGTGGAGAAGGACGGCGGCTACAAGATCAAGGGCCGCACGGACGAGACTGTCGCGGCGCTGATAGCCGACGCCTTCGCTGTCGAAAAGGCCGGCGCGTTCTCCGTGGTCATCGAAGGCACCATCGAGGCGGTCGCCGCCGACATCACACGCCGCATTGCGATTCCAACCATCGGCATCGGCGCCAGCAGCGACTGCGATGGCCAGATCCTAGTCATCGACGACATGGTCGGGCTGACCGTCGACCGCGTGCCGAAATTCGTCAAGGAATATGCCGATCTGCGCCGCGTAATCGCGCACGCCGCCGAGCGCTACGCAGCGGAGGTGCGAGGCCGGACTTTCCCCGGTGCTGCCCATGTCTTTTCAAGTTCAAAAGCCTTTTCGGGCAAAAGCGGCGGAGATGAAACATGAGCTGTCCCGAGGTCGTCGACAGCGTCGCCGCACTTCGCGCGCAGGTCAGTGACTGGCGGCGCGATGGCCTGCGCGTCGCCATGGTGCCGACCATGGGCGCGTTGCATGAGGGGCACCTCTCCCTGATCAGGATCGCCAGGGAAAAGGCCGAGCGCTGCGTGGTGTCGATCTTCGTCAATCCGACGCAGTTCGCGCCGAGCGAGGATCTCGACAAGTACCCGCGCCATCTGGCCCGCGACCTCGACCTGTTGGCGACGGTCAACGCCGATCTTGCCTTCACGCCGACGGTCGGCGCGATGTATCCCGCCGGCTTTGCCACCAGGATCTCGGTCGGCGGCCCGTCCGCCGGGCTCGAATCGGACTTCCGCCCCACTTTTTTCGAGGGCGTCGCCACCATTGTCGCCAAGCTTTTTCTGCAGGCGACACCTGACTGTGCGGTCTTTGGCGAGAAGGATTACCAGCAGCTTTGCGTCGTCAGGCAGCTCTGCCGCGACCTCGACCTGCCTGTCGAGATTATCGGCGCCCCGACCATACGCGACGGGCATGGCCTGGCCATGTCGTCACGCAACGCCTATCTCGACGAGACCGAACTCGCTGTCGCCCGCCAGCTCAACGTCATCCTGCACAAGACGGCTGCCGCACTGGCGGCAGGCGCGCTCGGAGATGACGCAACTGGGGAAGCCAGCCGCGCGCTCATTGCCGCCGGCTTCCAGAAGGTCGACTATGTCGAGGCCCGCGAAAGCCTGACGCTTGCGCCCTGGCGCCGCGACCGAGCTGGGCGCCTGCTTGCCGCGGCCTGGCTGGGCAAGACGCGGCTGATCGACAATGTGGAAGTTCCCGTTGCCTGATCGGATCGGGCTACGCCACGCCTTGTGCCCTGGCATGTCACCCGTCCGAAATTTCCGGCACGCGCTCACTCTTCCGTCGGCATATGCAGATACATCGACTGGATGCCGACACGGCCCGGACCGGTGAAGCGGTTGACGATGAAATTCATATTGGCGCCGAAGAAGCCGCTCGACAGGCGATCGATCTTGGTTTCCATCCTGACGGAGGCATCCTTGAACAGCCAGCCGCCCGGCTCGATGTCGATGGTCTCGCCGGCGGCAAGCGTCTTTTCAAAGACGTTGCCGTAGCCGTGCAGCCAGACTATGCCGTCGCCGCTATCGCCGCGAAAACGGTCGATGAAGAAGCCGCTCTGGCCGAACAGCATCGTCGCCAGGCCGCGCACACGCTCGAATGTGTATTCGACATTGCCGGTTGCGGCGAGAAACTGGTGTTCGCGCACCTGGATCTCCTCGCCACGCCTGAGATGGATCGGCACGATGTGGCCTGGTCCATCGCGGCTGAAGGCGATGATGCCCGCTCCCGACGCCTCGGTGACGAAGATCTGCATGCCGGCCATCATGCGCTTCAGCGCGCCCTTCAGCGATTTCAGACCGATTGTGATGGTCGAGTTCTTCCACAACAGGATGTGGTGCTCGAAATAGACAGGCATCCGCGTCACATCGACCGAAAGCACGGGCACCAGTTCGCCGGCTATGTGATAGGTGACGCCACCAAAGGTCTCGTCCGACACCTCTGTCGGCATCAGTTCCGGCAGGCTTGGCATGGTTCCCCCCAGCGCTACCCAGCGTGCCAGTCCATTCCGGCTTCCGCGCGGTCAGCACCGGCAGCTTTGGTGCGGAGCCCTCACGCGGTCAAACGAAAACGGGCGCATCCAGCGCCGCTCGCGCGAAGGTGATCAAGCGAGGTTCACTTCGAAGGAATCAGCCGGCAAGAGACCGGCGGTAGACCAGTGTCGGCTCGCCCGGGGCACCCGCGTGCCCGCCGGCATCGCCGGATCGCACGAAGCCGTTCGCTTCATAGAAGGCGATGGCGCGGGTGTTCCGCGCCTCCACTTCCAGGCGGATGCCGCGGGCTTCCGGAAAACTCTCGATGATCTCGTCGAGCAACATGCCGCCAATGCCCCTGCCCTGCAGGCCCGGAAGCACGTAGAGCTGTTTCAGGACAACCTCTTCTCCGCCACCAATGCCCTCGGCAAAAGCCACGCCGCCAATGCGCTTGCCGTCATCGGCGACGAGGAACTCGCTGTTCGGCTTGGTCAGTCTCGTTTTCAGAGACGCAATCGAGTGCCATTCGTCGGTGATTTCGGTAACCCGCCCGGCGCCATAGATCGCGTCGTAGGTGGCGTGCCAGGTTTCAACCAGCAGCGCGCGGATGGCAGCGAGATCGGGTTCGCCGGCGGTGCGGACGAACATGGCCTTACTCGATGCCGAGCTTGGCCTTGACGAGGTCGTTGACCGCCTGCGGATTGGCCTTGCCGCCGGTCGCCTTCATCACCTGGCCGACGAACCAGCCGGCCATGGTCGGCTTGGCGCGCGCCTGTTCGACCTTGTCGGGATTGGCCGCGATCACCTCGTCGACCGCCTTCTCGATGGCGCCGGTGTCCGTGACCTGTTTCATGCCACGGCTTTCGACCAGCGCACGCGGATCGCCGCCTTCGTTCCAGACGATCTCGAACAGGTCCTTGGCGATCTTGCCGGAGATGGTGCCGTCCTTGATCAGGTCGATGACCGCGCCGAGCTGGTCGGGCGAAACCGGCGCATTTTCAATGTCCTTGCCCACCTTGTTCAACTGGCCGAGCAGATCGTTGATGACCCAGTTGGCGGCGAGCTTGCCGTCGCGGCCGGCGGCCACCTTCTCGAAATAATCGGCGACCGACTTTTCCGACACCAGGATCGAAGCGTCGTAGGTCGAGAGACCCAGCGAGGAGATGAGCCGCGCCTTCTTGTCGTCGGGCAATTCCGGCAGCTCTTTGGCCAAAGCATCGACATAGGCCTGATCGAATTCCAGCGGCAGCAGGTCGGGATCGGGGAAATAGCGGTAATCGTGCGCTTCTTCCTTCGAGCGCATCGAGCGCGTCTCGCCCTTGACCGCATCATACAGCCGCGTTTCCTGATCGATCTTGCCGCCGTCCTCGATAATGGCGATCTGGCGGCGTGCCTCGAAGTCGATGGCCTGGCCGATGAAGCGGATCGAGTTCATGTTCTTGATCTCGCAGCGGGTGCCGAACTCACCACCAGGCCGCCGTACCGAGACGTTGACGTCGGCGCGCAGCGAGCCTTCATCCATGTTGCCGTCGCAGGTGCCGAGATAGCGCATGATGGTGCGCAGCTTGGTGACATAGGCCTTGGCCTCATCGCCGGAACGCAGGTCAGGCTTGGAGACGATTTCCATCAGCGCCACGCCGGAGCGGTTGAGATCAACATAGGACATGGTCGGATGCTGGTCGTGCATCGACTTGCCGGCGTCCTGTTCCAGATGCAGCCTCTCGATGCCGACCTCGATGTCCTCGAACTCGCCCTGCCGGTCCGGTCCGACCGAAACGATTACCGTGCCCTCGCCGACGATCGGCTGCTTGAACTGCGAAATCTGGTAGCCCTGCGGCAGGTCGGGATAAAAGTAGTTCTTCCGGTCGAAAACCGACTTGTGGTTGATCTGCGCCTTCAGCCCGAGACCGGTGCGGATCGCCTGTTTGACGCACTCCTCGTTGATGACAGGCAGCATGCCCGGCATTGCCGCATCGACCAGGCTGACATTGGCGTTGGGGGCTGCACCGAAAGCGGTCGAAGCGCCGGAAAACAATTTTGCTTCCGAGATGACCTGCGCGTGCACCTCGAGACCGATGATGATTTCCCAGTCACCGGTGGCGCCGGGGATCAAGCGTTTTGCATCGGGCGTGCGGGTATCGATGAGGGTCATGGCGGCCTGCAAATTACGATGAGTGAACTCACGTTTGAACGTGACTTTCACGTCTGAAGTGAAAGTCATTCGCTAGTGCAAACCGCCAGAAGAGACAAGCGCAAAGCCGCCGGCTGGCCTTTTCAGCCGCTTTCGCCTATAGGACTCCCATTCCAATGGAGAGTGGATGTCCACTTACGCTCAGTCCCGTTAAGGCCCTGACCTCATAGCGAGGCAGGGCAGAAAACCTGAAACCCCGTGCCGCGAAGCTTCGCGGCGGCGGCATTTTTTGTTTTCCCGGAACGCTCCACATGGATATTTCGCGCACTGAACAGCGCATCCTGCACCTGCTTGCGCAGGGCGGACGCATTGAAATCGAAAAGAACCAGAAGAAACGGATCGCCTCCGTCAAATGCCTGACCCGCGATGGCTGGCACTATCCAGACGTCGATCTCGACCTATTTCGAAAGCTGAAACGCAAGAAGGCGGTTTCGTCGTCGGGCGGCGGTCCCTACCGCATCACCAGGCGCGGCCTCGAACTCGTCCGCTCCGAACTCGACAATCGATAGACTACCGTTCCGCCGGCCGGGTTTCCGGCCGGCGTTCCTTTCACCGCTCAGGCGGTGGCGATGTAGGCCCTGATCTCATCCGCCTCGCGCTCGACATCCTCGATGCGGCGCTTGACCACGTCGCCGATGGAGACGATGCCATCGAGCAGGCCGTCCTTTTCCACCGGCAGGTGGCGGAAACGGCCCCTGGTCATGATCTCCATCACCTCGTTGACGGTGTGGTTCTCGTTGCAGATCTTCACCTTCGGCGTCATTGCCGAACGCACGGCGATATCGAGCGCGGCGGCACCTTCCTTGGCGAGAACCCGCACGATGTCGCGCTCCGACAGGATGCCGACAATCTTGTGATCGCCATTGGTGATGACCAGCGCGCCGATCTTGTGTTCGGCCAGGATGCGGATGGCTTCGCTGAGCTTTTCGTTCGGCCCGAGCGTCAACACGTCGTGGCCCTTTTTTTCCAGAATTGCCTTGACCGTCATGGCGTCCTCCTCTGCTTCGCCTGCCGGTTCCCTGCCCAGACCGGCTTTCACGTAAGAGTGAACATCGTGCGCCGTGATCGGCTGCATTTCAAGTGCGGGGGTCGGAGGTCTCTCATTCCGGCGGCTGCCGTCGCCGATCAAACCAGCGCAGGCCGAAAAAGCCGGCGACGAAGCCGCCAATATGAGCCTCCCAGGCGATCTGACCATCTACTCCAGGCGCAAATCCGAGCAGGCCGGTGGCGAGGTTGATGATCATCCACACGGCAAGGAAGATCACGACACCGCGCGAACGCAAGACAAGCGCGATCGGCAGCACAGGGCCGGCGAAGGCCGCCTTGCCTGCAGAGCGGTCGGTGCGGAAACCGAAACGCGCCGCCGCACCCATCATGCCCGATATGGCGCCGGAGGCGCCGACCAGCGGTGCCTCGCCATAGGGGTGCATGGCCCAGAAGAGCGCCACGGCGGCCAGCCCGGTAATGGCGAAGAACAGAGCAAACCAGATCCCGCCGAGGCGATTGGCCAGCGGCGAACCAAAAGCGGCGAGCCAGACCATGTTGACGGCGATATGGGCAAAACCGCCGTGCATGAACGCATAGGTGAAGGGGCGCGTGAACAGAAACCAGTCGAAGCCGTATTGCCCGGTATAAAGGACGGGAATGAAGGCTCCATCGTAGAGCAGCGTCATCTGCTGCGCGTCGTTCAGCACATATTGCTGCAACAGGAAGACGGCCGCGCAAATGCCGATCACCGCCAGCACGATCGGCGGCAGGTTGAACACCGGTTCGCGCGCAGGCGGCGGCAGGCTTTCGGCCGGCTCGACCTCGGTTGGATTTTGCTGTTCGCTCATCTGCAATCGCACTCGGTGCTGTTCGACCTGGCGAGCATCTAGATCACGGCCATTGGAACCGCAAACGGCGAATCGCCCCAGTGCGAATCAAAAAAGAAGCCGTCCAAGGTTTCCCTTGAACGGCCGGTCGAGCCCCCTGCTCCCCTAAAACTCTTGACTGAAGTGCTGCCGATCGTCGCGAAACGACCGCTTCTGGAGTGGTTTTGGTGTGCCACAGGGCCTGCTCGGGGGCAACGTAAACCAGTTGTTAACCTTAACGTCCCCGACCCGTGAACAAGTGTTAACGACGCTGGCACGCTTCCTGCTCCGCAACGCATGTAGGTCATCGGAGGGCGCCCTTCTGTTCACCGATGGGACATCAGACGACAGAATGCGCGGAGCAGCATACCATGAACCAAAACGGATCGATCACGCTGTTCCATTATTGGAACCGCCTGCGTGACGGACGCCCTGCTCCGAAGCGATCGGAAGTCGAGCCGGCCGATATCAAGTCGCTTTTGGCCGACACGTTCATCCTGGAAAGAGACACGCGCGGCCAACCGGTCTTCCGCCTCGCCGGCACCAGGCTCTGCGCCTGTTATGGCCGCGAACTCAAGGGGTTCTCCTTCCCGTCGCTGTGGCGCGAGAAGGATCAGCGTCTGGTCTCACGGCTGATTCACGGGGTTTTCGACCAGAAATCCGTGGTGCTGATCAATTTCGAGGGCTTCAGCCGCAATGGCCGCTCCAACAAGTTCGAATTGCTTGCCTTGCCGCTCGACGGCGGCATCGAGAACCCGCGCTGCCTTGGCGTGATCAGTGCCGCGGAGAAGCCGTTCTGGCTGGGGGCCGACCCGATCACGGACGCAATGATCGATTCGATCCGTGTCATCGATCCGGAGAAAGAGATGCTCAACAACCGTCCGGCGATCGACGTTCCCTCGCTTGTTCCAGCCGATCTCGAGGCGCCCGATACGATCTCGGCGCTTGGCCGGGCGCGCCGCATCCGCCATCTCGTCGTCTTCGACGGTGGACGCGACGAATAGTTGATGATCGTACGGTCTCGCAGGCTCGTTTTTCCCCTTTGTTAACCCGCTTTGTTGTACTTCTGTGATGAAGTTCCTCGCATTGACGCGCGGGAATGCCAAACGGGGTCTAGGCAGTCATGAGGTCAGCGGCGGTCGACTACGCACCGTCCCAAGCTGAAAGGCGTAACTTTCAGCGCGTCCGGGTCAAGATATACGGGCGATTCATGCTGGAAGACCGCACCGAGCACCCTTGCCAGGTTGTCGACATGTCGCCTGGCAATGTCGCGTTCCGCACCGATCGCATCGGCATGCCCGGCGAAAAGGTGATCGCCTATATCGACCATATCGGCCGCATCGAAGGCGTCGTCACGCGCACGCTGCAGGATGGCTTCGCCATGACGGTGATTGCGTCCGACCGCAAGAAGGACAAGCTGGCGGCGCAACTGACCTGGCTCGCCAACAAGCACGAACTCGACCTGCCGGAAGACCGCCGCCACGAGCGCGTCGCGCCGCGCAACCCGACCAGCGTGCTGCAGCTCACCGACGGCCGCCAATACCAGTGCCGGATCATCGACCTGTCGCTGTCGGGCGCCGCGATCGAGATCGACGTCAAGCCGGCGATCGGTGTCCAGGTCATGCTCGGCACCATGCGCGGCCAGATCGTTCGTCATTTCGAGGATGGCGTCGCCATCGAATTCGCCGTCATCCAGCGCCCCGAGACGCTCGATTCCGAATTCAACACGCCACGCGCCTGACCGGATCAAACGGACGCCGCAAGCTAACCGGCCCTGCGTGGCCGGTTTTTTGTTTCCGGCCGGCGGCGATTTGTCCCTTCGCGAGTGGCCGGGCTGGCTTCCAGCAGGCAGGCTGCCTTTCGGGGCATGCGCTCCGATGCCCGCCCGGGCAATCCAAACAATTCAATACTCAAATGATTCAAATTTTATGTTTATTCTATTGGCGTTTTACTTAAAGTCTGCTTCGCGCTTTTGCGTCAAATAAATCCAGCCGTGGCAATGTCTCCTTCGAACGGGGAGACTAGAAAATGAAAAAAACGAGGGGCAAGCTGTTGCTTATGGCAATGGCGATGCAGCTTTCCGCTTGGGGATCAGCATATGCCGCGGGACCGGCCTATATGCACACTGGCGGCCGTACCACACAGCCTGTTGGCCACTATGAATTCTGCCAGCGCATCCCTGGCGAATGCAACGAGAAGACGCCCAAGGGCGCGCCGGTCGACCTGAGCCGCAAGCTCTGGGCGACGATCGTCAGCATCAACAATTCGGTCAACACCCGCATCAAGCCGCGCACCGACATGGAAAACGACGGTGTCGAGGAGTACTGGGCCTATCCCGACAATGGCTATGGCGATTGCGAGGACTATGCGCTGGAGAAGCGCCGCGAACTGATGGACGCGGGCGTGCCGGCAGGCGATCTTCTGATGACGGTCGCGCGCCAGCCCAATGGCGACGGCCACGCCGTGCTGACCGTGCGCACCAGCCTCGGCGAGTTCATCCTCGACAATCTGGAAACCAAGGTGCTGTCCTGGACGGACACCGACTACACCTATCTCAAACGTCAATCGGCGGAGAATTCCGGCGTTTGGGTGACGATCAATGACGGCCGCTCCGACGCGGTCGCCAGCGTCCGCTAGGACGAACGAGAAACCCGGTCGAGTCCCCACCCTCCCCGTCCCCAACGACCGGGTCAAAGGAGCCGGCCCCGTCCCCGGGCCGGCTCCGCCATTTCTGGGGTCAAAGCTAGTGATCGCTACCGGGCCGATGCGGGCTTCTCTACGAGTCTTTGGACTAGCTGTCTAAGTTCGGACGGCGTCGTATGACCGCCGACGATCTCGTGATAGCTGATGCCCGCTCGACGCAAGGCTTCCTTTTTCACCGCGTCACGCGCAGCCGCTGAACCCTGATAATGTGCATGGCCTTGGTATTCGAGTGCATGCCGAGGCTGACAGTTCTCGTCTACAAGAAGGAGGTCCACCCGCTTCGAGTTGATGCAGCTGTAGGCGACGGCATCCGTGCTATGCAGAATTTCGCCCAATGACACTTGAGCCATCACTTGCCATCCCGGATTGCAGCCAATCACCATGCGATCAAGTTCCTTAAAGACGCGCACTTCGCTCTTGTTGAGGAGCGGTTGAATAGTGAAGTTCGCACCCATGACAATCCGCAATTGGTCAGCGGGATCGGTTGGTTTCGGTGGTGCGGAAACAGGCTTCGGGGCGATCCATAGGCCGCTAAGGATGTCGCCGCCGCTGCGCTCTCTCGCCCAACGCAAGCGGTTCTTTTCCCTCCACGCCTGTCTCCGCTTCCTCGATAGGAAACGCTCCAAGGCCATGCCGACAATCACGCCAGCCAACAGCATGCCGAATGGCAGAATGATTTGCTGGACAAGCTCGCTAAATTCGGGTGGCATGCAAGAAGCTACCTCCGCGATGCAGGTCTTCGTTGGAACCGGAGGTTCCACTATAACAGTAAAGGGTCGAGCGGTCTGCAATACCAATTTTGCGACGCTTTCACATCGTACTTTCCGCGACTCTTAGAATGCTCCGGCACAGCGCGCCATTCTCCGGTGTATCCAGATCGACTTGATCGTCGCCAAGTTCTAGAATATCGTAGGTATGTGGAGGCGTTCTAAAGTTCGTCTGGAAGCCGTTGTGGGTGACCTGATGGATGCTGTTCTTACGCTCGGCATTTACCACAAAATACTGCGGAGTGGCACTCAAAGAGTGTTGTCTCGTGCGAGGGTTATCCCGTCCGAATAAGGGGCAATCGATCACGGTTGCTGCACATCCGCTTCATGTTGATGAAGAAAAAGGATGTGTAAAATGAGCAAAAAACTGGCAAAACTCAGAACCGTTCAAGCCAACAAGCAAGGTTGGCGATGCTTCTACTGCAAATTCCGGATGTGGGACGGAGATCCGGCGCCGTTTTCGGAGCGCTGTCATCTCCCTCTCGGATTGCTCGGTCGATTCCGCTGCACCGCTGAACATCGGAAACCAAAAAAGAGTGGCGGCGAAGACAGGCTCGAGAACATTGTTGCCGCATGCGAATTTTGTAATCGCACCCGGCATAGGGTGCGAGATGCGCTGTCGCCTGCTGCCTATCAGCAGCGCGTCCGAAGGCGAATAGCGGCCGGGAAATGGCATCCGCGTGAGTGTCATCACTCTTTAAAATGACATTACGTCCGACGCACTTGGATGGTGGTGGGCCGCTACGGACATCGGACAAAGCCAACCCTTGTACGTGATCTTGCTTTCAAATGGCTTTTGATCGCCGCAGTATGAGCGATCAAAGCCACCTCTGGATCACGGCGATGTTGGAAATCCCGGAAGATCGATGCGAGCGCCATCGCCTGTTCAAGGCGATCGACGATGCCTTCAAGGCCGGCGACTTCGATGGCCTTGGCAAAGCCCTGGGCGGTTCGCCCCGTTGGTTCGACGAACGTATGCCGTTCGAACTCGGCCTCGGGCATCCTTTGGAATACGCGATCTATTGGAGCCCGGTCGGCTTCATCTCGACGTTGCTGGATGCAGGCTCGGATCCGAATTACGGGGATCACGGCGGGTTTCCGGCAATCATTGCCGCGCTGTCCACCGACCGGGCCGACCGACCGGAAATCATCCAGATGTTGATCGAGGCTGGCGCCGATCCCAATATGCGGGGCGTGAACGACTGGACGCCGCTACACTATTCGGTGGCCGTTCGTAGCGCCGAGGCGATCCGCCTGCTTTTGGCGGCTGGCGCCGACCCTACTCTTGCAACCCGCATCGATGACTATGCGACAGCCATCGAGGAAGCGGACATTGCCGGTTTTGAAGCCGGTGCTTCATTGCTGCGTGATGCCATAGCAAGGCGCGGCTCTAATAGATAATAGCCCGGTCCGGGACGCACCCCGTGGCGATACGGATCGGCCGAAACTGGCGTCAGACCTTCTTCAGCCCTGCCTTGAAGCGCTTGCCATTGGCGACGTAGTGCGCGGCCGAACCGCGCAGCCTGGCTACGGCTGCGTCGTCCAGCACCTTGATCGCCTTGGCCGGTGAGCCGACGATCAGCGAATTGTCCGGAAATTCCTTGCCTTCGGTGACCAGCGCGCCGGCGCCGACCAGCGAATTCTTGCCGATCCTGGCGCCGTTCAGCACGATGGCGCCCATGCCGATCAGGCTGTTGTCGCCGATCGTGCAGCCATGCAGCATGGCCCGGTGGCCAATCGTGCAGCCCTCGCCAATGGTCAGCGGAAAGCCGGGATCGGTGTGCATGACCGTGTGTTCCTGCACATTGGTGTCGGCGCCGATAATGATCGGCTCATTGTCTGCGCGAATGACGACGCCGAACCAGAAACCGGCATTGCGGCCAACGCGCACGTCGCCGATCAGCGTCGCATCGGGCGCGATCCAGTTTGAACCCGCGTCGGCGAAGCTGGGCTGCGTTCCGTCGATCGCATAAAGCGGCATTGTCGGCCTCCGAATCGTCTCAGATGCCGGACCCTAAGAGACGGATCGTCCATGAGGCAATGGCAAGCACGACGATGCCCAGCGCCAGCGACCAGGCGATCGCCGTGCAACCGCATGACAAGAGCGCCATCGTCGAAATGCGCTTTTCGCGGCGGGCATCGAGGGCATCGTTGACCAGCATGAACGGCCCGGCACCAACGGTGGCCGCCAGCGAGCGCAGCACATGCGCCGGCGACACATAGGGCTCGGCGAAGGCGACCTTGCGGCCCGACAACAACTCCATCGTCGAGCCCGTCAGCCCGCACGCTGTCAGCCCGACGACAAAAGCAAACAGGAAGAGTTCCATCTGAGCCATCTTAACCCTCCATTTACCATGAAATCGCACAGTCGTTTCAGGAAGGTTGCAAGAGCCGTGCCGCGCGATGTGTGCCGCCGGGGGACACCGGAAATGGCGGTTGGGATGAGGACCGAGATGAAGCAGGCAGCGATCGCCGACGGCCCTGAACTCACCGTGGTCGATTCCACGCTGATGAAGCGGGTGTTCTATGCCTTCGCGGCACTTGCCTTGCTGTCGGTCGCTATCAGCCTTGGCGGCAAATGGTTCGGCCATAGCATCGCCATGGCCGGATATACCGACGACACGACGGTGCGCCGGGTGGTGATCGGCAACAATGTGATTTCCGTGCCGGCCAATTTCATCCGTTTCGACCAGGCCCGGCGCGACGGCATCGCTTCGCGTCTCGACCTTTATCTGCGCTATCCCCAGATGGACGGGTATAGCGAGGCGGCCCGCGACGATTTCAATCACTCGGAAGCCAACAGGAAGATCATCTTCCTGTCCTTCGAACAGCAGATGATGTCGCGCGACATGAGCGGCCGGTTCACGCCGATCTACAGCGCGCTGATCGTCCAGCCCGGCATTCCGGGACCAGGCGGCACGACGGTCTACGGTTTCAATGAGAAATCAGGCTACCTGAACGAGGTGCTGGTGGTCGGCAAGCGCGGGGGAAAGGACCTTTTCGTGGCCCGCTGCCTGAGCGGGCCGACTACCGGTCAATCGCTGGCGCCGTGCGAACGCGACATCCATGTCGGCGACGATCTCAGCCTCACCTACCGTTTTCCCAAGGAATTCCTTGGCGACTGGCAGGCACTCGACGCGGCAATGACCGCTGAGGCCGGGCGAATGCTGAAGAGCGGACATTGAGAGACAGTCGCAGGCCGCGCCTGGCGCGGCCTGCCATTTGATACGGGATCAGCCCAGATCGATGTCGAGGATCGCCATCGAGAAATTGTAGTCGCCGTCGTCCTCATCCTTGAAGACGATGCCGAGGAACTCGTCACCGACATAGACTTCGGCGGAATCTTCCTTGCGCGGCCGTGCCTTGACCTCAAGCTTGGGGTTCTGGAAGACGCGCTTGAAATAGGCGTCCAGCTTTCTGATTTCGTCCGGCTTCAACAGTCTTCTCCGATCATCGGGCTTGCTGGTTTGAAGGGCGCTTCTGGCACGTCGACAATGGCGATGTAAAGGCAAGCCGGCCGTATTGCACCGCAAGCGGCAGCGCCGCCGGACAAAATCGCAATCGCGCCGGACGGCGCGCCGGCGCAGAAATCAGATATCGAAGCTGATCACCTGGTCCATCGACTGCGACGGCAGGAGCTGGTCCATCTGGCGCGAAGGCTGGTCGCAGCCGGTCTCGCCGACCACGCGGGCCGGCACACCGGCAACCGTCTTGTTGTGCGGCACGGGTGACAGCACCACCGACCCGGCGGCGACCTTGGAGCAATGGCCGATCTCGATATTGCCGAGAATCTTGGCGCCGGCGCCGATCAGCACGCCGCGGCGGATCTTGGGATGGCGGTCGCCGCCGGCCTTGCCGGTGCCGCCCAGCGTCACGCCGTGCAGGATCGACACATCGTCCTCGATGACCGCGGTCTCGCCGACGACGAGGCCGGTGGCGTGATCGATGAAGATGCCCTTGCCTATGCGCGCGGCCGGGTTGATATCGGTCTGGAAGACCGAGGACGAGCGGCTCTGCAGATAGAGCGCGAAATCCTTGCGGCCCTGGGTCCACAGCCAATGCGCCAGCCTATGGGTCTGAATGGCGTGAAAGCCCTTGAAATAGAGCACAGGCATGATGAAACGGTCGCAAGCCGGGTCGCGGTCGTAATAGGCCTGGATGTCGACACGCACGGTCGTCGGCCATTCCTTGTCGTCGGCCAGCATGGTCTTGAAGGTCTGGCGGATCAGGTCGGAGCCGATATCCTGGTGGGCAAGCCGCTCGGCGATCCGGTGGATGACGGCCTCTTCCAGGCTCTCCTGGTTGAGGATCGTCGAATAGAGAAACGCGGCAAGCAGGGGGTCGCGGTTGACGGCGTCCATCGCTTCGTCGCGGATCGAACGCCAGATCGGATCGACCGGCTGCAACGCGCTATGGCGGGAAATGCTGATGCTGTTCATCGACGTCGCGTCCTGCTGGCTTGCCTGTTGTCCGGCGGCACATATAAGCCAGATCATAGCATGATTGAACTCAATTTTCCTTAGTGCTGTGTCAAATGGATTTGGTTCGCAGGAATTCAAGCGGCCATGGAAAACGAACCCTTGATCGCTGAGTCGCCGGAAAGCTGCCTTTCGCGCCCAGCGGCCGGGACGATCCGAGTGACTGGCTCGAAGAGGCTGAGATCGATTAACTGGACGGATGACCAACATGGAAGACCAGCCCTTGATCGACGAACCGCTGAAACGGGAACTCGCGGCGCTCTACCTGGCCGAAAGCCGTCACTATCACAACCTTGCCCATATCGAGGCGATGCTGGCGCTGGCCGGCGATTACCGAGCGCTGCTCAGCGATCCGGAAGCCGTCGAAGCGGCGATCTGGTTCCACGACGCCATCTATGACAGCAAGGCCAAGGACAATGAGGCCA
Source organism: Mesorhizobium sp. WSM4308 (assembly GCF_002294905.1). Lineage (NCBI taxonomy): Bacteria > Pseudomonadati > Pseudomonadota > Alphaproteobacteria > Hyphomicrobiales > Phyllobacteriaceae > Mesorhizobium > Mesorhizobium sp. WSM4308. The sequence goes on along the minus strand of NZ_NSFW01000005.1, from coordinate 286,828 downwards.
GAAGTGCGGCGCTTGCCGCGCAAAAGCTCGCGAGCCGAACCGACCCGGAGCGCCTGGACCGCATCGGCGCGATGATCCTCGCCACCGCCACGCACCAGTTGCCCGGGTTCGATGACGACGCGGCCACACGCGACGCCAGCCTCTTCCTCGACATGGATCTGTCGATCCTGGGCGCCGCGCCGGATGCGTTCGACACCTATGAACGCGCGGTCCGCCGCGAATATGGCTGGGTGGAGGAGCCGGTGTGGCGTACCGGGCGGGGAGCCGTGCTGAAGGATTTCCTTGCCCGCGCGCACATTTTCCTCACCGAGGAATTTCGCCAGCGCTTCGAGCCACAAGCCAGGCTGAACATGGCGCGCTCGCTGGAGGCCCTCGCTACAGGCTAGCGGCGATCAGGTAAAGGCGCCTATTGTCGGCGCCATTGCCGCGAGGATGGCCAGCCCCGCTTCCACCGACAGCCTGTTGAGAACGATCCCCAGCAGGCCAAGGACGCGATTGTCGTTGGAGCGGCAGCGCCAGGCATGGCGGCCGTGCTTCTTCCCCATTGTGCCGCTATTGCCCACCGGCAGACCGCTCAAAGCGGATATTCAGCATAAAACTCCAGCACGCGTTTCTTGAAGGTTTTGTCCCCGACCGCCAGCATATGGTCCCTGCCCTCGATGTGGAAAGCCCTGGCGTTCGGCATCAGGGCGGCGAGTTCGTCTGGGGAGCCGCCAATGTCGTCTGTGGTGCCGACTGCGACCAGCGTCGGCTGGGCGATGCGGGCAATATCATCCTCGCTCAGCAACTCCCGCGATGTGGCGATGCAGGCGGCAAGCGCCCGGCGATCGCTGCGGGTCTGGTCGGCGAAAGCGCGGAAAGAGCGGCCGCGCGGATGGGTGGTCGTGGCCGGATCGTCGACAAGCAGGGCGTCGGCAATCGGATCCCAATCGCCGACGCCATCGATCATGCCGATGCCGAGGCCGCCAAAGACCAGCGTCGCCACCTTGTCCGGATCCGACAGAGCCAGAAACGCCGCGATGCGAGCGCCCATCGAATAGCCCATGACATGGGCCCGTTCGATGCCGAGATGATCGAGCAAGGCTGCGGCATCCGAGGCCATTTTCGCCGGCGTATAGTCAGCCTCGTCATAGCTCTTCGATGACGAGCCATGGCCGCGATTGTCGAAGGCAATGGCGCGATACCCGGCATCGTTGAGCGTCTTGAACCAGCCGGGCGACACCCAGTTGACGTAGTGGCTCGAGGCGAAGCCGTGGATCATGAGCACGGGATCACCCTGCCCCGATGCCGGTTGGCGGTCGAGGAAGGCAAGATCGAACCGGTCATGAGAGAAGAACTGCATCGGCTGCCCCACCTCGCGTTCAGCCGCCGCCGTTGGGTGCGTCACCATTGTCCGGCGGTGGCATGCCAGGCCCGGATACGGTGCCAATTGCCGGGTGGCGCAAGAGGTCGCCATACCCGATGCCGTATTTGGCGGCGGCGCCGGCCTTGAGCTCGAGCACGAAGCGCACGGGCACGCCGGGCGAAATGATGGCCTGGGATTGCGGCTCGCCATGTTTGACGGCCCGGATCTTGCCATCCTGGCCGACAAAGATCAGGTCCAGCGGCATCGGCGTGTTCTGCATCCAGAAACTGACCTGTTGCTGTATCTCGAAGACAAACAGCATGCCGTGATCGTCCGCCATGTCCTGGCGATACATCAAGCCGGCCTCGCGCTCCGCGTCGTTGTCGGCGATTTCGATCGAGAAGGAGCGATTCCCATCTTTCGTCACCACGACCAGCGGCGTCGGGTCGACCGGAAGGATCATCGCCCGACTGTCGGCCGAGGTCGGCCGTTCCGAATAGAAGAAAGCGCCTGCGGCCACGATCACGGCCGCAATGGCGCAAAAAACGCCCGCCGTCAGCCAGTTCCTGCGAGTCATCCACGATCCTCTGCCGAAATCGTCCTAGTGCGAAACCGGCAAGGTGCCCATATCGGGGTGAATTTCGGCGGCCATAAGGCCTTTATCACCGCGGCCGAAACGGACAAGCACGACCTGCCCCGGCCGAAGCTCGGTGATGCCATAGCGGCGCAAGGTCTCCATATGGACGAAAATGTCCTCGGTGCCTTCGCCGCGCGTCAGGAAGCCGAAGCCCTTGGTGCGGTTGAACCACTTGACCAAAGCGCGTTCGAGCCCGCTCTCCGGCGTCACCGCGACATGGGTGCGCTGTTCCTGCATTTCCGCGGGGTGGACGGCGGTGGTGACATCCATGGAAAGCACACGAAAGGCCTGCAGCCCGCGATCGCCCTGCTTGACAAGGCAGACCACGCGCGCGCCCTCCAGGGCAGTCTGGAAACCGTCGCGTCGAAGGCATGTCACATGGAGGAGGATATCGCCCGAGACACCGTCATCGGGTAGGATGAACCCATAACCCTTGGCCACATCGAACCACTTGATGGCGCCGGCAATTTCGGTCAGGTCGGCGGCGTCGCCACCTTCGTCGCGCTTCAAGGCGTCGCCAAGGGTTCCGGCCCGCCCCGTCAAAGAGGCCTTTTCCCCCATAAGAATGCCCCCTTTTTTCAAGAACACCGCAACTGATTCTTGACACCAGATTAACACCGCGGCTTCCGGTGTGTGCAAGACCTTCCCTGCCTTTTTTCACGGTTCATTGCGGGAATACCGGATTTGTTCTTTGCCGGCATCGCCGGCCGCGGGAGATTGCCCTTTCGCCGGGCCGACCCTATGTTGCGCCGCATCCCAACAGATCGAGGAAAACTCATGCGCTATCTGCACACCATGGTCCGCGTCGCCGACGTCGATGCCTCGCTCGATTTCTACTGCAACAAGCTCGGGCTGAAGGAGGTCCGCCGCTACGAAAACGAGCAGGGCCGCTTCACGCTGATCTTCCTCGCCGCCTCCGAAGATGAGCAGAGCGGCATCAACGACAAGGCGCCGCTGATTGAACTCACCTACAACTGGGATCCGGAAGACTACAAGGGCGGACGCAATTTCGGCCACCTCGCCTATGAGGTCGATGACATCTACGCCACCTGCCAGCATCTGATGGACAATGGCGTCACCATCAACCGGCCGCCGCGCGACGGCAACATGGCATTCATCAGATCGCCGGACGGCATTTCGATCGAGCTTCTGCAGAAGGGCCCAGCGAAAGCCAAGGCCGAACCCTGGGCTTCGATGGCCAACACGGGAAGCTGGTAGGCGTCGGCCTGGCACCGGGCGGAAGTTGCCCGGCCGCCTTTTGGCGTTTTTCACGAAGACACCTATCTACCCGAACATGGCGCCAGCCTGACAGGTCTGGCGCCATGTCAAGCAATGGGCGCCTGCCCTTCCGGAGAGTTCACTCATGCCGACCAGCCGTGCCGATGTCGCCACCGAACATGCCAGCCGCTATCTGCAGCAACTGTGCAAGCACTGGGCGCACAAATTTCCCGTCGAATTCGATCCCACCCATGGCACGATCGATCTGTCGCTCGGCCGTACTGTCATGGATGCGGACACGGCAGCGTTGCACATCGTGGTGTCAACCGACGAAGCGGGATCGCTCGAGCGCCTGGAAAGTGTCGTGGCAGACCACATCAAGCGCTTTGCCTTCCGCGAAGAACTGACCTTCGACTGGAAGCCGGCGACGGCAGCGTAGGTGTTTGTTTGAGCACGATCCTGAAAACCGGTACCCATTTTTCGGGGTCATGCCTTCCCGCCGGCCCGGCCGGCCATCTCCAGCAGCGCCAGCACCGAGCGCCAGTTGCGCGCGGTGCCCGGCACCTTCAGAACGCGCGGAATGAGGTTGGCGAAGACTGACTTGCCGAGCCCGTCCGGCGCGCTGAGGTAGAGCACGTCTCCCTTGACTTCGAAGCGCTCGGGGCCGGTGCATTTTTCAGCCAGCCGCGCCACCTCTTCGGCGGTCGGCTCACGCTCCAGCGCATAGGCGTGGAGCTTGGTGTGATCGGCGGCCGCTTCCGGATACGGATTTTCGCTCACCAGCCGATCCAACCAGGAGAGATCGCGCACCATGATGCGCGAATGAAAACCCCATTTCTTCTCGAACGCCGCTTCGATTTGTCTGGTCAGCGCGGCGGCGTCGCCCTTGCCGGCCCGGAACACGACATTGCCGCTCTGCACATAGGTGCCGACGCCGGAAAAGCCGAGATCCTCGAAGAACGAGTGCAGCTCCGCCATCTTGACGATGCGGTTGCCGCCGACATTGATGCCGGAAAACAGGGCGATGAAGACCTTTGCGCTCATATGATGAAGCCCGCCAATGTCTCGTTGTCGGTGATGTCCTGATACTGGACGCCCTCGGTGTCGAAATTTGCCTTCAGCAGGTCGAAATTGCGACGGTCCTTGGTTTCGATGCCGATCAGCACCGAGCCGAAATTGCGCGCCGACTTCTTCAGATACTCGAAGCGCGCGATGTCGTCGTCCGGACCCAACATTTCGAGGAAGTCGCGCAGCGCGCCAGGCCGCTGCGGGAAGCGGATGATGAAGTATTTCTTCAAGCCTTCGAAGCGCAACGCCCTTTCCTTGACATCCGGCAGCCGCTCGAAATCGAAATTGCCGCCCGAAACCACGGCGACAATGGTCTTGCCGCGGATCTCCTTCCTGGAAAAATCCTTCAACGCATCGATAGCCAACGCGCCGGCCGGTTCGAGCACGACGCCTTCGACATTGAGCATCTCGATCATGGTCGCGCAGAGCCGGTTTTCCGGGATCAGCCGCACCGTGTCGGCCGCGAATTCCTTGAGATACCGCAAGGGTTCGCGGCCGATCTCGGCTACCGCCGCGCCATCGACGAAGTTGTCGACCTTAGCGAGCTTCAGCCGCTTTCCCGCCGCAAGGCTGTCATGCAGGCTCGGCGCGCCGGCCGGTTCGCAAAAGACGAAACGCGCCTCCCGGCCTTGGTCGGCGAAATAATGCGTGACGCCGGCGGCGAGCCCGCCACCGCCGACCGGCAGCATGATGATGTCGGGCATGCGCGCACCCGGCATCTGGTCCGCGATCTCGTAGGCGACCGTCGCCTGACCCTCGATAATGTCCTTGTGGTCGAAGGGGGGCACCATGTGAGCGCCGGAGCTTTCGGTGAATTCGAAAGCGGCGCGATAGCAGTCGTCGAAAAAGTCGCCGACCAGCCTGATCTCGACGAAATCGCCGCCGAACAACCTAGTCTTGTCGATTTTCTGCTGCGGCGTCGTCACCGGCATGAACACCACGCCCATTTTGCCGAAATGGCGGCAGACGAAGGCAAAACCCTGGGCATGGTTGCCGGCCGACGCGCAGACGAACAGTTCGGCCTGATTGCCGGCGGCAAGCGCCTTGCGGAAGAAATTGAAGGCGCCACGGATCTTGTAGGAGCGCACCGGACTCAGATCCTCGCGCTTCAGCAGCACCCGGGCGCCGGTCTTCTTCGACAAATAGTCGTTTTCCTGCAGCGGCGTTTCCGGAAAGATCTGGCGGATCGCAGCGGCCGCGGTGGCAACGCGGGAGGAGAAACTGTTCATCGGGAAGCCACCTTGTGCCGCATGTCCGCGCGGACCCTTGTCATCGACATGGCCGCGCAGCGTGTGTTTATTGCACGCTGATCTCTCACAGCCGATCCTGCCTATGGCATATCCGGCCCCGCAACGCCATTGTCCGGTCGTTCGCAACTCTCTTCAGCCGAAATTCGTATAATATTCGCAAGCGCTTGTACCCATTTGTTCATGCCGTTGTATCGACTGGTCGCGAAATCGAAGCGACGCGAGCCTTCGCGGCCGACGCATCCGGCATCCGCCTCGAGCTGGAGGTGGCTGCCCTTTTCCCGGCTTTTCCTCCGCCACTTTGGCTTTCGCGCAACAGTCCGATGGTCGTAGCCAGGCGATGACCACATTTCGGCTGGACACGACTTAGTTCTGCCGCACTCTCCCTGTCCGGGAGGTGTCGCGGGGGTAGATGGGCCTTTTGGCCGGAGTGGAAATTTCAGGCGTGCCTTTGAAGAAGATCGTTACTGTTTGTCTCGCCTTGCTCGTCGCCGGCTGCGCCGGCCCGCAAACGCAGGAATTGCTTGGCAGCGCCATTGTCGCCGCGCCGGTGACGGATATCGCCGGCAACCACTCGATCTTCATCACCACGACGCGCAAGAAATCCGACGATCCCAACAAGGTTTTCGATGGCGAGCGCTCGGCGACGCTGAACTATGCCCGCGTCAACGTCACCGTTCCGGGGATCCACACGACCGGCCAGATCGAACGGCGCTCCCGCGGCAAGTCGGATGACCCGGCCAAATATTTCATGGCCTCCGAGGTTGTCGGCTACGACACACAGCCGAAATTCTCCAGCGCGCTCAACGCCGATATCGCGGCGCGCGGCGGCCGCGTCATGGTCTTCGTGCATGGCTACAACACCGGTTTCGACGACGCGGTCTACCGTCTCACCCAGATCGTCCACGATTCCGGCTATCCGGGCACGCCGATGCTGTTTTCCTGGGCATCGGGCGCCAAGACCACCGACTATGTCTATGACAAGGAAAGTGCCAGCGCCGCACGTGACCAGCTCGAAGTGACATTGCGCATGCTGCAGCAGTCCGGTGCGCGCCGCATCGACATTGTCGCGCATTCGATGGGAACCTGGGTGACCATGGAAACCCTGCGCCAGATGGCCATCAGCGGCGACCGCGACCTTGGCGGCAAGCTCGGCGACGTGGTGCTGGCCTCGCCGGACATCGATGTCGACGTGTTCAAGAGCCAGATGCGCCGCTATGGCAAGCCCGACAAGCCGTTCATCCTGCTGTTGTCCGACGACGACCGCGCGCTGAGGCTTTCCGGCCTGATCGCCGGTTCACGGCCACGCGTCGGCGACTACAAGGATGCTGCCGATCTTGCCTCCTACGGCGTGACGGTGGTCGATCTCTCCAAGGTCAAGGGCAGCGACAGCTTCAACCATACGAAATTCGCCGACAATCCGGCCTTGGTGAAGATGATCGGCCAGCGGCTGCGCGAAGATGACGGTTTTGCCAGCGACAGGGACGTGACCGACCGCGTCAGCCTGCTCGGGCAGTAGATGCGGCGGCGCGAATTTCGCCGTGCCTGTTCACCATTCACGAGGTATCGGGCCACTTTGAACTGGACCGCGCCGGTCTCTGGCTCTATCGCAATAGCGGTGACGTCATGCTTTTGACGTCCCCCTTCATGGGAGCCGGCGCTTGAGCTTGCGCTTGAACAGTTTCGTCCTCGCGTTGACGCTCGCCCTTGCCGGCTGTGCCGGCCAGAACACGCATGATCTGCTCAACAAGACGAATGTGTCGGTGCCAGCCTCCGACATCGCGGCCACGCACGAAATTTTCGTCGCTACAACCCGCCAGCAGGCGACCAAGGATCCGCGGCAGGTGTTCGACGGCGATCGCTCGTTGACCACCAGCTACGCCCGTGTCGACGTCACCGTGCCGAAGGTCCACCAGATCGGCGCCATCGAGCGGGCCAAGGGCTCGGCCAACTCGATCCCGGCAAAGCAATTCACCGCCACCAATGTCGTCCACTATGGCGATGCCTCGCAATTCGCCAAGGCGGTCGGCGCCAACATTGCCGTGCGCGGGGATCGCGCACTGGTGTTCGTGCACGGCTTCAACAATGGCTTCGACGACGGCATTTACCGGCTGACGCAGATCGCCCACGACACGAAATATCCCGGCACGCCGGTGCTGTTCTCATGGGCGTCGAGCGCCAAGACGACGGGCTATATCTACGACAAGGACAGCGCCAGCGCCGCCCGCGACGATCTCGAGGCGACGCTCAGAATGCTCGCCAAGACACGGGTCAAGAGCATCGACATCATCGCCCATTCGATGGGAACCTGGCTGACCATGGAGGCGCTGCGCCAGCTCGCCATCACCGGCGACCGCGATCTCGGCGGCAAACTCGGCTATGTCGTGCTGGCGTCGCCCGACATCGATGTCGACGTGTTCAAAAAGCAGATGATCCGATACGGCAAGCCGGACAAGCCGTTTGCCGTGCTGCTGTCCGGCGATGACCGTGCGCTCAAATTGTCTTCACTTATCTCCGGCGACAAGCCGCGTGTCGGCGACTATGGCAATGCGGCCGATCTCGCCAGCTATGGTGTCTCCGTGGTCGACCTGACCAAAATCAAGGGCGGCGACGGTGGCCTCAACCACGCGAAATTCGCCGACAATCCCATCCTGGTGCAGTTGCTCGGCGATCGCCTGCGCACCCCTGCTGGCCTGGCCTCCGACGAACCCGATCCGGCGCAACTCAACAATCTCGGCCAAGGCCTCGGCAAAGCCGTCGGTTCGGTCGCCGAGGTCGTCATCACGACGCCGTTCAAGGTGCTGACCATCGTCACCGGCGGGTGAGCCAATCACCCGCGTCGAAGGTTGGTCTAAACGAACAGGTCGACCTTCTGGAACGTCGTCACGTCGATCAGGCCGACGTCGGAAATCCTCAACTCCGGAATGACCACCAGCGCCAGCAGCGAGTGCTGCATGTAGGCGTTGTTCAGGGAGCAGCCCATCTTGCGCATCGCCTCGGTCAGTTTCTCGGCCTTGGCGGCGACGATCTCGGCGCGCTCGTCCGACATCAGGCCCGCGATCGGCATTTCGACAAGCGCCAGTTCCTTGCCCTTCGAGAACAGCACGACGCCGCCGCCGACTTGGCCCAGCCGGTTGACCGCCAGCGCCATGTCCTGCTTGTTGGTGCCGACGCAGATGATGTGATGGGCGTCATGCGCCACGCTCGAGGCCATGGCGCAATCCCCCATATAGCCGAAGCCGGAGACGAATGCGTTGGTGACGCCGCCCGTGCCCCTGTGCCGCTCGACCAGCGCGATCTGGCAGACGTCGTTGCGGCGGTCCATGGCGACCAGACCGTCCTCGACCGGCAGATCGGCCTCCAGGGCTCGCGTCGGCGCCTGGTTCTCGATGACGCCGATGACGCGCACCCGCACCTCGTTGGCACCCTTGGGAGCCGTGATGTCGAAATCGCCAGCCCTGAGCTTCTTGCCCAGCTTGACGGTGTTCTTCGCCGTCTTCGGGTAATCATAGGCCGGAATGTCGATGTCGAGCTTGCCACCCTTGGCCAGCCTGACGCCGCGCGCATAAACCTCATCGATGGTCATTGCGGCGAGGTCGGAGACAATCAGCAGGTCGGCCAACCGTCCAGGCGCGATCGAACCGATCTCGCGTTCCAGCCTGAAATGCTGGGCAGTGTTGATCGTCGCCATCTGGATCGCCGTCACCGGCTTCAGCCCCTGTTGGATGGCGTGGCGCACCACCCGGTCCATGTGGCCTTCATGCACCAGCGTGCCGGAATGGCTGTCGTCGGTGCACAGGATGAAGTTGCGCGGATCGATGCCGCCTTCGGTCACCGCCTTGATCTGCAAGGCGACATCGTACCAGGCCGAGCCCAGCCGCAGCATCGCCTTCATGCCCTGGCGGACACGGGCGATGGCATCTTCCGCGCGCGTGCCTTCGTGATCGTCCTCGGGTCCGCCGGCGACATAGCCGTGGAACGGCAAGCCCAGGTCGCGCGAGGCATAGTGGCCGCCAACCGTCTTGCCAGCCTTGACCGTCGCGGCGATCTCGCCCGACATGACGGGATCGTTGGCGGCGACGCCCGGAAAATTCATCACTTCGCCGAGGCCGATGATGTTTTCCCAGGTCATGGCCTCGGCAACGTCGGCGACCGTCAGCTCGGCGCCGGCATGCTCCAGCCCCGGTGCCGACGGCACGCAAGACGGCATCTGCACATGCACGTTGATGGGCATCGCCACCGCCTCGTCATGCATCAGCCGCACGCCCGGCAAGCCCAGCACATTTGCGATCTCGTGCGGATCGATGAACATCGACGTGGTGCCGTGCGGGATGACGGCACGGCAGAACTCGGTCACCGTCACCATGCCGCTTTCGACATGCATGTGCGCGTCGCAGAGGCCGGGCACCAGGTAGCGCCCGCCGGCATCGACCACCTTGGTGCCCTGGCCGATGGCGTGGCTGGCATTCGGCCCGCAATAGGCGAAGCGGCCGCCGGCAATGGCGATGTCGGTGCCGGCGATGATCTCGCCGGAGTGAACGTTGACCCAGCGGCCGTTGCGGATGACGAGATCGGCGGGCTTGCGGCCCGTGGCGACGTCGACCAGATGCGTCGCCATCTCGGTCCAGGGTTTTGGTTTCGTCGCATGCGCCGCCGGCTTCTTTGCCATGAAGGGACTCCTGTTTGGGCGACTGTGCCAAGCCTGCCTGGTTTTGACCAGCGCCAAACGGCGGACCGGCCCGTCCAGCCTTCACAAAGGCTGTTCAGCCGCGACCTCGACCGTGACTTTCGCACCGCCGGCCGAAATCCGTTCCGCCAGGCGCTGGAGTTCGCCCGGGGCGAAGGTGCCGCTGAGCATTACCTCGCCGCCGAGGATGGGTTCGACCAGGCGCGGCGACGCCACCACGGTACCGTCGACGCCGAGGTCGACCACCTTGCCGACATTCGCCCTGGTGAAGTCGCCGAACGCCTTCGCGCTGTCCGGTGTCATTCTCAGGTTGAGCGCTGCCTGTCCCGACGCTTGATCGGATACGACCGCTGCCTTGGCGATGGCGAGCGTCAATGGCTCGGCCATGGCGAGACCGCAGGTGAACAGTATGATGGCCGTTCCAGCGATAAGACGAGCCAGGCTGTTCATCAGGATTTTTCCCTGCAAGACGGCCATTTTGCACGCTGACATTCCCCCGGCAATGCCGGCTGTCCTCGGCTTAAAGCCTGTGCCTCGGCGAGCGACACACGGCCACAGCCGGAAATTGGATTCCGTTTTGCCGTAAATCGGTCTACCTTGGCTCTCAAGATTTTTCCGGCTCTTCATCCGGGGAGTTCGAATGTATCGCCTTGTCGTCGCAAGTGCCGGTCTGCTTGCCGTCCTGTCGATGCCGGCTTTCGCAGCTGACGCGACGGTCGATGTGCCGATGACCGCGCCCGGCTTCGACTGGACAGGATACTATGCCGGCCTGCAGGCGGGCTATGGCTGGGGCCAGTCCGACATCTCAGGAACGGAAGGCGAGCCGTTTTCCGTCTCGCCCGACATAAAGGGCGGTTTCATCGGCGGGCACGTCGCCGGGCTGTGGCAGTTCGACCAGGCGGTGATCGGCGCTGAGGCCGACCTCAACTATTCCTCGGTCGACGGCACGGCGGAAGCCGAACCCGGAAACAATTTCGGCGCCGACATCAAATGGTTCGGATCGGTCAACGCCAAGGCCGGATACGCTATGGATCGTGTGCTGGTCTATGGCATAGGCGGCATCGCCTTCGCCGGGGTCGAAACCTCGCAATCAGCGGGCTCAGCCTTCTCCGAGACACGGGCGAATATCGGCTGGACCGTGGGCGCCGGCGTCGACTACGCGCTGACCGACAAATTCGTCGTCGGCGCCCAGTATCGCTACTACGATTTCGGTTCCGAGCACTATGACGGGTCCAGCGACTTCGTCGGTCGCGACCAGGATACCAAACTGAACACCGTGGGCATCAATCTCAGCTACAAGTTCTGAGCCTCGCCGGCATCGATCGGCGAGCGACAGCTGTGACGTGATCAGCAAAGTCGATGAGGGGCGGCCGGCGCCCCCAGTGGGCGGGGGAATGGGTTGGGCCTGGTAGACGCCGGCCTCGGCGGATCAAGTCCGCCGTGCAAACACCCTACCCATTGCGCGCGGCGCGCTAAATTCCGCGATCACACCAGTATCGCCATGCCATCACCTCTGGGGTGTGTGTTCAGCATGGCCAACAACACGACTTGACGGCCTGTGTCTGGCATCTGAAAAGAGCGGGCCTGCGGACGTGGCGGAATTGGTAGACGCAAGGGACTTAAAATCCCTCGATCTCTGATCGTACGGGTTCGATTCCCGTCGTCCGCACCACCCTTCGCTGTTCGAGCAGCGGGTGGCAGGCCACCCACAGCTCGGCTCCGTCAAACTGCCCGCGCGGGCTAGCCGCCGCATATGCCGCGTGAGCTGCTGATCCGATAAGTCTTCGACGTCATCCTCGAAGTGATTTCAAGCGGGCGCCGGATTTCCCAGCGCCGGATCGCAGGCGGCATGTCTTTTATTGCCGACGACGTCGCTACAGTCGCATCAGCCGGCAATTCCATCGCCATTATGCCCGTGATTGGGCGGTACGGCGCCGAAGCAGCGGTTCTCACGCCACCTTTCGAGCGGGCCGACAGCCGCCTGCGCAATCGCAAAGCTATTTCGGAACGGGCAATGACAATAACGATAGATAGAAACGCCAGCTGGCGCGACATCGCACGCGTGAGCGAAGGCGAATCCCTGGCGCTTAGCCGGGCAGCTTGGGAGAGGATCGCCTTCGCGAACCAGATCGTGGCGGCCATCGTCGAAAAAGGCATCCGCGCCTATGGCGTCAATACCGGGGTCGGCGCCTTGGCAAGCAAGGTCGTGGCGCCTGCCCTGCAAAAGAAACTGTCGCGCAATATCATTCGCAGTCACGCCTGCGGCGTGGGCGACCTTGTGCCGAGACGCGGCGTGCGCGCCATCATTGCCGCTCAAGTGGCAAATTTCGCGCACGGCCATTCGGGCGTGAGCCCTGCGATCGTCCGCAATTTGCTCACCTTTATCGAGCGCGACTGCGTTCCCGACGTGCCATCCCGGGGATCGGCCGGGTATTTGACCCACAACGCGCATGTAGCACTGGTCCTGATCGGCGAAGGCAGTGCAACCGTGGCAGGCCGCTCCATGAGCGGGCTCGAGGCCCTGGCTGAAATGGGTCTGGAGCCATTGGAGCTTGGCGCCAAGGAGGGCTTGAGCCTCGTCAACGGCACCGCATGCGCAACAGGCCTGACAAGCATCGCCGTGCTGCGCGCCGAGCGTTTGTTGGGATGGGCTGATGCGGCGGCGGCTTTGACACTTGAAGCCGCAGGCGCGCAAATGCCGGCTTTTGGCGAGGCAATCCTGGCAATGAGGCCCTCACCCGGCATTCAGGGCGTGGGCAAATCGCTGCGTGGCTGGCTTCATGGCAGCGAACTTATCGCGCTGGCACACGGCAGTCGCACGCAAGACGCACTCAGTCTTCGCGCCGTGCCGCATGTTCATGGCGCCGCCCGGGAGGTGCTGGACCGGTCCGCCGAGCTTGTCGACCGCGAATTGGCTGCCGTCACCGACAATCCGGCGGTATTCGGGTCTTTGAACGATCCTCAGGTCGTTTCGGAGGCGCATGCGGTTGCGCCGGCCCTCGGGCAGGCCGCTGACGGCCTGACCATCGCCTTGGCTCAGGTGGCTGGAATGAGCGAGCGTCGGATCGATCGTCTCGTCAATCCGCTTGTCAACAATTTGCCGGCCTTCCTCGCCGACGAGGACGGAGCCAATTCCGGCTTCATGATCGCCCAATACACGGCCACATCGCTCAGCAACGTCAATCGGCGTTTGGCCGCCCCGGCGGCGACCGACGGCGGCGTCACATCCGGCCTGCAAGAGGATTTTCTGGCTCATCCAACCGTCGCGGCCAACAAGCTGCTGGCGGTTATCGACAACGCCGAATACATTCTCGCGATCGAGCTCATGGCAGCCGCGCAGGCCCATGATTTTCTGGCGGTGCGCGGTGCACGCGCGCCTGGTACCGATGCCATCTACCAAATGGTCCGGGGCAATATCGCACACTATTCCGACGACCGGCCTCTGTCCCGGGACATGGAAGCCTTGCGCAACTTCATCCGCGAAATGGACGTGCCGGCCTGTCCGCGGCACAGTTCGTAAGGCAAATGCTCGGCCAGCTTCGAGCGGCCAGGCCTTCATCGGGTTCGGCTTCAGACGCTGGACCAGGATGATCGCCTTGGCATCGACGATGCGGTCGTCGGCTATGCCGGCCAGCTTCGTCGAGCGGCATTGTCCAGGACCCCGATGTCCTCGCCCTCTTCCGGGCAACCGCATCGAGGACGGCCAGGCGCATTCGTTTTAGCAAAGGCGAAACAAAGGATGCATTTCCGCGTTGAGGATCGTCAAAACGGCGGGAGATTTTTGAAAATGGATCCGGCAACTGCGGCAGTGATGGTCTTGCTCCAGTGCAGCCCGGTTGAGGGTTCTGTCTGCAAACCCGTCGATATGGCGCCAACCATGTATGCGTCGCTCGACTTATGCATGGCTTCGCTGAAGGACAGGCTGGCAAGCGCTCCGAACGGCGAAACCGTTGGCCGGTGTCGCCTCGTCGATACGACCGTCACAGATGGCTTGCCGGTTGGCTATACAAGGGTTTTTGTGACTCGCGGGCTGGGCGACGACGCCATCACCAGCAGCTACGTCGTACAGCGCGAGCGTTAGCGCCTCGTTCCCGCTGCCCTAAGGCGGGCGTCTGCCCTGTTTGCTAGATGCGCGTAGCGCCAGTCTCCTGGCCGCCGGAATGTGGCACCGGCGGTCGCTGATCGGCGCTTTGCTCATGGCCCGGCCCAGAGCCCACCTCGATGATTCCGACCAGCGCGCGAACAAACTCAACCATATCGTTTGCCGTGATGGCTGCCCTGTCGGGATCTTGCCCGATGTGCTCGGCGGCCGCGCAACATGACAGGCGGATGTGATCGTAGTGGGATTCCCTTTCATCCTCCGGCAACATCGCCAGTTTCATGGCCCGGCGATAAATCAGCCGCAGTAATTGTTCGAGAGCGGCTCCGACACTCATGCGTTCTACTCCGCATTGGTCTAGCGTTCCGGCGCTCGAGGGCGCATGTCGGAACGTCGATGGGAGGTATTTCCGTCCCAGTGCCAAAGGGTGCATTATAGCCATTAATATATCGTATATTGCTAATATACGATGCCCCGAAGCGTCTTTCGGCCTCCATGATATCGTGACGCCCCAGCCTGACGCCGACGGCGCGTGAGGCGGAGCCTAGCCGGGGCGGCGCGGACCGAGCGACCCATCGAGCGCGTTTGCTTCGGCCAACTTGGTCACCGCTCGCTCGACTTTCTCCGCCGCGGCATCGGTGTGCTTGATATCCCGGATAATTCGCTGCGTCAGAAGCGCGAACCTGGCAGCGCGATATACCTCACCGCCGCGGTTTCGTGGTGAAATGTCGCCATCATCATGGGGAACCGCCAAAAATTATTGGCGGATCAATCTTTGTCAGGCGCTCCCTGGCCTCGATCAGCCGGCGCCGCGCGGTCCTGATCCGACTGCAAAGCGCGATATTGATTCCGACGCCGCAGTCCTCGTCCAGCATTTCTTCCGCGCGTTCCAGAGCGAGTTCCGCGCGGTTGACGCGCTGTCTGGCCTTGGCCAGTTCCATATTGAAAAGCTCAACCATTGCTCCGCTTCCGTTGCGGTCCCTTCGAGAGTTAAACCGTCGCTGATCGCTTTTGTTCCGTGATGCGAGGATGGAGCCAATCCATGCCGGAACGTCGGTCAAGCCTTCATCGGGTTCAGCTTCAGATGCTGGATCAGGATAATCGTCTTGGCATCGACGATGCGGCCGTCGGCGATGCCGGCCAGCGCTTCGTCGAGCGGCATTTCCAGAACCTCGATGTCCTCGCCCTCCTCCGGCGCGCCGCCGCCGGCGGAGATGCGGTCGGCGGGCGAATAGCGGGCAACGAAGAACCACAGCCGCTCGGTCACGCTGCCCGGGCTCATATAAGGCGAAAACAACCGCTCTACGTCCTTCAGCCGGTAGCCGAGTTCTTCCTCCGCCTCCTTGCGGATGGCGGTCTCGGGGTCGTTTTCGTCGAGCAGCCCGGCACAGGCCTCGATCAGCGGTTCGCGGTGGCCGGTGACATAGGCGGGATAGCGGAACTGGCGCACCAGAAGCACCGTCGAACGCTGGGGGTCGTAGGGCAGGATCACCGCGCCGTCGCCGCGATCATAGGTCTGGCGGACCTGCGTCTCCCACTGCCCGTCGCGCCGGCGATAGTCGAGCACGGTCTTTTTCAGCACCGCCCAGTCGTCGGAAAGGACCTCTTCCGAACGGATACGAATACGATCTTCCATTGGATACCTCGGTATTTGTCGCCGGGCGCAGGCGTAGCCGCGAACCGGCGCCGGCGCAATTGGGGCAGCAATTGGTCCAGCGTTTCACTCTCTCGTGTGTGGTATGCAAGATATCCGTCGCCTAAATAACGCCTTCCTTCTCCCCGGAGCCCTCTTTATGACTGCATCGCTTTTTCAGCCGATCACCCTCGACGGCCTCACCTTCCCCAACCGCATCGCCGTGGCGCCGATGTGCCAGTATTCCGCCGAGGACGGATCGGCCAGCGACTGGCATCTTTACCACTGGATGAACCTGGCCATGTCCGGCGCCGGAATGGTCACGGTGGAGATGACCGATGTCGAACGGCGCGGGCGCATCACCCATGGTTGCCTCGGACTTTACTCCGACGACAACGCAGCCGCCGCGCGCCGCACACTGGATGCGGCACGACGCGTCGCCGCGCCGGGCACGAAATTCGGCACGCAGCTTGCGCATGCCGGCCGCAAGGCCTCGAACCGCAAGCCCTGGGAAGGCGGCGGGCCACTGCAGCCGAACGAAGACCCCTGGCAGACCGTCTCGGCCTCGGCCATCGCCTACGACACCGGCTGGAACGTGCCGCGCGCGCTCGATGAGGAAGAGATCCTGCAACTCATCGAGCGGTTCGCCCAAGCCGCCAGGCGGGCCGAACGCGCCGGCTTCGACTTCATCGAACTGCACGCAGCACATGGCTACCTGATCTTCCAGTTCCTGTCGCCGCTGTCCAACCAGCGCACCGACCGTTGGGGCGGCTCGCTGGAAAACCGGATGCGTCTGGTCGTCGAAATCGCCAGGGCGGTGAAGAAGGCGGTGCCGAAGCTGATGCTCGGCGCGCGGCTGTCGGTGAAGGACTGGGTCGACGGCGGCTTCGATGTCGAGGATGCGATCGAGGTGGCGAAGGCTCTGAAGGCCGAGGGTATCGCCTATCTCTGCTGCTCCAGCGGCGGCAATTCGCCGTTGCAGAAATTGCCCACCGGTCCCGGCTATCAGGTGCATCTGGCGGAGGCGGTGCGCAAGGGCGCCGGCATTCCGACCCGCGCGGTTGGCCTGATCGACGATCCCCAGCAGGCCGAGGCTGTTATCGCCGAGGGCCGTGCCGACATGGTCGCACTGGCGCGCGCCTTCCTCGCCGATCCGCGCTGGGGCTGGCGCGCGGCCGCCACATTCAAGGAAAAGATCCATCCGGCGCCGCAGCTCGCCCGCTCGGTAACGACGATGGAGCACTGGATGAAGGCGGTGGGCTGAACCGGCCCGCCCTCCTGACACAGGCGCGATCCCGCCCAGCCCGTTTTGCCACAGCTCGCTTCAAATCCGGCGGCAAACTGTTACGCTGGGTGAGGCTGCGGCGGGCGCGGCCGGGCTTGGGAGGAGATCATGTCGTTCAGGGCATTCTTGCCGGCTGCGATGCTTGTGACTGTCGCCGGCCTTTGGCTCGGCGCATCGACGCCGAGCGTGGCGCAATATTGCGAGGGGACGGTGCACGGCCTGTCCGGCCGCTACAATCTGGCGACCGGCAGCGGCTTTCTCGCCGTGCGGACACGGCCCAACTCGTCATCACGGATGATCGGCCAGCTGTTCAATGGAGACCACGTCGAGATTTTCGACCGGCGCGGCAGCTGGTACAAGGTCGAAATCGGCGGGTCCACCGGCTGGGCGAACGCTCGCTGGCTGCGCAACGACTGCGGTTACTGAGACGCCGAAACATGTCACCCAAAAAGCGCGTCGCAGAACGCGACGCGACTTTTGGGCGCAGGTTCCGGGCCACTTTTGCAACCAAATTGGCTGCTTTGCGTTGCGGCCATGATGGACAGCAAACCTTTTGAAACGCCGGTCGTGGTCGAACTCGGCCATGTCGGCAAATATCGCCATATCCGCAGCACCCAGGAAGCGGCGGAGTGCCTCATGACGGTGTGGCCGCTCAATCGCGGCCCGCGTCATCGTGATGCCCTCGACACTTGCCTCAAAGTGCTGGAAGGTTATCGTTCGACAGCGGACGCGCGACGGGCATTGATCGAGGCCGCCAGGGAATCGGAAGTGCTGGTGCCCGACGACAGGCTATCCGACGACCGGCTGCATTGAGCAGGCGGACCTTTCAACCGGAGGTTTTTATGGCGAAGCTGACTTACAAGATCGTCGAGCATGACGGCGGCTGGGCCTACAAGGTCGGTACGACCTTCTCGGAGACATTTCCCACCCATCAGGATGCCTTGCGCGCCGCCGAGATCGCCTCGGCCGAGCAGCAGGTGGCAGGCGCGACGGACGGCATCCAATATGAGGACGCCGAGGGCAAATGGCACGAGGAACTGGCTGACGGTCGGGATCGGCCGCAGACCGAGGTTTCAGACTAGACTTTCCAAAGAAGAGAACTTGCCAGCAGACCAGAGACAGGGCGCCGACCGCAGGACGTCAGGAGAGACGACGTCCTACGGTCGACCGCTGCCCGGCGGCTGAACTATTTGCCGCAATACTGGTCGTTCACGTTGCCCTGAGCATTCGCATCAGGACCCGCTGTGCCGTATGCACACGGGCCGGCTGGACCAGAATTGCCAAGGCTGTCCAGCCCAGAGCGGTCGCCATTGATGCTTCCGGTCGTGTTCTGGTCGACGCCTGAGGACTCTTCGTTGCCGAACGGCCACCAGCTGTGACGGTTCGAATATGCGCCGTCGGACGATTGTGCCATCGCCGATGTGGTGAGACCGATCGTCAGAACCGATGCTGCAAGAAATTTCCTGTACATTGCATTACTCCGTGTCTTGGTCGCCTTGGGTGCGACACGGGGTAAACCCGGCGGTCAGCCGGTTGGTTCATTGAAATTGTCGTGAGGCTGTGGTGATGGAAATGTGCGGACCGCAATCCGCTCGATGAAGCCAATCACCCGCTTGGGCTCGGCGAACTGCGGCATATGGCCGACGCCGTCGACGGGTTCGAAATCGAGCCCTGCGATCTTGCCTTGCATCGGCTCGCCATGGATGCGGATGTCGATGACGCGGTCGGCCGTACCGAAGAGGATGCCGGCAGGCATGACAATCTCGCCATAGCGCTGTTCGATGCGGCCGAGATCCTGTTCGACGGCCACCACATCGGCTGATGTCGCCTGGAAATGGACTGGCCGCAGCCCGAGCCAGCCGCCGCCGTCAACCATGTAGTCCGCGGGAAAGACCTGCGGCGCGAAGATGAATTCCATTGTCGGTCGCGCATAGCGCAGGCTCAGGGGTATCGCCACAGTATAGGCCATCATCCAGCGCTGCAGGCGCGAGGGGATATAGAGCAGGTCAAATCCTTGCCGCGCCCTGTTTTCCAGATGCGTCAGCGGCGCCAGCAAGGCGATGCCCGAAATTGCCTCGGGATGTTCCACGGCCAGGGTCAACGTGACGGCGCCGCCCAGCGAGTGGCCCACCACCAGCGGCCTTTCCAGCGCCAATTTTTCGATGAAGCGGCGCACCAGGGCCGCCTGTTCAGGCAAGCGGCCGGTGGCACCGTTCGCGCGCGTCGAATAGCCCGATCCCGGACGATCGAGCGCGATCAGCCGATAGCCCGGGCCGAAATGTCCGAACAGGGTGTGCCGGAAGTGGTGGAGTTGCGCACCAAGCCCATGCAGGAAGACGATCGGCCGCCCCTCGCCGACATCGACATAGTGGATGCGGTTGCCGTCGATCTCGATGAATTTTCCGACCGGCGGCACCAACCTTTGCGCCTTCGCCGCGATCCATAGCGTCGCCAGCACCAGGCAGGCGATCCCCAGGACCGCCAGCAGGAACAGCAAGGCCAGCAGCCACGACAGGATCGATATCAGCATTGTTCACCCGGACCAGAACCCGTTTGAGCTTACCTGCATCCGGTCATGCTGCAACCTTGCATCGTCCAGGCACGGATGTTCACCGCCGAGGTGGCATTGCCGATAGCCACGCGCCGCGCTATTTCAGGCGACCCGTCCTGCCGGAGCCCTCCATGACCGAAATCGTTACCGCCGCCATGCTCGTCATCGGCGATGAGATTCTCTCCGGCCGCACCAAGGACAAGAACATCGGCCACCTCGCCGATATCATGACGGCCGTCGGCATCGACCTGAAGGAGGTGCGCATCGTTCCCGACGAGGAAGAGGAGATCGTCGCGGCGGTGAATGCCGTACGTGCGCGCTACACCTATGTGTTCACCACGGGCGGCATCGGGCCGACCCATGATGACATCACCGCCGATTCGATTGCCAAGGCGTTCGGCGTGCCCTGCGAATACGATGCCAAGGCCTATGCGCTGCTGGACGCAAGCTATGCGGCGCGCGGCATCGAATACACCGAGGCACGCAAGCGCATGGCGCGGATGCCGCGCGGTGCCGACCATATCGATAACCCGGTGTCGGTAGCGCCCGGCTTTCGCATCGGCAACGTCCACGTCATGGCCGGCGTGCCCTCGATCTTCCAGGCCATGCTCGACAATGTCGTGCCGACGCTGAAGACCGGCACGAAAATGCTGTCGGCGACGGTGCACTGTCCGTTCGGCGAAGGCCTTGTCGGCGGGCCGTTGGGTGAGATCCAGAAAGCGCATCCGGATACGATCATCGGCTCCTATCCAAAGTATGGCGACGGCAAGTTCTGGACCGAACTGGTCGTTCGCGCCCGCAGCCAGAAGGCCCTCGACGCCGCGCGCGCCGATGTCGAGGCAATGGTGGCGGGTTTCGTCGCCAAGGCGAGTTGAACCGGTTGTGGCCGGAACAAAGCATGGCGCGCCGGCGTTGCTTTCACGCGAGTTCGAACACTCGCCAGATTGAGGGATCACCATGCGCTTCAGGACCATCGTTGCCATTCTGCAGAACGAGCAGGACGCCGAGCGCGTGCTCGACTGCGCCATTCCGCTCGCCAACCGCTTCCAGAGCCACCTGATCGGCATTCATGCCGAGGCGCTTCCGGTGCCCTACACGTCGGCGACCGGCTTTCCCGATACCGAGTTCCTGCAGGTCTCGGCCGACATGAGCCGGGAGCGGGCCGACAAGCTGCAGGCCGTCTTCCTGAGGCGCATCGAGGATTCCGGCCTCTCCTTCGAGTGGCGCAGCCTGGAGAGCTTCTCCGGCGACAGCGCGTTGACCGGCATTTCAAGCGTGCGCGCCGCCGATCTTATCATTGCCGCCCAGCGCGAAACCGGCGGCGATCCGAGCGCCGATGTCGACACGCTGGTCTATGACGCCGGCCGGCCGGTGCTGGTGGTGCCGAGCGCGGGTCCGCTGGTCACCACGTTCAAACGCGTGCTGCTCGCCTGGAACGGCAGCAAGGAGGCCGCCCGCGCCGCCTTCGACGCCCTGCCCTTCATCATCGAGGCCGAGAAGACCGACATATTGGTCATCGATCCGCCCGATACGTTCGACGAAACCCCGGAGGCGGCCGGCGCCGAAATCGCGTCGGCGCTGTCACGCCACGGCGCCAATGTCAGCGTCTCGGTGCAGAAATCGGGCGGCACCTCGGTCGACGACATGATCCAGAACCGGGTCGCCGAAACCGGCGCCGATCTGCTGGTGCTTGGTGCCTACAGCCACTCCTGGCTGCGCCAGCTGCTGTTCGGCGGCGTGACGCGCACGGTGCTGCGCACGGCACAGGTGGCGGCCTTCCTGTCGCGATAAGTCCACAGCCATCGCGGTAAGCCGCCCTTGCCAAGGCCGAGGCTTTCCAGTTAATTCCGCGCGCATTCCCCTGTTTTTGTGCACGCGGTCCTCGCGTGCTGCGGAGTGCGCGAAAAATGTCCCTTCCCGAAAAAGCCTTCCCGGTCTCCTGGGACCAGTTCCATCGTGACGCCCGCGCGCTTTCCTGGCGGCTTTCCGGCGCCAACAAGGGGCAATGGAAGGCGATCGTCTGCATCACACGCGGTGGGCTGGTTCCCGCGGCGATCATCGCGCGCGAACTCGGCATCCGCATCATCGAGACGGTCTGCGTCGCCTCCTACCACGACTACACCAGCCAGGGGCAGTTGCAGGTGCTGAAGGAGATTACCCCTGCCCTGCTGGCCGACGACGGCGCCGGCGTGCTGATCATCGACGACCTGACCGACACCGGCAAGACCGCCGGCATCGTGCGCGCGATGATGCCCAAGGCGCATTTCGCCACCGTCTACGCCAAGCCGAAGGGCCGGCCGCTGGTCGATACTTTCGTCACCGAGGTCAGCCAGGATACCTGGATCTATTTCCCCTGGGACATGGGCTTCACCTATCAGAAGCCGATCGCCGACGACCACGCCGGCTGATTCGCGACACGCCGCTTTTTCCAACTAACCCGCCACCGACGACAATATTCGCTTCCGTGGATGGCTCCCCGGGGCAGGATATCCTGTGAAATCGACCTCTGTTGGCGGGAATCGGCCAGCCTGATCAAAGTTTTTACTTTTATTGGTCAGAATTAGCCGTAAGATTCGTAAGGCGGCAAACGATTCTGGAGGCTGGGGCTAGCTTCTCCGATGTTGACAAGGCCAACGACGCACAACCATCTGGCCGAAAGGGTCCGGCGACTCTTCGGCACCGCTCCGTGCCGTCTGCAGGTTGCCGCGCTGCCCTGGCGCGACACCGGGAATGGCGTCGAGATCATGCTGATCACCAGCCGCGACACGGGCCGCTGGGTGTTGCCGAAGGGCTGGCCGGAAGCCAAGGAGCCGCTCTGCGAGGCGGCGGCGCGCGAGGCCGGCGAGGAAGCCGGATTGCGCGGAACCGTCTCCCATCTCGAAGCCGGCCGCTACTTCTATGCCAAGGTTCTGGCTTCGGGTGAAGAAGTGCCCTGCGAGGTGCTGGTGTTTCCGCTGCACGTCGACAAGATCGCCGACCGCTGGAAGGAAAAGCACTCCCGCACCCGCAAATGGGTCAATTCCAGCGAAGCCGTACGCATGATCAATGAGCCGGACCTTTGCCAGATCATCGCCTATTTCTGCGCCGACCCGCACAGATTCTCCTAGCGGACCTCCGCCTTCTCCATATTCACAACCCTGTGATGTGACGGGCATGAAAGGTTTGCTAATCCTTCTTCGCTAAGAATCGACCAATCTGGCGTTTGATCGATGGCGAATCCTGTAGACCCATTTCAGCAGCATACCGGCGAGCCCGAGCGCGAGCACCGTCCGCGCGTGCTCAAGGGTGGAACCGTCATCACCGGGATTCAAAACTCGGAAATCGCCGTGATGCTGCGCAACCAGCATGCGGGCGGCGCCGAATTGAAAATACCGCTCGAGGCGCGGGTGCCCGATCATTTCCTGCTTTATGTGCCGCTCGACGGCGTCGCCTATCGCTGCGAGGTCCGCTGGCGCCGCAACGACCGGGTCGGCGTGCAGTTCACCGGCACCGAGCCGAAGCCGAAGCTGCATTACGGCTGATATCTGGCATATCGGCCCGACAGGTTTTTCGAGGCCGGCCAGATTGCTCACGACGGACGCCTCCCGGCGGTCAAAGTGCACAGATCCACCGCTCGAAACGGCAATCGCCGCGGCGCATTTCTATCCCCGTTATCCACATGTGTGACACACAAGATGTTGGGGTCACAAAAGCTACGCAAACGAATCCTTGACGGCGCAAAACGAGTCGCCTTTTATAGGCCATGTGCTCCTGTTGAGAGCGCGACCGGAAAGTTCTGAGCCCGGTCTTTTTCCCGGATTATGTGCGTTTTTGCCCGCATTTCCGCCCGTTTACGAGGCCGGCGGAAGCGTTGGGATTGTGGGGTGGCGGGGCGACGAAAGGGAGAATTGTCGGACTGGAATAAATTGTCTGTTAATACTATATTTAGTGTTTGCAGGTAGGTTCGACGCTAGATAGTGTGAATTTCCCTCGAGTGAGGGAATCGAAAAAATCAGATTTGAGGGACCCGCAGGGTTCGCCGGCGCGTTGTGACAGAGGCTTCACGAGAAGCCCAGGCCGCAAGTGCTGGGGGAGATCGCGGAATGGAGAGCCGGCCGTTTTCGAACGCCGGCAGACGGCGGACATGCGCGTTTCGCATCAGGGGGAGAAATCCCTGGGGAAAAGCGCTATATATAGACAAAAGGACCGAACCAATGCGCATCGAGCGTCGCTTCACCAAGCAAGGGCAATCGGCTTATGCGGAGATCGAATTCCGCAAGGCGCTTTCCGAGATCAAGAATCCGGATGGCTCGGTGGTGTTCCGCCTCGACAACATCGATGTGCCGGCGCAGTTCTCCCAGGTCGCCGCCGATATCCTGGCGCAGAAATATTTCCGCAAGGCCGGCGTGCCCGCGCGGCTGAAGAAGGTCGAGGAGAACGACGTCCCCTCCTTCCTGTGGCGCTCCGTCGCCGACGAAGCCGAACTGGCCAAGCTGCCGGAAGCCGAGCGCTACGGTTCCGAGATCGACGCCCGCCAGGTCTTCGACCGGCTGGCCGGCACCTGGACCTACTGGGGCTGGAAGGGCGGCTACTTCAAGTCGGAGGAAGACGCGCGCGCTTTCCGCGACGAGCTCGCCTATATGCTGGCCACCCAGCGCGTCGCGCCGAATTCGCCGCAATGGTTCAACACTGGGTTGCACTGGGCATACGGCATTGACGGTCCGAGCCAGGGCCACTTCTATGTCGACCCCTTCACTGGCAAGCTGACCAAGTCGAAGTCCTCCTACGAGCACCCGCAGCCGCATGCCTGCTTCATCCAGGGCGTTCAGGACGACCTCGTCAACGAGGGCGGCATCATGGATTTGTGGGTGCGCGAGGCGCGCCTGTTCAAATATGGCTCGGGCACCGGTTCGAACTTCTCGCTGCTGCGCGGCGAAGGCGAAAAGCTGTCGGGCGGCGGCCGCTCGTCCGGCCTGATGAGCTTCCTCAAGATCGGCGACCGCGCCGCAGGCGCCATCAAGTCGGGCGGCACAACGCGCCGCGCGGCAAAAATGGTCATCGTCGACGCCGACCACCCCGATATCGAGGAATTCATCG
Organism: Mesorhizobium sp. WSM4308; assembly: GCF_002294905.1. NCBI lineage: Bacteria > Pseudomonadati > Pseudomonadota > Alphaproteobacteria > Hyphomicrobiales > Phyllobacteriaceae > Mesorhizobium > Mesorhizobium sp. WSM4308. The sequence continues at coordinate 261,982 of NZ_NSFW01000005.1, read as the reverse complement.
ACTGGAAGGTCAATGAAGAGCAGAAGGTCGCCTCGCTGGTGACCGGCTCCAAGATCGTCAAGAAGCATCTCGAAGCCATCATGAAGGCCTGCGTCAATTGCGAAGGCAATGGCGAGGACTGCTTCGATCCGGCCATCAACACGGCCCTGAAGCGCGAGATCAAGGCAGCCAAGAAGTCGGCGGTGCCGGAGAATTACATCTACCGCGTCATCCAGTTCGCCAAGCAGGGCTACACCTCGATGTCGTTCAAGACCTACGACACCGACTGGGATTCGGATGCCTACCTGACCGTTTCGGGCCAGAACTCCAACAATTCGGTGTCGCTGAAGGACAATTTCCTGCGCGCCGTCGAGGACGATGCCGACTGGCACCTGACCGCCCGCAAGGACGGCAAGGTCTTGAAGACGCTGAAGGCCAGGGACCTGTGGGAAAAGATCGGCTATGCCGCCTGGGCGTCGGCGGATCCGGGCCTGCATTTCAACACGACGATGAACGACTGGCACACCTGCGCTTCGGCCGGTGCGATCCGGGCCTCCAACCCGTGCTCGGAATACATGTTCCTCGACGACACGGCCTGCAACCTCGCATCGATCAACCTGCTGCCCTACCGCAACGCCGACGGCACGATCGACATCGCCGCCTACGAGCATACCGTGCGTCTGTGGACCATCGTGCTGGAAATCTCGGTGATGATGGCGCAGTTCCCGTCGAAGGAGATCGCCAAGCTCTCCTACGAATACCGCACTCTCGGCCTCGGCTATGCCAATATTGGCGGCCTGCTGATGACCTCGGGCATTCCCTATGATTCCGACGAGGGCCGCGCCATCTGCGCCGCGCTCACCGCGATCATGACTGGTGTGGCTTATTCGACATCGGCGGAAATGGCCTCCGAACTCGGCGCCTTCCCCGACTATGACCGCAACGCCCAGAACATGCTGCGCGTCATGCGCAACCATCGCCGCGCTGCCTATGGCGACAAGGACGGCTATGAGAAGCTCGCCGTCAATCCGGTGCCGCTGGTCGCCTCCGACCTCAAGCAGCAGGCGCTTGCCGAACATGCGAAAGCCGCCTGGGACCGCGCCATCGAGCTGGGCGAGGAGCATGGCTACCGCAATGCACAGGCAACTGTGATCGCGCCGACCGGCACGATCGGCCTGGTCATGGATTGCGACACCACCGGCATCGAGCCCGACTTCGCGCTGGTGAAGTTCAAGAAGCTCGCCGGCGGCGGCTATTTCAAGATCATCAACCGCGCCGTGCCGGAAGCGCTGCGCACGCTCGGCTATTCCGAGAGCCAGATCGCCGAGATCGAGGCCTATGCGGTCGGCCACGGCAATCTCAACCAGGCGCCCGGCATCAACCCCGGCTCGCTCAAGGCCAAGGGTTTCAGCGACGACAAGATCGCCGCGCTCAATGCGGCGCTGAAGTCGGCCTTCGACATCAAGTTCGTCTTCAACCAGTGGACGCTCGGTGCCGACTGGGTGAAGGAGACTTTTGGGTTCACCGACGAGCAGCTCAACGACTTCTCGTTCGAGATGCTGCCGGCGATGGGCTTCTCCAGGAAAGACATCGAGGCCGCCAACATCCATGTCTGCGGTGCCATGACGCTGGAAGGAGCGCCTTTCCTCAAGGCCGAACACCTCGCCGTGTTCGACTGCGCCAGCCCCTGCGGCAAGATCGGCAAGCGCTCGCTGTCGATCAACAGCCACATCCAGATGATGGCGGCCGCACAGCCCTTCATCTCCGGCGCCATCTCCAAGACCATCAACATGCCCAACGATGCGACGGTTGAGGACGCCAAGGGCGCCTACATGCTGTCGTGGAAGCTGGCGCTGAAGGCCAACGCGCTCTACCGCGACGGCTCGAAGCTGTCGCAGCCGCTCAACGCCTCGCTGCTCGCCGATGGCGAGGAGGATGAGGACGAAGCCGTCGAGCAACTGATCGCGTCCCCGCAGGCGGCGCGCGCGGCGCAGATCACCGAGCGGATCGTCGAGCGCATCATCGAGCGCGTGTCGCGTGAGCAGGAAAAGCTGCCCGGCCGCCGCAAGGGTTACACCCAGAAGGCCAAGATCGGTGGCAACACCATCTTCCTGCGCACCGGCGAATATGATGATGGCCGCCTCGGCGAGATCTTCATCGACATGAACAAGGAAGGCGCCACGCTGCGTGGCCTTCTCAACAACTTCGCCATCGCCATTTCGCTCGGCCTGCAATACGGCGTGCCGCTCGACGAATATGTGCACGCCTTCACCTTCACCAAGTTCGAGCCGGCCGGCATGGTCATCGGCAACGATGCCATCAAGAGCGCGACGTCGATCCTCGACTACGTGTTCCGCGAACTGGCCATCTCCTATCTCGGCCGCAACGACCTCGCCCATGTCGACCAGTCGGACTTCTCCAACACCGCACTTGGCCGCGGCATCAGCGAAGGCAAGACCGACGCCGTTTCCAAGGGCCTGACCCGCGGTTCGCCGGTGAAGCTGGTGTCGAGGGCGATCGGCAACGAGCCGAAGGGCTTTGCCGGCGGCTCGACCGGCACCCCTGCCCGCTCGGCGCCCACCGCCTTCTCCGGCTCCAACGTGCTGGCCCTGAAGCCGGCCAGCGACGAGGCGATCGCCTACAAGCGCGACTATGAGGAGCGGGCCAAGGAACTGGCCGAGGACATCGCCTTCGAGGAAGCGGCGGGCTCTGCTTCGGTAGCCTCGGACGCCACGGCGGCGCTGTTCACCGATGCGGCAGCGAACGAAGCCGCCGAAGCGAAGAAACTCGCCGCCGACCGCCGCGCCAAGTCACTGCTGCAAGGCTACACCGGCAATTCCTGCTCCGAATGCCAGAATTTCACGATGGTGCGGAACGGGACCTGTGAGAAGTGCGACACGTGCGGCGCCACAAGTGGCTGCAGCTGACAAACTCACTAGACAACTGGCGTGTCACTGTATGTTGCTCGACGTCAAGGTAAGCTGGTCATTCGACACACGAAGTTTGCTCACCCTCGTTTTTTGAAAGGTGAGCAAACGGAAACGGCAGGAGGCCTGGATCAATGTCAGGGCCTCCTGATTCACGTCTAGTCCAGGACGATGATGGTGGGCGCGGCTATTGGCGTCATCGGCTGCGTTATCGGATACAGATCTGCGGCCCATTGGGTGCCGCTATAGGGCTCAAATTGCTCTGGTTGCATGGAACGTTGCAATCGCGGTCTACATCCGAAAGCGGCTGAAGATCCTGCATGGACTGATCTATGCGTTGTTGACATTGTTGAACATGCGCACGGGTCAGGAGCCAGCAACGGTATGGTTCTTACCCTAACCCTGATGGGCTTCAAGTGGCCACGGTGATATCGCCACGCGCATTTATTCTGAGAGAGCGTTGTGAACCTTCGGCCCCGTTCTGGCGAGGCCGAACTCATGCAAACGCACGATGATTTAGCCCGAAGCGACAAGCACTATCGATTGGCGCTCGATAGACCTCTCTGTGACGCTGAAGCCTTGGGATCAGGCTTTAGTCAGGGTCAAAGGGCCCTGTATGGAGGGGCAATGGAAATGGTTGGCAACACCAACTCATCGCGCCTGGCATCACTCGACCTTCTACGATTGATCGCAGCCTTGGCGGTTGTGTGCTTTCACTACCTTTATCGGGGACCGATTGCCGGAGATGTCGACGCTGGATATCCTGAGGCTGCCCCGTTTGCTATCTATGGCTATCTCGGTGTCAATCTGTTTTTCCTTATCAGTGGTTTTGTCATCACGTGGTCGGCTAAGGGGCGAAAGTGGCAGGATTTCGCCGTCGCGCGCTTCGTGCGGCTTTATCCTGGATTTCTGCTCTGCATGACGTTGACGTTTGTCGTTCTCTCGATCGCCAACAACCCTAGATTTCCGACAGATTTTTCGACCTATGCCGCCAATCTTTCGATGTTCGCCCGCGCATTCGGCAGGCCGTCCATGGACGGTGTCTACTGGTCGATCATGCTCGAGATCGTATTCTATGGCTGGGTTGCGGCGCTTATTTTTGCGGGTGCCTTCCAGCGTTGGAAGTTGGCGATCGTTGCCATCTGGCTCGTGATTTCGGCAGGAAATGAGCTCTTCTTCGGGAACACGGCGATACGAATTTTGCTTATCACAAGCTACGCGCCTTTTTTTGCCGTCGGCATTTTGGCCCAACAGGTTGTCGCAAAAGGTCGTTCGCCGGCAGCGCTCATCCTTCTTGTCGCAGCGTTCCTGTTGTCGTGCCAGACGATCACATTCAATCAGGGCTGGATGCAGGAACATTACGGAACGGCCATTCCCTATCCCGCTCTCCTGGTCGCCAATGGATTTGTCTTTGGGATTTTCGCAGGTGCACTCCTGATCCGCTCCCGCGTGGCCCCTTCGAAGACCGTTCTGATGCTCGGCGGATTGACTTACCCACTTTATCTTCTGCACCAGTACATAGGTTATCTCTCTCTCAACGCGCTGGCCCCGTTTATCGGCAAGAACGCTGCGTTCTTTGTCGTTTTGCTCGCGGTGCTCCTTGCCTCGTTCTTGATCTGGCGCTTTGTCGAAACGCCGCTACGCAAGCCGCTTATCCGCGGTTTGACGTCCGCCATCGATCACATCGCATCGGCAGGATCCGCGCACGCCAGAAGGAACCGCCCAGTGGCGCGGACTTAGCGTAACCTTCGCAGGCGAGACAGGAGGTGGGTCGCCAGCGGCAGGAGCACTGGTCTAGGCGCCTGCACGCAACGCAACCTGATCGATCTCACGACGCTAGTCATCGCTGCACCCTGTCAGAATGAAGGCATCCCAGGCCGAGCCGTCCGGATTGGCGTTGGCGAAATCGGCCCATTCGGTGAAAGCCACACCGAAATCGGGCAACAGCAGCCCTTTCGGCGCCGGCGTCGCTTCGCGCGAATTCAACTGTTCGGCCCCGCCGCCGGTCAAGGCATAGACCTGACCGTCCCATATCCTGCACAGTCCGCTGCTATCCTGCAGGCCCGCTTCGCGATCATCGTCGGTGCAGGCGTGGCGGATGGTGCCGAGCGGAAAGGAATTCTTGCCGTTGGTCCAAGTGATATCGGCCGGCAGGTTTTTATCGGTGTTTGGCACGCTCAGCGAGAACACCTGCGCCGTCAGCGCCGCCGGCTCACTGTCCAGCGGCCGGAATTGCAGAACCGCGCCTGAGCGCGGCTCGCGGTAGGTGGCGTGGCTCAGCAGGCATTCCTTGGCGCTCGCCAGATGGATCGGGCCGAGCAGTCCCAGGAAAACGCAGGCCAGTTTGCGAACGATCACCGGGTGTCTCCGTGAAACGTCGTGGAAGCCAAAAACCCGTCCTCACACCAGCCCGACCAGAAAGGCAGCACCGCCGAGAAATCCTGCCGAACAGGCCCACAGCAGCCAGAGCCCACGCACCCGGCATTCGAGCACCGCCGAGCCAGGGTTGGCGGGATCATAGTGCACGTCGACCTTGCTGCCCTCCGCATAGCGCCGCGCTTGGCCGCTGACGAGGCCGGGCAGCGAAGCCGTGACGGTCGCGCCGAAGGTGACGCGGTCGGCGCTGTAGCGCTGGCCGGCGACGCCATAGCTGTAGACGATGCGAGATTTGAAAACCGTGCGCCAGCGTTGATAGCCTGAATAGGTCCGCAGCGCCTGCAGGCCTGAGGCATCGATGCGTCCGGCGGCGACTGGCCATTTTGCCGCCTGCTCGGCAAGCGACTTCTGGGCAAAGCCCATGCGCAGAGCGAACAGGCCCATGAACAGCAGCAATGCTGCGGCACCGAGATTCTGGGGTTTGGGCAGATGCGGCCGGATCGCCTCAAGCACGCCGCCGATGGAAAACACCAGAACCGCCGTGCCGATCGCCAACCCGGCCGAGAGCTGGAACATGAACTTGAAGGCGCCGTCCGGCATGGTGCGCTCGATCACGGCCTTGCTCGGATCGGCCGGATTGTAAAAGACGGTCACCTCCGCGCCGCGGGGAAACTGCGCAAGGGTTTCGCGGACTTCAAAGTTCCCCAAATTTTCCTTCACGCTGTAGCGCGAGCTTTGAAATTTCTTGCCGCCGACCTTGTATTCGAAGGTGATGGCCGGGAAATTGCGCATCTCCGTGGTATCGGTGCTGTCCGAGCCAGCGCCCGAGCTTCTGACCTCACGCGCCTCGACGCGCGACGAGATGATCTTTCCCGGCGTCGGCAACCAGCGGCTCAGCGCCTGCACCTCCCGCCATTTCACGATAGTGATGAGCGACAGCATGCCGGAGACCGCGCAGGCAAAGCCGACAAGCAGAAATTTGAGTTCCAGCTCCACCCTGATCCCCCCGGAGTGCAGGAACAGGCACTAGACAGCACTGCGGCGGCAATGTCTCGCTTATTCGCAAAGTCGAGAGATGAGCGGCCGGGCGTAACGCGCGCCCTCTCCTTCTCCCCTTGCAGGAGATGGAAGAAGATCCCTTCACGACGGCCTGACAGCCAGGAAGGTGTTCCATTCCTCGCTGTTGCGGCCCACGTTGAAATCGTCCCTGAGAAGGACCAGCCCGGCGGCTTCGAGACGGGCCGCGAAGTCGTCCCGACGCCACAAGACCGTATGATAGCTGCTGTCCGTCTCGCCATCGCCGTTGCGCATCGATACGAGGAAGGCGCCGCCTGGCCGCAGCGACCGAGCTATCCTGGCAAGCACCTGGTCGGTCTGGTCGCGCGGCACATGGATCAAGACGGCGAGCGCCAGGACGGCGTCATAGGGGCCGCCGAGATCGTCGGTGAGGAGATCGAGAAGCTCACCATGCTTGCCGCGCGCGGCCTGCAGCTCGAGAAACCGTTTTGTCGCGTCGGTGCGGCGAACCTTGACACCCAGGCCCTCCAGAAAGTCGGCATCGTAGCCCGCTCCCGACCCGACTTCCAGAATCCGGCCTGACGTGCCGGCAATCGCCACAAGGCGCTTCAGCGATGCCTGCTCTCTGTCGTTGGGAACATGCCGCACGATGGCATCGTAGCGATCCGCATAATCCTCGTAGGCACTGATCGTTTGACGGCTCTTCGCCAGGGCCTGCGACAACACATCCATCTTGCCCTCCCTAGTATCCATGTGCGCCAAAAAAGCTTCTTCAGCGAATGGTGCCGGGAGGCACGCGTCCGTCGAGGACGCCGATGTCGCGCAGGAAATGATCCGACAGCGAACGCTGGTCAAGCAGGCCGCGCCTGCGGGGCCTGAACGGAGCGGTGAAGAGATCGAGCATCGGGCGACGAAGCGTGTCGTAGAGGGTGGTGGTCATTGCCCTGTCCTTTCGTGTTGGAGTTGATGACCAGAGCATGCCTGTTCGCGGCCTTGGCTTCCAATCGAACGTCGCGTACCATGCATCAGGAGGACTGATGCGTCATGAGTTGGGAACTACCACCATTGGGGGCTATCAGGGTGTTTGAAGCCGCCGCGCGGCTGGGCAGTTTCACCAAGGCGGCCGAAGAACTCGGCATGACCCAATCGGCGGCCAGCTATCAGATCAAGGTTCTGGAGGAGCGCGCCGGAACGCCACTTTTCATAAGAAAAACAAGGCAGATTGCCTTGACCGTGGCCGGACAACAGCTGGCGCCGCATGCATCCGTTGCGTTCTCGGCCCTGGCCGATGCGTGGGTCGCCACAAAGGGCGGAGCGACCGGAGTGCTATCGGTGACGACCATGGAAACCTTCGCGACGAACTGGCTGGCCGTGTGGCTTGGAACATTCCAGCTGATGCATCCAGACCTTGCCGTGAAGGTCAATACATCGCCCCGGCTGGTCGATTTCACACGCGAGGACATGGACATCGGGATCCGGACAGGCGCCGGAAATTGGCCCGGTCTGACCGCGCACTATCTGTTCAAGGCCGACTACACGCCCATGCTCAGCCCAAGACTGGCCGAAAGCGTGGGCGGCATCCGCCAGCCCGAGGATCTCTACAAGGTGCCGCTGTGCTGCGCCGACGATCCTTGGTGGAAGATCTGGTTCGAAGCCGCCGGCCTACCCTTCGAGCCCGATCGCGTCATCGCAGGTCCGATGCTGGGGTCGCAGGCCTACGACGCGATGGCGGCTTTGACCGATCGGGGCGCGGCCATCCTCACCCGCAATATCTACAGCGCCCTGCTGGCGAAGGGCCAGTTGATACAGCCCTTCGAAGTCCTCGGATCCGACGGCGACGGTTATTGGCTGGTGCACCTGGAAAGCCGACGCAACGTGCCGAAGATCAAGGTGTTCCGGGATTGGGTGCTGGCCCAGACCGCCGAGATTCGGGCGCAGGAAGAGCGCCAGACTTAGGCTTACAAGGTTCACGCGCAACAGAGGACCAGATGATCGATCACATAACCATCGAAGTGTCCGACCTGGAGAAGAGCAAGCTCTTCTACGAACGCGCTTTCGCGTCCCTGGGCTATTGCCTGTCCTTCGGCAAGGAGGGCGTGTTCTGGGCTTTCGACGTCGGCAGTGGCTGCCTGTTCGAGATCCAGCGAACAGGCGAGGCGCCGCCGCTCACCCATCTGCATGTTGCCTTCCGCGTCCGCAGCAAGGCAGAGGTCGATGCGTTCCACCAGTCGGCGCTGGCAGCCGGCGCCCAAGACAATGGCGCGCCCGGCCCGCGTCCCGATTATGCGGAGAATTACTACGCCTGCTTCGTACTCGACCCCGATGGCTACAACATCGAGGCAATGATCAACGAGACCGCGGCTTCATCCAAGGGCGCCAATACGAGTCGAGGATGACGGGCATAATGAATCTCGCCTCTCTGCGCCCTCGGCCACGGTCACCCCCTGCTGTGCACGGCATCTGCCGATCGGTTGATCCAGATCAACGCGGATGCATCGCCCGTGCGGTCTCCTTGCTCCTTGGCCATCATCCCAGGGAGAACGAACGTGTCGACTTACGACCTCATGGTTATCGCCGCAGTCCTGTTCAGCTTCGCATCATTTTCCGCGGTTCTGGCTTTTGCCACCTTCGACGAATCGCGTCGCCGTCGTCCAAAATAAGGCGGTCGGACCGGTTGGATGGGCGACCATTCACACGACGAAGTGATATAGGTGCAATTTGACGACGGATCGGATCGAATGAGAACGTTTGGAAGATAACAACCGGAAAACGGACATGAGCGACGAAAACGAGGACGACACCGACATCGTCAACCAGCTCGCCTATGTCAGAGCCGATCCCACCCAGCACGATACGATTACGCTTCTCACCATGATCGATGCCGCGATTGCCGAGATCATGGCGTTGCGGAGAAAGCTGCGGCTGAGCGAGGACAGGAATGGCGGGAGCAACCAGCTCCAATAGACGGCAGGACCTGAACGAATGGCGACGCGAACCCTAATCCGCGTCGGCCATCATCTGACGGCCGCCGCCGCCGGCCCAGGCGCGCCATTGCCGCTCGTCACCATGGAAGACGTTGAGGTCGACGCGGCCGGTCACGCCGTGCGACAGGCCGGATCCGGAATACTGCCAGAACAGCCATTTGCGGCCGGGATAGACCTTTGACGGGTGCCGCGCCACCGCGCGCAGCCAGAACGGGTAGTCGAGGAAAGCGCCCTGGAGGTTGTCGCGATAGAAATCGGGGGCGGTGTATATGATCGGGCGCTGACCGTAGTGACGTTCAAGCTTGTCCATGAACACCTGCATCTTCTCCAGCACCTTTTCACGTGACGGGCGCCGCTTGCAGCTGGAGTCGCCGTTCCATTCGACGTCGATCACCGGCGGCAGGGCGCCATCGACCTTCGGCACGTTGCGGATGAACCAGTCGGCCTGCTCGCCGGCGGTGCGGCACCAGTAGAAGAAATGATAGGCGCCGCGCTTCAGCCCGGCGGCATCGGCATTGCGCCAGTTCCTCATGAACATCGGATCGAGATGGTCGCCGCCGTCGGTTGCCTTGATGTAGGCGAAGTTGGCGCCCTGGGCGCGCAGCTTTTCCCAGTTCACGTCGCCTTGCCAGCGCGACACGTCAACCCCGTGCACGGCAAGGTGCCGGGGCGAGGCCCGGCCGAAATTGATGGGCTTGGCATCGCGAAAACCGTAGCGCGTGACGGGGCCGGCAAGCATCGCCGGTGCGGCACGCGACAAAAGTTTCGGTGGCGAGACCAGGGCCGCGGGCTCGACGGGCGGATCGACATTGTCCGGCAATTCGGGCGCCGAAAGCGCCACGGTTTCTTCCTCCGCCAGCCCAAAGGGCCGATCAGGAGCGTCCTCGGGCGCGGCCTCGGCCAGCTTGCGAGCATTGCTGGCCTTGCTCACTGGAACGGATGTGATCGGTGCGCTGGGCCGCACCACCGAACTGGTGGTTTCGTTCGACGGCTTCTGCATGTCGAGCGCGTCCATGCCCGATGTCGAAGAGCAGCCGGCGAGGCACAGCGATGCGATCACGAAACTGATGGCGCCTGGTAACCGCATCTGGACCTGTACTCAAAACACAACAGACCGAAGGCAACGACCGACGGACAACAGCGCCAGTTATGAACGAGAAATTACCAATAAAGTTTGAATCAAGTTTTTTACCATGACTATGACCCGTTTCAGACATTCCCCGGCGACGCGGCCGGGCCAGCCTTGACAGTGCCATGATGTGGCTGTTGAGGCGGGAGGCTGCGTTTGCCGCAGGCATTTCCCACGATTTCTTCAAAGGCGTCCGATGGCAAGGGCCGCAAGTTGCCGGTCGAGAATTATTACGGCTGGCTCGTCGACGACAAGCTCGACGAACTCAGAAGCCTGCTCGACAGCGGCAGCTGAGAAACGCTTTTAAACAGGAGCTTGCGTGCAGGCGTTCATCGACCAGAGCGTTTGTTTCATCGAGAACCATCAGGCGTGGGCCGGGATCGTGGTCGGGCTGCTGGCCTTCGGCGAGTCGCTCGTGCTGGTCGGCATCCTCTTGCCCGGCACCACGGTGCTCATAATCGTCGGCGGCCTGGTCGGGGCCGGCATCGTACAGCCTTTGCCCGTCCTTCTGGCCGCGATGATCGGGGCGGCGCTCGGCGATACCATCTCCTACTTTCTCGGCAGATGGCTGGGGCGCGGCGTCGTCCATAAATGGCCGCTCAACCGTTACGGCCGCGAGGTCGCCAGGGCGCGGCTGTTCTTCCATCGTTATGGCTTCGCAGCGGTTTTCGTCGGCCGTTTCTTCGGCCCCGTCCGCGCCACCGTGCCGCTGGTCGCCGGCATGATGGGCATGCACCGGCGCCGCTTCTAGATCGCCAACATCCTGTCAGCGATCATCTGGGCGCCGGTCGTGCTGTCGCCGGGTTGGCTGGTGGCCAAGGGCGCCGGCAGCATCCCCGAGCTCGACGTGACCAGCCTGTTCGGGCTGGCGGCGATCGGTGTGGCAGCCCTGATCATCGTAACAGTGATCGCGCTCAAGCTCCGGAGCAGGCGAGCCGCCCGCGTCTAGCCGCGCTTCCTGAACACGCCGATCATCGGCCCCAGATTCCAGTAATCTTCGTTGCGGCCGATGGCAGGCGCGAACAGGCTCGATATCGTGCCGTCGAGAAACAGCGCATTGTCGCAGCCGAGCGCATCGCGGAACAGCCGGGCAAATGCATGGAAATTCACCGTGCCGTTCGAAATGGCAAAGACCGCGACGCCGTCCTTGCGCACCCCGACGCCATCGCGGGTCTTGCGTGAGGTGCCATCGGACTGAAATTTCGGATGAAGCTGGCCGTCGACCACCAGCATCGGTCCCGATTGCGTGGCATAGTCGGTGGACGGCCGCTTCCTGACGAAGTCCCTGGTCGCGCGGACCGCTGCCATGCCGCCGCTGATGTAGAAGATGCCATTCGGCTGCAGCGAAAAATTGCCGCTTCCCGATCCCGTCTTCACGCCGGCCATTTCCTGGCCACGCTCGACATAGAGGCCGACCGGCCTGAGGTCCGGATGATACATGCCGGCGTTGACGGCGAACAGCATGGTGCGGCCGGCCGCGCGCTGGGCAGCGTCGAGATTGTGCAGCGACTGAAATGGCTTGCCGGCCGGATCCTTCCAGAACAGTTCGATCGAATACAGTTTCGGATCGACCTCGCAGACGAGATAGCTGGTCGCCTCGAAAGCAAAGTCGCGGCATGGCGGCAGCGAACCGAACCATTGGCTGAATGCCATCGTGCCGGCGACGGCCTGCGGCAGCGTGGCTTTGACCAGGCCCAGCAGCAGGGGCGCCGAGTTCAGAAGTGTCAGAAAGTCCATGTGCCCTGCGGATGCCAGCTTCAATCATTTGTGGTGGTTATCACCACTTGCCGGCACCATGGAAGACCGGCACGAAAGGATCGGATCGCAGAGGTTCATACTCGGACGCGGCCGAGCCGACCCGACTATTTGACGGCGCTGACCAGCTGTTCGTCGCCACCCAGAATCGAGACCCAGTGACCGGTGTCGTCGCTCGCCTGCCGCTTCAGGTAGCGATAGCTCGTCTGGTTCCAGAGGCGGACCTTGTCGGTCAGATTGTCGAGGATGAAGTCGCCCTTGTCGGTGCGCACCGTCAGCACGGCGTGACCCTCGCCATCAGGCTTGCGAACCACCGTCATCAAAAGATTGGCTATGGCAATGCCCAGGCTGTTGAGCTCACGCCGCTTTTCCAGCGCGTAATCCTCGCAGTCGCCAAGACCGTTTTCCGGATAGGCCCACCACTCGTCCTTGCCGTAATTATCCATGTCGCTCATCGGCTTGACGCGCGTGTTGACAGAGAGATTCACAGCCGAGATATCGTGCAGCAGCTTGCTGGTCAGGCGTTCCGGCACGCTGTCGGGCGAGCGGATCGAACATTCGGCGACATGGATCCTGCAAAAATCATAGTGGCCGATCGGCTGGGAGGTCGTGCCGCCGACAACCATGGACGCAGGCGCGGCATAGGCCGACCCCACCACCGAACCGAAGACGGTCACGGCAACCGCCAGCCCCTTCGCCTTGCGGCGCCAACCCATCGAGGATGCCATCCGGCCCCACCCACCTGTTTTGTTAACAGAATGTTAAGGGCGGTTACATTCCGAAGTCAATCAACCCTAGCGATCACATCTCCTAGGGAGCGACTCATGCGCCCAACTGGTGCCGACAGGCAACACTGGGCCCGCTAAGCCAGCCATCCCATCGCAAGGCCGAGCAACAGGACGACGCCGAGCAGGCCGCGATAGATGACGAAAGGCCAGGCGGAGAAGCGTTCCAGCACCCGCATCAGGCCCCAAATGGCAAAAAAGGCGGAGATCGAGGCGACGACCAGTCCGGTGGCAAGAACCGACCAGCCATGGGCGTCAAGATGAACCTTGTGTAGTTCCCACAGTTCCTTGAGGCCGGCAAGCGCGATCGCCGGCAGCCCGAGCAGGAACGAGAAGCGCGCCGCCTCGGCCCGCTTGAAGCCGAGCCCCAGCGCCGCCGTCAGGGTCGAGCCCGAGCGCGAGACGCCGGGGATCAAAGCGCCGATCTGGGCGACGCCGACAAGCAGCGCATCGGCGAGCGACGCTTCTGCGATGGTGCGCTTGTGGCGGGCGAAAATCTCGGCCAGAGCCAGCAGGATCGCCATGGCGATGCACGACCAGCCGATCACGCTCAGGCTGCGCAGCGGCGAATTGCAGGCATTGAGAACCCCCGATAGCGCGACGCCTGCAATGACGATCGGGATCGTCGCCAGCACGATCCAGGACGCCAGCCGGAAATGCCGGTCGGAAAAATCGCGGCGCGTGAGCGCCTCGAGCGAGCCGAACAGGAGATCCCTGACATCGCCCCAGAAATAGCTGATCACGGCGGCAAGGGCGGCAAGCTGCATGGCGGCGGAGAAGGCGGAGCCCGGGTCTTGCCAGCCGAGTACCGCCGGCACGATGCGCATATGGGCGGTCGAGGAAATCGGCAGCAACTCGGTGATGCCTTGCACCAAGCCGAGAAAGGCGACCTTGGCATATCCCAGGCCGACAAAGCCCGTATCCACGCCCTGGGTGCAGATGTCAGCCATGTCGAGCCTTTCCGTCGGAGAATCTTGAAGAGCGATCCGCGCGAGCAATAGACGCGCGATGCGCGGAATCCAATTTACCGATTTGTAAGGCGTCTCCCCGGTTGACAAGTCGCGCATCAACATTATTATCTGCTAACCTTACATTGTAAGTTTGGTGATGGAGGAGCGCCATGCAGACCGCCCTGTCAGAATTGCAAGCGCCAGCCGAACCCCGCCCGCCAGCCATCGCGATCGAGAATGTCTCGCGCGACCTCAGCCGTATCATCGAGCGCGCCGAGGTGAACGCCTGGCTCGACCTCTATGCCGCAGCACCCGCCGATTTCGCCGCAAGGCAAGGCCTTTCAATAGCGGGAGAAGGCGACCTCGCATGGACCACCTGCACGACGATCCCGTTCGTCCATTTCAATTGCGTGAAGAATTTAGGCGTCGACAGCCCGGCCTCGGAAAGCCAGCTCGACGCACTGCTGGCGCACTACCGCTCCGCCGGCATTTCGCGGCCATGGTTCTATGTCAACCCACACACCGAACCATCTCGCCTCAGATGCTGGCTCGAGGCGCGCGGCCTGCAGCGCCAGGGCGGCTGGGAGCGGATTTATCGCGAGGCCGACCCGCTGTCGTCGGAGCTGCTTTTCACGATTGATGGGGTTTCGGTCGAACGCGTGACGAAGGCATCGGCAAGCGAATGGGCCGGCTTCATCGACAAAAGCTACCGGCTGCCCACCTCACCCTGGCTGCTGGCTCTGGTCGGCCGACAGGGCTGGCATCACTATATGGCCAAGCGGGACGGCGCCGTGGCGGCGGTGCGCTCGTTGTTCATCGGTGCCGACGGCGCGGCCTGGAGCGGCATCGAAGCACCGGTGCCTGGCATCATGGCGCCGAGCTTCGATCTCGACGCGGTGCTTGGCGAAGCGTTGGTGCGCGACGGGATTGCGGCCGGCGCCAAACTGTTTGTCGCCGACATCGAGGCGCCGCACGAGCAGCGCGACGGCCCGGCCTATCGCAACTATGCGCGTCTCGGCTTCAGGATTGCCTATTTCCGCAGCCACTACAGCTATCTGCCGGCCAGTTCCAACTGACCGCGCCTAACTGCGCAGCCATTGCTGGAAACAACTTCTGGCCACTATATGGGCCGGCGGAACGACCGGCTGATCGGCGCGTGCGTCATCGGGCGCGCGGCTGCGAACCCGTTCGAGCAGCATGCGCACCTGTTCCGGGCGCACACGGTCGCGCTCCATGACAAGCAGGACCATCGGATCGCTCAAAAGCTCGTCCAGGGTGCTGATGCTGTCGTTCATCCGTCGTCTCCTCGAATGCCGGCCCGCGCAGCATAGATAGGAGGACAATGATGGCCCGCCAATGACGTTTTGCCGGCTATCGCGTGATGATTTGGATTAATTTTCGGTCATGGTCGTGCGCTTTCCTTCTCCCTTGTGGGAGAAGGAAGACCTAGCCCGGCGGCGGAGCGCCCTCATGTTGCGGCAGGCCGTCATCGAGCACCACCCAAGGCTGTTTCGAGGCGGTGAAGATATGCATCTGCGGCCTGAAGACCGTGGGATCGTCAAGCGAGCCGGTGGTGATGCCGATGATGCCGGCGGAGTCGCGGCGCGAAAACATCGTCGTGCCACAGCTCGGGCAAAAGCCGCGCTTGAGATCGGGCGACGTGTTCACGGTCGCCAGCGGCCCCTCGATGGTCACATCATCGATGCGAAACAGCATGCGCGCGTTGAAGGCGGCGCCGATCGCCTTCTGGCAAAGCCGGCAGTGGCAGATGCGTTCGTTGATGGGCGCCGCGTCGGCGCTGTAGCGCACCGCCCCGCACAGGCACCCGCCCTGATGTCTAGCCATATCACCGTGATCCATGATGAGAGTGTGCGGCCGAGGTAAATGGCAGGACTGATTGGGTCAATTGAAAAGCTTTGATACTGTTTCATCGATTACCGTGATGGGGGGAGCCGTGACGCAAGACATCGAAACCATCGGCATCGCGGACCTGTTCGGGCCGCCCTCGCCCGGCCGTGACCGCGCCGACGCCCGCATCATGGCCGCCGCGTCGGGAATAGGCTTGATGGCTGTTCGGGATTTTCCCGGAGACGCTTGGCTGACGCCGGAAAGCCGGGCGCAATTGCTGCGCATCTTCGCCCTTCCCGACGCCGAGAAGCAGAAATTGCTGCGCTGGAATTTCGACCGAACCAGGAAGAATGTCTATCGCGGCTGGTTTCCGCTGCAGCCGACGGCCGTTTCCTATAAGGAAGGCATCGACATGGGGCCGGATATCGCCGCGGCGGCGCGTGCTTTGCCATCGGACGATCCGCTGTGTGAGCCGACGCCTTTGCCGATCGAAGGCGCCCTGCCCGGCTGGCGCGCGGCAGCGGCGAACTACTACCGCGCGATGGAGACGATCGGCAACGCGCTGATGCGGTCGATCGGGCGCGGGCTTGGCCTGCCGGAAACGATCTTCGATCCCTATTTCGATCACGGCATCTCCACCTTGCGCCTGATCCGCTATCCCCTGCGCGACGCCAATGCCGGCATCGATATCAGCGGGCCTGACTTCTCGGTCCTCCACAAGGGAGAGACGCGCACCATCATCGGTCGCGAGCATGCCGATTCCGGTTTCGTCACCTTGCTGGCGCAGGACGGCGTCGCGGGCTTGCAGGCCAAGAACCTCGCCGGCGAATGGATCGACGTGCCGCCCGCCGACGGCACGCTGGCGGTCAATTTCGGCCAGTTGCTGGAGCGCTGGACCGGCGGGCGTGTGCGGGCGACGCGGCACCGGGTGATCGCACCGAAAACGGCGCGGTTCTCGATCCCGTTTTTCTATGAACCGCGTGTCGACGCCGAGATCGCGCCGCTGCCCCTAAGCGGCGCCGAGCCTTTCGAGCCGTTTTTCTATGGCGACTATCTCTGGGAGGCGGCGACGAATTTCGTCGAGATGAGCGGCATCAAGCATCTCAGGCAGCCGCGCCGCGCCAAGGTTTTCTGAGCCTGGGCGCGACCGTCGGCGGAACTGTCCTGTATCAAAGCGTCCTGGCGATCTCTTCGAGCTGGTCGGTGCACTGGCCCCAGCCCGCATCAAAACCCATCTGTTCATGCTGTTCGCGGCCGGCGACACTCCAGTGGCGGACGCGCGCGATGTAGCGGGTCCGGCCCTCGCCTTCGTCCTCAAAGGTCAGCACGACGGTCATGAACGGCTTTTCGGATGGCTCCCACGCCTGCGTGTAGGCATCGGTGAAGACGATCTTCTTGCCGGGAATGACTTCCAGGAAGACGCCCGGGTTGGGGAATTCATTGCCGTCGGGGTCGGCCATGATCACAAGGCTCGACCCGCCCGTGCGCGCATCCATTTCGGCACGCGGCGTCGTCCAAGGTTTCGGAGAGAACCATTGGGTCAAAAGCCTGGTGTCGGTCCAGCAGCGATAGACGTTCTCGCGCGGCGCATCGATGATGCGGGCGAGAACCAGTTCGCGGTCATTGGCGGGGGCGATGTCGAGCTTGGTGGTCAAGGTGGTCTCCTCGGTTTGATCTGGCTTCCGTCCCAAGGACGAGCCGACAGAACGCAACTCGACAAGACCAGTGAAAAAAATACCGGCAGGCTTTCAATAACGCGAGGACGAAGGACGTGTCAGTGACGCTTGGCTTGCACCAGATAGGCGTCGATCTCGGTCTCGCCGAGCCACTTGGCCGCTTCCAGCCGGTGCAGGCCTTCGACAAGGATATGGCGCTTGCCGTCGTGGCGGACCTGGATCGGCATCTTCATGCCGTTCTCCAATATGTCCTCGGCCAGATGGCGGACGGTCTCAGGGTGCAACGTCTTCTTGCGCGCCGTCGGCACGTAGATCTCGTCGACCTTGACCTTTTGCACTCTCAGCATACTGGCTCCCCAGGCGGAACATACCGCCTCGCCTGAAATAGTCGCTTTGCCGGGTGCGGCCAAGGGCGGCTAAGCAATTGCTGGCCCGATCGTTTCCATTTGACGCTTGGCCGGCAGATGGCCGAAATGGCGGCCTTCGATCCTTTCCGGTGCTCATGACCCATCTGCCGACCGAATTCCCCGATTTCGGGCTGACGCCCGAGCAGCGCCGCCACGCGGTGCGTGGCCATTACTATGAGTGGCCAGGCATGGATGGCGAGCGTGGCGAAATCTGGTGCTACTCGGATCGCTTTTGCTATCGCGTCGGCGAGATGGTGACGCTGCGTGTCAGCTCGACAGCGCCGTCCTTCAGCATGGCAATCATCCGGGACGGTGGAACCGAGACGAAAGTGTTCGAGAAATCCGGCATTGCGGCGTGCTGGCAGGACACGCCCGACCAATGTTCCGCCGAGGGTTGCGGCTGGGAAGCGTCTTTTGAATTCCGTGTCGGGAGCGACTGGCCGTCCGGTGCATATCGGGTAACGCTGACTTCCGTTGGCCATGACGGTAGGCCGATCCATGGCTACCACCTCTTCATCGTCTCGCCCCAAACCGGCAAGAAGCCAGGCCGTGTGCTGCAGGTGGCGGCGACGGGCACCTGGCTTGCCTACAACACTTGGGGCGGCTCCAACCACTATCAGGGCATCACCGGGCCGGACCGCAACCAGTATTCGCCTGTTGTGTCGACGCAACGCCCCTGGTGCCGCGGCTTCGTCGTGCTGCCAAAAGATGCGCCACGCGTGCCGCTCGAGGTCGCCGTGCCGCCGAAGACGGTACCACGCTACCCCCACATGGAATGGGCGCTCGCCACCGGTCATTCGAAGAAATACGCCTCGTCCGGCTGGGCGAGCTATGACAGCCACTTCTTCCGCTTCGCCGAGCGGGCCGGCTATCATGTCGATCTCGCCAGCCAGCACGATCTGCATGTCTCGCCCGACATTCTCGACGGCTACGACTGCGCCGTCTTCGTCGGCCATGACGAGTACTGGACATGGGAAATGCGCGATGCGGTCGACAATTATGTTGAGCGCGGCGGGCATGCGGCGCGTTTCGCCGGCAATTTCATGTGGCAGACGCGGCTCGAGGACGAAGGCCGGCGGCAGGTCTGCTACAAATACCGCGCTCGCGCCGAGGACCCTGCCTATCGCGGCGGCGACGTCACCCGTGCCACCAATTCCTGGGAAGCGCCGGAAATCGGCCGGCCGGGTTCGGCGACCTTTGGCCTCAACGCGACGCGCGGCGTCTATGCCGGCTGGGGCGGCTGCGCGCCGCGTGGTGTACGCGGTTTTCCGGTCTACCGGCCGGAACACTGGGCCTTCGCCGGCACCGGCATCTACTATGGCGACCTGCTCGGCGCCGACAGCCATGTCTATGGCTATGAGGTCGACGGGCTCGACTTCGAGATCCGCGGCGGCCTGCCCTACCCAACAGCGACCAGCGGCGCGCCGGATGGGCTGCAGGTCCTCGCCGTCGCAATGGCATCCCAGGTCGAGGAAAGCGCTGATATCCCGATCGAGGACCAGTTCCTCACCGACGAGGATGGCCGCTTCACCGCCGAGACTTTGTTCGGCGAGGCGAGCGACGCCAATCTGGAAAAAGTCAAACGCGGCAATGGCATGATCGTCAATTTCCCGCGCGGCAAGGGCGAAGTCTTTCATGCCGGAAGCTGCGAATGGGTGGCCGGCCTGCTAAGGCAAGACCCGATGGTCGAACGCGTCACCCGCAATGTCCTCGATCGCTATCTTGGAAAGTCCTGACATGTCGAAAGTCCAGCCTGCCGCTCCAGAGGCCGAAGTCCGGCGCCAGTCGCACCTGTTCTATCTCTCAAGCCTGCGTCGGCCGCTGATCGACCGCGCCGAGGGCATCTATATGTGGACACAGGACGGCCGCCGCTTCATCGATGGCTCGAGCGGACCGATGGTCGCCAATATCGGCCATTCCAACCGCAATGTGCTGGATGCCATGAAGCGGCAGATGGACCGCGCCACCTTCGCCTATCGGCTGCATTTCGAAAACGAACCAGCGGAGGAACTGGCGCGGGAACTGGCCGGCAAACTGCCGGAAGGCATGGACCGCATCTTCTTCGTCTCGGGCGGCTCGGAGGCGACGGAATCCTGCATTAAATTGGCGCGGCAATGGGCCGTTGCCACCGGCCAGGCCAGCCGCTGGAAGGTGATCACGCGCTTCCCCTCCTATCATGGCGGTACGCTGGGTTCGCTCTCGGTCACCGGCGACGACGCCCTGGCAGAGACCTTTGAGCCGATGATGCGGGTGATGCCGACGGTGCCCGCGCCCACCGCCTGGCGCGACCGCGACAATCTTTCAATGGAGCAGCGCGGCGTCCGCTATGCCGACATGCTGGAGGACAAGATCGTGGCCGAAGGGCCGGAAAGTGTCGTTGCCTTCATCATGGAGCCGATCGGCGGCGCCGCGACCTCTGCGCTTGTCGCGCCGGACAGCTACTATGCGCGCATCCGCGAGATCTGCGACCGCTACGGCATCCTGCTGATCCATGACGAAGTGATGAGCGGTGCCGGCCGCACCGGCAAATTTCTCGGCGGCGATCACTGGAACTGCAAGCCCGACATCGTCGCGCTGTCGAAGGGGCTGGGCTCGGGCTATGCGCCGCTCGGTGCACTGGCGGCACCAATGCGGCTGGTGCAGCCGCTGCTGGCCTCCGGGGGCTTCCAGCATGGCCATACCTATGCCGGCAATCCGCTCGCCTGCGCCGCCGGCCTTGCCGTGCTCGGTGAAATGGACCGGCTCGACCTGATCGCCAATGCCGCCGCCATGGGCGACGTGCTGATGGACGGGCTGAAGGGGCTGGCGAAGCGCTTTCCCTTCATCGCCGACGTGCGCGGCAAGGGCCTGCTCACCGGCGCCGAGATGGTCGCCGATCCGGAGACACTGCGGCCGATCGACCAGAACAAGAAAGCCACGCAGCGCCTGCTGGACCTCGCCTATGAGCGCGGGCTGATCATCTATGGCCGCCGGGTCAAGGGTGGCATCGACGGCGACAATTTCATGGTCGCGCCGCCGATGATCGTCACCAGCGAACAGGTCGGCGAGATCGTCTCCATCATCGGCGACTCGCTGGAGGTTCTGGCATCGGAGCTCGACCTTCCGGTCGAAGGCCGGGGGTAAAGAATGGCGCCGCGAAAAGTCATCATCACCTGCGCCGTCACCGGCTCGGTGCATACGCCGTCCATGTCGCCCTACCTGCCGGTGACGCCGGACCAGATCGCGACCGATGCCATTGCAGCCGCTGAGGCCGGCGCGTCGATCCTGCATCTGCATGCCCGCGACCCCAAAGACGGCCGGCCGACGGCCGATCCGGAGGTGTTCATGCAGTTCCTGCCGCGCATCAAGCAGGCAACCGACGCGGTGATCAACATCACTACCGGCGGTTCTTCGCTGATGACGCTGGACCAGCGATTGGCAGCGCCGCTGCGCGCCGAGCCCGAAATGTGCTCGCTCAACATGGGCTCGATGAATTTCGCGCTGTTCCCGATGCTCGACAAGCCACGCGAATGGCAGCACGAATGGGAGCCGAAGCTGCTGGAAGCCACGCGCGACACCATCTTCAAGAACACCTTCGCCGATATGGAAGGCGTGCTTGAGAGGCTGGGCAAGGGCTGCGGCACGCGCTTCGAATTCGAATGCTACGATGTCGGCCATCTCTACTCGCTGGCGCATTTCCGCGACCGCGGGCTGGTGTCGGGGCCGCTGTTCATCCAGTTCGTGCTGGGTATTCTGGGCGGCATCGGCGCCGATCCGGACAATCTTATCCACATGAAGCGCATCGCCGACAAATTGTTCGGCGACAGCTACCAGTTCTCGGTGCTGGCTGCCGGCCGTCAGCAGATGCCGCTGATCTCGATCGCCGCGGCGATGGGCGGCAATGTCCGCGTCGGGCTGGAAGACAGTCTCTACGATGGCCGCCAGTTGGCGAAATCCAACGCCGACCAGGTGCGCCGCATCCGGGGCATTCTCGACGGCCTGTCGCTGGAGGTTGCCACACCTGCCGAGGCACGTGAGATGCTGGCGCTGAAAGGTGGCGACCGGGTGGCGTTTTGAGGCAAGACCGTGACCAAATCCAGTGACGTCCTGATCCGCCCCGGTCGCATCGATGACGCTGAAACGATCCACGCCGCGCTTCTCAAACTCGGCACCCATATCGGCGCGCATCAGGAGATCACCTCAACATCAGATGATCTCCGCCGCTACGGTTTTGGCGAAAAGCCCGCCTTCTCCACCCTGATCGCCGAGGTCGACGGCGGATTCGCCGGGCTGTGCCTGCATTTTCCGATCTTTTCGACGTGGATGGGGCGGCCCGGCGTCTATGTGCAGGACCTCTATGTCGAGGACCGGTTCCGTGGCCGCAAGATCGGCGAGCGGCTGTTGCGGCGAGTCGCTGCGGAATGCCGCAAAGAAGGTGGCGTCTATCTCAGGCTGTCGGTCGACACCGACAATGAAGGCGCCAAGGCCTTCTATGAAAGGCTGGGTATCGCCTGGTCGAGTTACGAACAGACGCAGAAAATCGTCGGCGAAGCCTTTTTTGCCTTCGCCGACGCGCCGGTCAATGGGGAGCAGGAATGAAGGCCTTTTACGCCGAAGAGCAGAAGCGCCACGACCCGAAGGCCTTTCTTTCCAGCGGTGCCGCGCAGCCCAATCCGGAAAAGCCCGAGCGGATCGAAAGATTGTTAGCCGGCGCAAAATCTGCCGGCTGCACGATCGAGCGGCCACGCAATCACGGGCTTGGCCCGGTCTCGGCGGTGCACACGCCCGAATATCTCGACTTCCTCGAACATATTTTCGAGCGCTGGCAGCGCATCGAGGGCGCCTCGGCGGAAGTGATCCCCAACATCCACCCGATCGCGCGCAACGGCTCCTATCCAGCCTCGGCCGTCGGCCAGGCTGGCTATCATATGGCCGATACCGCTTGCCCGATCTCGGGCGAAACCTGGCAAAGCGCGCTGTGGAGTGCCTGGAGTGCGGTCGAGGCGGCGGAAACGGTGATGGCTGGCGCGCCGGCAGCCTATGCGCTGTGCCGTCCACCCGGCCACCATGCCTTTGCCGACGTCGCCGGCGGCTTCTGCTTCATCAACAATTCGGCGGTCGCTGCGCAGGTGCTGCGCAAGCAGGCGGCGCGCGTGGCCATTCTCGATGTCGACCTGCACCACGGCAACGGCACGCAAGGCATCTTCTATGCCCGTCCTGACGTACTCACCGTTTCGCTGCATGCCGACCCGGTGCGCTTCTATCCGTTCTTCTGGGGTCACGCCGACGAGCGCGGCGAAGGCCCCGGCCTCGGCTATAATTTCAACCTGCCGCTGCCGCGCAAATCGGCCGACGCGGCGTTTCTGGAGGCGCTCGAAGTGGCGTTCCAGCGTATCGGCGCCTTTTCGCCGGACGCGCTGGTGGTCGCGCTCGGCCTCGACGCCTTCGAGGGCGATCCGTTCGGCGGGCTTTCGGTGACGACGCCCGGCTTCTCACGTATTGGCGAGGCGATTGCCAAACTCGGCCTGCCGAGCGTCATCGTCCAGGAGGGCGGCTATCTCTGCGACGCACTCGGCGACAATCTCACCGCCTTCCTCACCGGCTTCGACGGCAGGATGCGGTGACGGTTTCTCCTGGCGTCAGGAGCGCTGCTGCCTGAGCATCGCGATGACCCGGTGCACGCTCTCCAGCGTCTCTTCGATTTCGGCCCCAGTGTTGTAATGCGCGATGCCGATGCGCACGACCCCCTGCTCGGCCGGAATGCCGAGCTGGTGGACGATTTCCCAGGCGTAGTTGTGGCCGGACCACAGGAAGATGTTTTCGGCGTTCATCTGCCGCACGATCGTCTCCGGCACGATGCCCTCGACAGTAAAGGAGACCGTCGGCACGCGATCGGCGAGCCGCTTGCGATCGGTGATGCCATGGATGGTCAGGCCCGGAATGTCGGACAGGCCATCGATCAGCCTCTCCGCCAGCGGGTTTTCATAGGCGATCGAAACCTCGAAGGCCCTGGCGATCTTCTGCCTGCGCGAACCACTCACACCCGCTGCCGCACCCAGCCCGGCAAAGTAGTCGACGGCCGCCGTGAGGCCGGCCATCAGCTCGATCTGCGGCGTGCCAAGCTCGAACCGCTCCGGCAGGCCATTGGACGAACAGCGGCATTTGTAGGGTTTCAGGTCATTGATGATTTCGCGCCGTCCCCACAAAACGCCCATATGTGGACCGAAGAACTTGTAGGCCGAGCAGATCAGGAAATCGCAGCCGAGCTCTTGCACGTCGATCAGGCCATGCGGTGCGAACTGCACGGCATCGACATAGACCAGGGCGCCGGCCCGTTTAGCGATGGCAGTCAGGGACCTGACCCGGTTGATCGAACCCGTCAGGTTCGAGGCATAATTCAACGCGACCAGCCGTGTCTTGTCGGACAGCAGCCCGGCCAGCGCCTCCCCTTCGACCTGCCAGCTCTTTTCATCGAATGGCAGCCAGCGCACCACGAGGCCAAGATCCTCGGCCAGTTGCAGCCAGGGCGACACATTGCCCTCATGGTCCATGCGGGTGAGGATGATCTCGTCACCTGGCTTCAGCGTGCGGCCGAGCGTGCGTGACATGTGATAGGTCAGCGTCGTCATGTTGGCGCCGATGATGATTTCCTCGGGGCTCGCCGCACCAAGGAAATCGGCCATCGCCTGATGCGCCTCGTCGACGACGGATTGAGCCGCGATCGTCGTTTCGAAATAGCCCCCGAGATTGGCGTTGGTCGTGAGCAGGCAGCGCGACACCGCATCGACGACGGCCTGCGGCACCTGCGTGCCTGCGGGATTGTCGAGATAAATGCGACGGCGGCCCTTGTCGGTCAGGGAAAGCGCTGGAAATTGTCCGCGCACGGCCTCGATCGAAAAATCCGCCATTCTCTCCACCCCTTTGTTATTCCATGATAATTCTATCCCCGCCGATCAGGGACAGGGATTGCCGACCCTCTGATGGATCGCGTCCACCGCCTTCTGCATCTCCTCGGTCCAGACGACGTCCACCGAAGACAACGCCATTTCGAGCTGCGGAATGGTCGTCGCGCCGATGATATTGGAGGTGACGAAGGGCCGGCTCGACACATAGGCATTGGCAAACAACGCCGGCTCTATGCCGAAGGAGCGCGCCAGTTCATTATATTCGAGCAGCGCTTCGGCTGCATTCGGCGTCTCGTAACGCTGGCCGCGATTGAACAATTGCGAGCGCGAGCCCTGCGGTCGGGCGCCATGGTCGTATTTGCCGGTCAAATAGCCCTGCGCCAGCGGCGAATAAGGCAGCAGCGACACCTGTTCGCGCTCGCAGACCTCGGCAAGGTTCACCTCGAAGGTGCGGTTGACGAGATTGTAGGCGTTCTGGATCGACGCCACGCGCGGGCCAACGCCTTTGTCGGACTCGGCAAGAAACCGCATGAGGCCCCAGGAGCTTTCGTTCGACAGGCCGAAATGGCGGATCTTTCCCGCCTTCACCAGCTCATCGAAGACGCCGAGCGTCTCGGCGATCGGCGTTTCGTCGGCCGGTGCGCCGTCGGCATCGGCCCGCCGCCCCACGGCGCCGATGCGCGTCGGGTTGGCACCCCAGGGGATATCCCGTTCCGGCCAATGGATCTGGTAGAGGTCGAGATAGTCCGTGCCGAGCTTGGCCAGGGATTTGTCGATGGCGTCAAAAATATCGGCGCGCACCAATTGCGACGGCCTGTCGCCGCGAAACCAGGTGTTGGCGGTGCGGCCGACGACCTTGGAGGCAAGGATCACCTTGTCGCGGTTGCCCTTGGCCTTCATCCAGCTGCCGATGATCTTTTCCGTCCGCCCCTGCGTCTCCGCCTTTGGCGGGATCGGGTAGAGCTCGGCGGTGTCGATGAAATTGACGCCGCGCGAAAAAGCCAGATCCAGCTGCGCGTGGCCTTCGGCCTCGGTGTTCTGCTGGCCCCAGGTCATCGAACCAAGGCAGATCTGGGTAACAAGAAGATCGGTCCGACCGAGACGGCGTTTGTGCATGGAATTCTGCTCCGGAGGGAAAGTCTGCGCGGGAGGGAGGCTGCATGTATAGGCAAAGCCATGCCGCTCTCCAAGCCTCGCCAGGCCGACTTTTGCGTGAACCAGCGATGTTGAGCTAGCGGCGGGCGCCGGCCACGGCGCGGCGCTTGGCCTCGTCGATCAGCATGTTGGCCACCTGCATGCGGATCATGGCGCGCTGGCGCAGATGCGGGGCGACGCGATCGGGATGGTTGGTGAAGGCAAAGCTGCGGCGCATGCGACCGAAATCGGCGGCGCTCTTGGGCTGGTTCAGTCCCAGTTCGGCCGCGATCGATTCCGGATCGATCGGCGGCAGCTTTTCCTCGGGCTTCGGGTCCTCGGCAGCCAGCGCCAGCTTGGCATGTTCGAGTAAGGCGGCGAATTCGCTCGCCAGGTCGGCACCGGCCTCGCGATATTCGGCGGCGGATACCTTGATGCGGCCGGAATGGAGCTCATCGGCGACCGAGAGATAATCGAACGGAATCGACGGACGCGCGCCGGCCTCGTCGCCCCCGCTACCGTCACCCTTGTCGGAGGCAACGAAGAGGTCGTCGAGCAGCGAAGCGAAATCACGCTTGGCGCTGGTAGCGATGTCAGCCTCCCTTGCCTGACTGTCAGGTTTCCGGACCATAGAACCGGCTCGTTAAAAATACATACCACCGATCTTAATGAATTTAGCCATTCGAGGATCGTGGCCGGTCCCTCAAAACAAAAGCCGGACTGCACTTTCATGCAGTCCGGAAATTCGCCAGGAGTGGCGAGGAAAAACTGGCCACGGGCCAGTGTCGAAGCCTACGGTTCGTGCGGCGCGGAAGTTTCAGCGGGCCGCAAAAAATTCTAGGAAACTTATCCGGACATGGCAGGCATGCAAATGCTGCACTGCACAATTGTCACGATTCGCCTATATTGGCTGGCGTGGAGGACCAACCAGGAGCCTGATTCATGGGTTTCTTCACGGAAATGTTTGCCCGGCCGCGCCCGCAGGAACATCTGCGATATCGCGCGGCGCTCGCATTGCTTCATTCGATGAGCAATGCCGACCGTGCCGATATCGGCATCAAGCCCGCCGATTTTCCGCGCGTCGCCCGCGAAATGTCCATTCGCTAGATGCGTCTCGCGAGATGTCCCGGACGGATCCGGGACATCTCGGAATGCTTGCGCCTTAACGCGATCCCAGGAATGTCGCCTTGCCGAGTGGCACGCCATTGTGGCGAAGAATGTCGTAAGCGGTGGTGAGGTGGAAATAGAAATTGGGCATGGCCACATGCAGCAGATACTGCATGCCAGCCAAAGTCGTTTCGCGTCCGCCGAGTTTCAGTTCGATCACCTTGTTGTCGGAGCCGTCGATCTCGGCGGGCGAGAACGTCGCCAGAAGCGCGAGCGTCTTGGCGATCCGCGCCTCGAGTTCGGCAAAGCTTGCTTCATTGTCCTCGTATTTTGGCACCTCTCGGCCGGCCAGCCGCGACGGCGCGCCCTTGGCGTGGTCGGTGGCGATCTGCACCTGCCGGGTCAAAGCGAACATGTCGGGTGCGAGCCGCGCCGTCAAAAACACCTGCGGGTCGATCTTGCGGTCAAGCGCGTTCTGTTCGGCAGCAGCCAGCACATTGGAAAGTGCTTTCAGCCTGGTTGAAAACACGGGCACGGATGCCTCATACATCGATATCGTCACGTCAAATCTCCTGTCCGGTCGGAACGCCGGCGCAGCGAGGTAGCGCCTGCGCAAACGATTCTTCAAGCGCCGTCGGCTCCGCGTCACCACGCCGCCGCAATCGCCATGGTAGAATTTGCGTTATCGAGCGGAGATTCCCGATGAGATGCGTCCTTCTCGCAGCGACTGCCCTTCTCTCCCTTGCCACATCCGGCCAAGCGGCGCTGGCCGCCGATGACGCGCCCGAAGCACCCTATGTCGACGACCGATCGAGCGCCGAGGCGGTCATTCGCTCGCTCTACAGCGCCATCAACCGGCACGAATTCGCCCGCGCCTGGGGTTACTTCGGCGACACAAAGCCGGCTAAGGATTTCGACAGTTTCGTCAAGGGTTATGACGGCACCGACAAGGTCGAGGTCGCGACCGGTGCCATTTCGGACGACGGTGCCGCCGGCAGCATCTTCTACAATGTCCCGGTCGCCATCCGTGCCACCGACAAGAGCGGCAGCGAAAAGGTCTTTGCCGGCTGCTACACGCTGCGACAGGTCAATGCCCAGATCCAGGCGGCGCCGCCCTTCGATCCGATCCATATCGAAAAAGGCGCGCTGAAACCCTCCACCGCCGATTTCGAAGAGGCGCTGCCGCCAAGCTGCGGCGACGGCCCGCCGCCGCCGAAGAAGGATACGGCACTCGAGCAGGCCAAGAAAGCCTTCCTGGCGACCTATGGCGACCAGTGCGACAAGCAGTTCCTGGCTAATGAGCCGGAGGTGTTTTCGATCAAGTACAAGGACAAGGATGCGCAGCCCGGCGATCCCGACAAGGAAACACGGCTGTTCCATTTCTCCTGTTCGGCCGCGGCCTACAATGAAAGTTCGGTCTACTACATGACCGACGAATTGTCGGCCGTGAAGCAATTGCAGTTCGCCGAACCCAAGATGGACATCCGCTATGAGAACAACAACAGCGACGGCAAATTGCTGGGCATGAGCATCGTCGGCTTCGAGACGACCGGTTGGGCGGTCAATTCCGACTATGACGCGGAAACCCATACGATCACCACCTTCGACAAGTGGCGTGGCGTCGGCGATGCCTCCGATTCGGGAACCTATCTGTTCCGGAACGGCGATTTCTCCCTGGTCCAGTATGACGTCGATGCGTCCTATGACGGCGAGGAGAACCCTCAGACGGTCGTCGACTACAACACCGCGCCCTGAGGGACGTCGGGGCAGCGCCGATCAAGGCGCCTTCGACAGCATCCAGTTCAGCGTGCCACGCCAGTCGACCATGCGGATTGGCGTGCCGTGCGTGCCGGTCTCGAAGCGGACGAAGCGGGTCGGATAGGGATAGGCCTTCGACCTGGCGATGATGGAGCGGAAGAAGGCTTCCTGGTTCGCTACGGGAAATACCACGTCATGGCTGCCCTGGCCGAAGAAGACGGGGACATGGCGCCTGAAGGCGGGACTTGCGAGGAAACTCTCGTCCCATAGCGATCCGAGCAGCAGCAGCCCGTTGATGCGCCGGCCGGTATCGTTGCGCGCGGCAAGCTTCCAGCACAGCGCGCCGCCCATCGAGCCGCAGGCGACGAAGATTTTCGCGCCTGGGGACTGTTCGGCATAATGATCGATCAATGCCGCGACCTGTGCGGCCCCCTTGTCACCGAAATCCGGGAAATCCGGCGAGAGATAAAGCCCGCCATTGCCGGCCATCAGGTTCTTGAGCCGGTTGAAATTGCCGCCGAAAGTGAAATCGTCGACGCCCTGCTTGCGACTGCCGCCCTGCCCGTGCAGGTAGAGCACGATGAGGGCAGCTCCTTGCGTCTTGCCGACGGCGACGTGCCTGACATCGCCGGCGTCCGTCTTCAGCATCAGATCCTGCTGCACCTGGCGCACGCTGGTGTCGGTGTATTGCGGATGCACGCGCTTTTCGGGCACTTCGTCGCGCTTGTTGATATCGCGCATCTCGCGGTAGTCGATGACGGTGTAAGCGCCGCCGTCGCCCGTCGACAAGGTCGCCGGATAGGCGAAGAGATCGTCCTTGAAGGGTTTCAGTTCGAGGGCATCGGCCTGGCCGGCAAGGCCAAGAACAAATAAAGCAGCCAGAAAGGCATGGAGTGGGGAAAGAAAACGAAAGGCCATACCGCAGGCTTGCGTAATTCGGCCCGGGTTTGTCAATCCTGCAGCACGCCGCCTGCACCTTCGAGCGCCTCGCGGGTGTCGACATCGACAGACGCGCCCTCGCCGATCTCGACATCGATGACATCGAGCCCCTCGGCCTCGACCAGATGGCGTGCGCCGGTATCGCCTTCGAGATGGGCGATGGCCGGGAACAGCGCGCGCGGCAGGAGCACCGGGTTGCCGCGCTTGCCCTGATGCGAGGCGCGGACCACGGAATTGCCTCCGGCCTTGCGGAAGGCATCGATCAGCCGGTCGAGATCGCCTGATACGACGCCAGGCATATCTCCCAGAACGATCATCACGCCGGCGGTGTCCTCGGGCAGATAGGCAATGCCGGCCTTCAGCGAGGTCGACAGGCCATCGGCGAAATCGGGATTGTCGGCAAAGGTCACATCCAGCCCCGCCAGCGCCGCACGCACGCGCTCGCGCTGATGGCCGGTGACGACGATCGTGCCCGAAGCCTTCGAGCCGAGCGCGCGCTCCGCGGTGCGGCGCACCAGCGGCTTGCCGTCGAACAGCGCCATGAGCTTGTTCGGGCCGCCCATGCGGCTTGACCGGCCAGCCGCCAGAAGCACTATGGCGACCTTGAGCCGGCTCTTGGCCGGCAGCGGTTCGCGCGGCTGCGGCCGCGTCGGGATTTCCATCAGCAGCCCGCCGACCCCCATGCCGGCGATATCCTTCGCGGTGACGTCGAGGCCGGCAACCAGGCGGTCGAGCACCCAGTCGAAGCCGTTTTCCTTGGGACTGCGGGCGCAGCCGGGCGCGCCGATGACTCGCTTGCCGCCGAGTGTACCGAGCACCAGCAGATTGCCGGGATCGACCGGCATGCCGGCGCGGACAACGGTTCCGCCGGCCCTCTCGATCGCCGCGGGAACGACATCGGCGAAATCGCTCATTGCCGAGGCGCCAAAGATCACCACCAGGTCATTGTCGCGCGCCAGCGAGGCGGCGGCCTCCGCCACGGGCGCGATCTCGTGCGGCGTGCGGCGTTCCGCCGTCAACCTGCCGCCCGAACGCGCCAGCCGCGCTTCGGTGACGCGCAGCGTCTTGTCGAGCACGCTGGGCTTGATGCCCGGCAGGACCGTCTGGATGACGCCGACGCGCACCGGCTGATAGGCGTTGACGGCAAAGATCTCGCCGCCGGCGCAGATCTTCATCACGGTGTCGACCAAGGTCGAAGCGACCGCGAAGGGGATGATCTTCACAGTCGCCACCATCTGGCCTTTTTCGACCGGAGCATGCTGCGCCAGCGTGGCAATGGTGATGGCGGGATCGACGGCGTTGATGGCGTCGATCATTGCCGCGCTGACCGTGAAGATGCCGGATGCCTTGGCGTGGAGATTGACCCGGCCAGTGGCCGCCGGCCTCACCTCGATGCCGCTGAACCTCATGCTCTCGGCAATTCTTTGCGCCGCGGCGTCCTCGCCGAGATCATCCGAGGCCAGCACCGCCGCAACGACCTGCGAGACGCCAGCCCGCTTGAGTACGGAAACATCTTCGGCGCTCAGCCTGTGCGCCTTGCGAAAGCGCTTTTCACCAGCGGTGGTGGCATGCGCCAGCACCGCGCCTTCTGCCTCTTCAATCGCAATCGGACCGAATTTCACGCTACCGCGCCTTTGGCATCGAGGCCGCGCGAGCGGAAGGCGTGGATGGTCTGCGCGAGAACGGCCACGGCGATCTCGGCGGGGCTCGCGGCACCGATATCGAGCCCGATCGGCGCATGGATACGGGCGATCTGGTCGGCAGTAGCGCCCAGCGCTAGCAGGCGCTCGACGCGCTTGGCGTGCGTCTTGCGGCTACCAAGCGCACCGACATAGAAGCAATTGGCGTCTAGCGCGGCCTTCAGCGCGAAATCGTCGATCTTCGGGTCATGGGTGACGGCGGCAAGTGCGGTATAGCTGTCGAGCGGCTGGCGTTTCAGTACATCTTCCGGCCACTCGGCATGCAGAGCGACATCGGGAAAGCGGTCCGGCGTGGCAAAAGCGGTGCGCGGATCGATGATCTCGACGGGATAGCCGGCGATTTTCGCCATCGGCGCCAGCGCCTGGCTGATATGAACGGCGCCGATCACCACGAGGCGCGGCTGCGGCAGATGCGCGTTGAGAAAGAAGGTCCGCCCTTCGGCCTCGACCGAACCGGAATTGCCCGATCGAAAGGCCTTGGCGATCGCGGCTCCGAGATCCCGGGCGACCTGATCGCCCTCACGCACGATGCGGTCGCGGCCATCACCGAGATCGGTGACGAGGATCGCCGCACGGCGGGCGCGGCGCTCGGCATTCAAGGCTTTCAGCGCGTATGGATCCATCTGAGATCAGCCCAACCGCTCGACATACACCTTGATGCGGCCGCCGCAGGACAGGCCGACCTGCCAGGCGGTTTCGTCGGCGACGCCGAATTCGAGCATCCTGGCCTTGCCGGAGCCGATGACGTCGATCGCCTCGGTCACCACCGCGCCCTCGACGCAGCCGCCCGAGACCGAGCCGTGAAAATTGCCTTCGGCGTCGATGACCAGATGGCTGCCGACAGGCCTCGGCGCCGAACCCCAGGTCTCGACCACGGTGGCAATGGCGACATCCTTGCCATCCTTCATCCAACCTTCCGCGATGATCAGCGGATCGCGGGCCTCATCGAGATAATGACTGTCGTTCATCGTTGCTTCTCTCAGGGTCTGTTTTTCCAGGGGGCCGGGAAACATATGGCTATGCGGCGTGCCTCGCGCCAGCTTCCATCCATCGCCGCGGATCGACGGACTGTGCCGACTTCTTGTCCAGCGACGCGCAGAGGTCGGCGAGCGCATCGAGATTGTGTACCGAGCGGAATTCATCGGCATGCGGCAGCATCGCCTTGACGCCGCGAGCACGTGCCTGAAAACCGTCGAAGCGCAGCAACGGGTTCAACCAGATCAGCCGCCGGCAGGATTTATGCAGCCGCTCCATCTCCTGCGAAAGGCCGGCGACATCGTCGCGCTCCAGCCCGTCGGTGATCAGAAGCACGACCGCGCCCTGTCCCAGCACGCGCCGCGACCATATCAGGTTGAACTCGGCCAGTGTGTCGCCAATGCGTGTGCCGCCGGACCAGTCCTTGACCGCCGCCGAACAATCGGCAAGGGCGGCATCGGGATCGCGGTGGCGCATCTGCCGGGTCAGATTGGTCAGCCGCGTGCCGAAGACGAAGGTGTGGACGCGGCGGCGTTTTTCCGTCAGCGCGTGCAGGAAATGCAGGAAGATGCGCGTGTACTGGCTCATCGAGCCGGAAATGTCGGCCAGCACCACCAGCGGCGGGTGGACTTCACGGGCCGAGCGGAATTTCGGCAGGATCAATTCGCCGCCGGTGCGCGCGGCCGAGCGCATCATGGCGCGCGGGTCGATGCGGCGGCCATGCGCATCCGCCTTGAAGCGCCGGGTCCGCACCATGTCGAAAGGCAGCCGCAGCTCGGCGATCGCCTTCTTCGCGTCCGCAATTTCGGTAGCGTTCATCTGGGCAAAGTCCTTGTCCCGCAACACCTCGTTGCCGGAAAAGGTGAAGCGGGCATCGACCTCGATCTCAGGGACCTCCTGCGGTGGCTGGTTTTTCTGATGGCCTTCGAACATTGCCTGGCTGACGCGGTTCTCGGCCGCGCGCGGCTTCTGCTTCTCCCTGACGTCGGGCGCCACGGGCGAAAACATCGCCAGCAGTTTCTCGATCAGTTCGCGCGATTTCCAGAACAGGCGGAAGGCCTCGTCGAAGACCGGGTGATCCTCGTGCCTGGACACCAGCACGGCATGCAGCGTCCAGTAGAAATCGTCACGCGAGCCGATGCCGGCGGCCAGCACCGCCTCGATGGCGTCCTTGACCGAGGCCGGCCCGACCCGCATGCCAGCCTTGCGCAAGGTGCGGGCGAAATAGACGATGTTGTCGGCGATGCGTCCGCCCGCCGTCGCCTCTTTGGGGTCGGAACGCGGCGCCTTCATCGCGTTACTCCGCCGCCGCGAGCTCGGCCTTGACCTCGTCGAGGATGCGCCGGCCCTCGCCCGTGCCGATGCGGGCAATGTCGTCCTGGTATTTCAACAGCACGCCGATCGTGTCGGACACGGTTTCCGGGTCGAGCGCCACCTTGTCGAGTTCGGTCAGCGCGCCGGCCCAGTCTATTGTCTCGGCGACTCCCGGCACCTTGAACAATTCGATCTGGCGCAGTTTCTGGATGAAGGAGACCACCTCCGCCGAAAGCCGCTGGTTGGCCCGCGGCACCTTGCGGCGCACGATCTCCAATTCGCGCTCGGCATTGGGATAATCGACCCAGTGATACAGGCAGCGCCGCTTCAGCGCGTCGTGGATCTCGCGGGTGCGGTTGGTGGTGATGATGACGATCGGCGGTTCTTCCGCCTTGATGGTGCCGAGTTCGGGCACCGTCACCTGGTAGTCGGAGAGGATTTCGAGCAGGAACGCTTCGAAGGCTTCGTCGGTGCGGTCAAGTTCGTCGATCAGGAAGACCGGGGCCGCTCCCGTCTTGCCAGTCAACGCATCGAGCACCGGTCGGCGGATCAGGTATTTTTCCGAGAAGACGTTGCGCTCCATAGCGGAGCGGTCGACCTTGCCGGCCGCCTCCTCCATGCGGATCTCGATCATCTGCGCGGCGTAATTCCACTCGTAGACAGCAGACGAAACGTCAAGCCCTTCATAGCACTGCAGGCGGATCAGCCGGCGGCCAAGCGCCTGCGCCAACACCTTGGCGATCTCGGTCTTGCCGACGCCGGCCTCGCCCTCGAGGAACAATGGCCGGTTCATGCGCAACGACAGGAAAAGCACAGTCGCCAGCGATCGATCCGCCACATAGTCCGCGCCGGTCAGGAGATCGAGCGTCTCGTCGATCGTCCGCGGTACGGGGCGCGGTTTCAGTTCGGTCATTCTTTCTCCGTGAACGCCGTCGCTCCGCTGTCCAGGACATGGTAGCCGCGGGCGTGATAGATCAGCGGCCGCAAATTATCGCCCATGCGAAGGCCTGTCACCTTGCCAAAAAGCACACGATGCGTGGCCAGGTCCTTGGTGTCGATCAGTTCGCAGTCGAAAACGGCCAGCGCCCCCTTCAGCGTCGGTGCGCCGGTGGAGATCACGTCCCATTCGCCGAGCGCGAAACGCTCCTCGACCGGCAGGCCGGTGATGCCGGAAAAGCCGACCGACAGCGGTTCCTGATGCGAAGCCAGCGTGTTCAGGGCAAACCGGCCGTTTTTCACGAACAGCTCATTGTTGGCGTTTTCGCGGTTGAGACAGACCAGGATGGTCGGCGGCGTGTCCGACACCGAGCAGGCAGCGATTACCGTCGTGCCGCGCTTGCCGGCGAGCCCGTCGGTGGTGACCACGTGAACGTGGCCGGCAAAATGGCTCATCGCGTCGCGATAGGCCTGCGGTCCAATGTCATTCTTCTTCAGCACCGGAAATTGTCCATAGCCAGAACCCTACCGCTATATATGGCCAGACATGACATGCCACAAGCGAAGTGCTTGGCCCATATCCCGAATTCGCGTGTTGCACCAAGGCCGGGCAGCCTTTAGGTCTTGGCGAGAATTGGCGCTCGCGCTGTTATCGCGGGCTTGGGAGGAACTCTTCGGCAGGATGCGACCCGGGGCAACGATATCCGCCGCGCTGGCCTGGCTGTTCTTGGCCGGCGCCGCCAGCGCCCAGACGCTGACGATCGGCGTTGCTGCTCCGTTGTCGGGACCGTCGGCCATCCTCGGCAAGCAGATCGGGGTCGGTGCCGGGCTCGCGGCGCAAGCAAACGGCGTCGAACTCAAGACCGAGGATGATGCCTGCACCGCCGATGGCGGTGCAGCCGCGGCCAGGGCTCTTGCCGCGGCCAGGGTCAGTGTCGTGATCGGCTTCCTATGCACCGAAGCCATCGAGGCGGCGATGCCGATCCTCAAGGACGCCAATATCCCGGTCATCACCGTCGGCGTGCGCACCGAAAGCCTTACCGATCGCCGCGCCAAAACCGGCTGGCCGGTCTATCGCCTGGGGCCTCGCGGCGACGATGAGCGCAACGCCGTTGCCTCCACCCTCACCCGTCTGTGGCAGAACGAACTGTTCGCCATTATCGACGACGGCACCATCTATGGCCGCGAGATGGCCGAAACATTTCGCGCGGCGGCCGAGCAAGCGGCGCTGAAGCCGGTGTTCGTCGACACGTTCCGGCCGCAACTCGATAACCAGATAGGAATGATCGGTCGACTGAAGAAGGCCGGCGCCACGCATGTCTTTGCCGGCGGCGACGGCGACGACGTCGCCATTATGGGTCGCGATGCCGCACAGCTACAGGCCGGCATGGTCTTTGCCGGCGGCGAAAATCTGCGCACGCCGCCCGGAGACTTGGCCTATGCGACGGGCACGCTGATGATCGCGCCGCCCGAATGGGCTGATGTCGCCGACGCAAAGGCACTGGAAAGCTTCTCCGCGCAAAAGATCGTGCCGGACGGCTACACGCTGCCGGCCTATGCAGCGGTGGAGATCGCCAAGGCCGCATCGACCTTGTCCCCGGGCAAGCCGCTGACCGAGGTGCTGAGCGGGCATGATTTCACCACGGCGATCGGGCCGGTCCGCTTTGACGCCAAGGGCGACCTCAGCCAGAGCCCCTACCGCGTCTTCCGCTTCGACGGCGCGCGCTTCGTGCCTTTGGAAAGCAATTGATGTTCCGCACCGGTCCTCGCAATCTGATCACCGACGTTGCCGGCCTGCGCGTCGGCAATGCATCCGACGCCCGGCTGAAATCCGGCGTGACGACGATCCTTTGCGACGAACCGGCGGTGGCCGGTGTCCAGATCCTGGGCGGTGCGCCAGGCACGCGCGAGACGGACCTGCTCGAACCGCACAATTCGACAGAGGCGATCCACGCCGTGGTGCTGTCGGGCGGTTCGGCTTTCGGCCTCGATGCCGCGTCCGGCGTGCAGGCGGCGTTGCGCGAGCGCGGCATCGGCTTCGAGGTGGGCGGATTTCGCGTGCCGATCGTGCCGGCGGCGATCCTGTTCGACCTGCGCAATGGTGGCAACAAGGAATGGGGCCGCTATCCCCCATATCGCGATCTCGGCTATGAGGCAGCTCAATCCGCCGCCACCGATTTCCAGCTCGGCACGGTCGGTGCCGGCACAGGTGCGCTGACCGCCGGGCTGAAGGGCGGCCTGGGCTCCGCTTCGACGCTGCTGGACAGTGGCGTTACAATCGGTGCGCTGGCCGCCGTCAATCCGACCGGATCGGTGACTGTCGGGCGCACCCGCCATTTCTGGGCGGCGCCCTTCGAAATCGGCGACGAATTCGGCGGGCTCGGCTATCCCTCGCCCATGCCGGGCGATGCGAAGGAGATTTTGCTGAAATACCGCGACAAGCATGTAGGCACGCGGATGGAGACCGGCGGCAACACCACCATCGCGGTCATCGCGACGGATGCGATTCTCACCAAGGCCGCAGCGAAACGCCTGGCAATGTCGGCGCATGACGGCTTCGTGCGCGCCATCTGGCCGACGCACACGCCGGCCGATGGTGACCTGGTGTTCGCACTGGCGACGGGGACGAACGGCATCCGGCTCGAGGCCGATGCGGCAATCGACCTCTATGCCGCGGCCGGGGCCACCATGGCGCGCGCCATCAGCCGTGGCGTGTTTGCCGCGACGCCAGCCGACAACGATCTGTTTCCCGTCTGGTCGTTGCGTTTGGGCTGAATCGATCAATCAGATCGGATCGGATTTTTCTTCCTCGAACGTCACCGCCACATCGGAATTCGCTGACAGCCACACCTTCTTGCCATCGACTTCTGCAACCAGGGCCAGAGGAATGTAGTGGTGATGACCTTTGTGAGCGCCCTCGCCGCTGTCGGCCTTGGTCAGCTTGATGCGCTGGCCGTCGATCTTGTCGACAGTGCCGAGATGCACGCCATCGGCGCCGACGACTTCCATATGCTCACG
Organism: Mesorhizobium sp. WSM4308; assembly: GCF_002294905.1. Taxonomy (NCBI): domain Bacteria; kingdom Pseudomonadati; phylum Pseudomonadota; class Alphaproteobacteria; order Hyphomicrobiales; family Phyllobacteriaceae; genus Mesorhizobium; species Mesorhizobium sp. WSM4308. The sequence continues at coordinate 224,384 of NZ_NSFW01000005.1, read as the reverse complement.
AATTTTGCTGGTGTCGGTCATGGTGGTTCTCCATTGGGACTGCCGACAATAACAACTGACGAGCCGATTGGATGCATCGGCTTTCGGCCCGCACGACGTTTTGATTTCGTCGTGCTAGGGATTGCAACGATCACGGCTGCCGGAGTGAAAAAGATGCGAGTGCTTTTCCTGTTTGCCGTTTGCCTGGCCGCGCAGCTCGGCGCGTCGATCGCCGTCCAGGCCGGCGATGTCGCCGATCTTGAAATCCTTGGCTTCAGCAAGGATGGCGGCGTGTTCGCCTTCGAGGAATACGGAGTCCAGGACGGGTCGGGCTTCCCTTATGCCAACCGCTATTACATCGACACCAGCACCGACAGTTTTCTCAAGGGCACGCCGATCAGGGTCCGGCTCGACGACGAGAACGCCAAGCTGGACGCGGCGCGCCTTCAGGCCCGGCAAAAGGGCGAGGCCATTGTCAGCCAGGCCGAGCTGAGCGCCAATCGCGGCATCACCGCCGGTTTCAACCCGGTGACCGAGCTTTCGGCCGATCCGCACCGCATGGCGGTCAATCCGCGGCCGATCTTCTCTCCGGTCGACCAACCGCTCGAGTTCCGGCTGGACGAGATCGGCATGAACAGCACCGAAGGCTGCGACAGCCAGGGCGAGATCAATGGCTTCCGGCTGCTGCGCGTCGCGGCGCAGGATGGCGGCACCACCAAATTGCTGCACGAGGACAAGTCGATCCCCAAAAGCCGCGGCTGCCCGAACGGTTACCGCATCGGGGCGGTCCAGACATTCTCCATGGATAGCCTCAGCGCCTATGCGGTGCTGATCGCGGTGCGCCAATATGGCTTCGAGGGTCCGGACTTCCGCTGGATCGCCGTGACCGGCCGCCTGTGAGTACGCACGTCGCCATACTCAACCGCAACCTGAACTTCGTCCGCCGCGCCTTGCCAGGGTGGCGCGCGACGCTTTTCGGCTCGTTCTTGTGGGCCGCAACCATGGGCACGAGCGCGCTCATCAACCTGTTGCTGGACGATTGGGTGACGCCGGAGAAAATCCGCACCGTATCGCTGCTGTTTGCGGGCGGCGGCGCCCTCGCCTTTCCGGTCGGCCTGTTCGTGGCACGGCTGGTCTCGCTGGGAAGGCGCCGGGAGGCAGCCTTCGCGGCGACAATGGTATGCCTTGCCGCCGCGACGATCGGGCTGACCGACGGGCTCTATGCCTTGCAGTACCGGTCATACTATGCCGAATGGCATGCACCGGTCTTCACCCTCACCTGGGGGTTTCAACTCGCCTTCACGATGGCGGTGGCGTCCTACCAGTTCATGGTGCTGGGCATCAGGCTCTATTTTCCGCTTGGGTTCATCGCCTTGTTTGCCGCCAGTCTCTGGTTTGCACAGCAGCGGCGTTGAGCATTTTGTCTGTCTCTGTTAGGAGGCGGGCTAACCCTCCGACACATCAGGACTGACCGATGATCCCTCGCTATTCCCGGCCGGAAATGGTCGCCATCTGGTCGCCCGAAACCCGGTTTCGCATCTGGTTCGAAATCGAGGCCCATGCCTGCGACGCGCTGGCCGAACTCGGCGTCATCCCGAAGGAAGCGGCAAAGACCATCTGGGAAAAGGGCGGTGCCGCGAAATTCGACGTCGAGAAGATCGACGAGATCGAACGCGTCACCAAGCATGACGTCATCGCCTTCCTCACACATCTTGCCGAATTCGTCGGACCGGATGCGCGTTTCATCCACCAGGGCATGACGTCTTCGGATGTCCTGGACACCTGCTTTGCCGTCCAGCTTACCCGCGCCAGCGACATTCTACTCGCCGACATTGACGGCCTGCTTGCCGCGCTCAAGCGCCGCGCCTTCGAACACAAGGACACCGTTACCATCGGCCGCAGCCACGGCATCCATGCCGAGCCGACAACCTTCGGCATCAAGCTGGCGCAGGCCTATGCCGAATTCTCGCGCTGCCGCGAGCGGCTGGTGCACGCACGCGAAGACATCGCCACCTGCGCCATTTCCGGGGCGGTCGGCACCTTCGCCAACATCGAACCCTATGTCGAGGAGCATGTCGCGGCAAAGCTCGGGCTGAAGCCGGAGCCGGTGTCGACGCAAGTGATCCCGCGCGACCGCCACGCCATGTTCTTTGCCACGCTCGGCGTCATCGCCTCGTCGATGGAGCGGCTGGCGACCGAGATCCGGCACCTGCAGCGCACCGAGGTGCTGGAAGCGGAGGAATATTTTTCGCCGGGCCAGAAAGGCTCGTCGGCAATGCCGCACAAGCGCAACCCCGTGCTGACGGAAAACCTCACCGGCCTTGCCCGCATGGTGCGCTCCATGGCGCTGCCGGCGATGGAGGATGTGGCGCTCTGGCACGAGCGCGACATCTCGCACTCCTCCGTCGAGCGCATGATCGGTCCGGACGCCACGGTGACGCTGGATTTCGCGCTGTCACGGCTGACCGGCGTCGTCGACAAGCTGGTCGTCTATCCCGAGAACATGCTGAAGAACATGAACAAGTTCCGCGGCCTGGTGCATTCGCAGCGCGTCATGCTGGCGCTGACGCAGGCAGGCCTGTCGCGCGAGGACTCCTACCGGCTGGTGCAGCGCAACGCCATGAAGGTGTGGGAACAAGGCGCTGATTTTCTTGAGGAACTTTTGGCCGACAAGGAAGTCACCGCTGCCCTGCCGGAGGCGGAAATCCGTGAGAAATTCGACCTGGGCTACCACACCAAGCATGTCGACACGATCTTCAGGCGGGTGTTTGAAGAGGCTTGAGCTTCCTTCACCCCGTAGACGGGAGAAAGAAGCCGTGCCGACGCCGATCACGCCTTTCCGGGAACGGTCCTGATCACCGTGCCCCAAGGATCCTCACGCGTCGTTTCGCCGGTCACATTGTCCGAACGCATCTCGACCCAGGCGAGGCCCGAGCGCGACGGGTCGCGACGGCCGGCGCCGGCGCTCTGCCAGGCATTGGCGCCGATGTGATGATGGTAATGGCCTGACGACAGGAACACTGCCTGACCGCCATATCTGGCCACCGTGTCGAAGCCGAATTCCTGGTTCCACCAGGCTTCCGCCTCTTCCGGCCTGCCGACACGCAGATGGACATGGCCGACGATGCTGTTTTCCGGCGCGCCTCGCCACCCCGCATCGCCGGCCGGCACTTCGCCGACGACAGCCGGAATGTTGAGCCGCTCGGTCGCCATGGCGATCTTGTCGCCGTTCCATTTCCAGTCCTGCGGCCGGCGGTCGGCATAGATCTCGATGCCGTTGCCTTCGGGGTCGGTCAGGTAAAGCGCTTCGCTGACCAGATGGTCGGACGCGCCCTCGATGGCGATCTTGTCTGATATGGCGTGGTTGATCCAGCGGCCGAGATCGGCACGGCTGGGCAGCAGGAAAGCCGTGTGGAACAGGCCGGCGCTGCGCGGATCGTCCGGTTTGGCCGAAGCATCCGGCTCGAGGACCAGCAACGGACGGCTGCCGGCGCCGAGCGTGATCGCGCCATCGGCACGGCTCAATTCCTGCAGGCCGACAACCCGGCGATAATAGGCAGCGAGGCTCTCAGCATCGCGCGCCTTCAGCCCGACGCGGGCAACGCTCACCGGCGTGGTGGCGGCAAATGGCAGTTCGCTCATCATGGTCTCCATCGCGGCGACGCTTGATGAAGCTCCCGATGCCAGGGGCCCGGCGCCGCCGATTATTGTACGTCGTGTCAGCGCCAAAATCCCGGTCCTCCACGGCTGTTTCTCTCCTAACGACAGATCGTCGATCACGATCGTTCACACAAGACAGCGAAAAGCGAACATGGTGTTCACCATTACGAGCAGAAGCGCGTCCATCAACGGTTGCATGAGGCAATCACGCTCGCTATCTCAGCTCCATGAAAGTCAAAGATGCAGATATCCTGATCGTCCCGGGCTACACCAACTCCGGACCCGAGCACTGGCAAACCCGCTGGCAATCGAAACTGTCGACGGCGCGGCGCGTCGAGCAGGCTGAATGGTCGAAGCCGGTCCGCGAGGACTGGACGGCGAGCGTGGCCAAAGCGGTCAACGAGGCCGAGAGGCCTGTGGTCATCGTCGCGCACTCGTTAGGGGTGGCTGCGGCCGTGCAGGCCATCCCGCAATTCGTCAGACCGGTCGCCGGCGCCTTCTTCGTGGCGCCGCCCGATGTTGCCAACCCTGGGATCAAGCCGAAGCACCTGATGACCTTCGGACCCTACCCGCGCGAGCCGCTGCCCTTTCCGTCGGTCGTGATCGCCAGCCGCAACGACCCGTTCTGTGCCTTCGGTGTCGCCGAGGACATAGCCGGCGCCTGGGGTTCGCTGTTCATCGATGCCGGCGAGACCGGCCATCTCAACCAGGATTCTGGCTTCGGCCCTTGGCCCGAAGGCTCGATGACCTTCGCCAAGTTCCTGACGGATCTGTGATTGAGACCCAAAGTCGGCGCACAGAGTCCCGAAGAAACCGCCGAGCTCCGATAAACAATAATTTAAGGTGGCTCGCGAGCGCCTAACCGCCCGGCGCCGTGACGGTAGTTCCTCCGGTTCGGGTTCAGACTCCGATCGAATCCTTGATATCTTTCAGCAGGGTCCTTGCCCCCAATGAAATCAACGCATGCTCGGACCCGGTGGCGAGCAGGCGATAGCCCATCGAGACGACACGGCCGGCAATTGCTGGTTCGACGACATAGATCGCGGCATGTTTTCCGGCCTTGCGGGTGCGCTCGGCCACCGACGCCACCGTCTCCATCATGCTCTCCAGCGTCGAACTGACCGTGGCGCCATTGGTCCAGGCAATCGAGAAATCCGACGGCCCGAGGAAGATGCCGTCAATGCCGGGCGTGTCGAGAATGCCGTCGAGCGCGTCGAGCGCGGCGCGCGTCTCGACCATGGCAAAGGCCATGGTGCGCTGATTGGTGTCGCGCAGCCATTCGGCATAGTCGCCCTTGCCGTGGCGAGGAAAGGCATAGGTGGGGCCCCACGAGCGCTCGCCGAGCGGTGGATATTTCATCGCCGCGGCGAACAGCTTTGCATCGGCCACCGAATTCACCATCGGCGCGATCACCGCCTCGGCGCCGAAATCGAGCGCCCGGCTTGCCATGTCGAAACGGCCGACGGGGATGCGCACCAGCGCCGGCTTGTTTGCGGCAAGCACGGGCAAGAGACCGCGCAGCACGCTGTCCTCGTGATGACCGCCATGCTGCATGTCGAGCGTGATGGCATCGAAGCCCTGTTTGGCGAGGATCTCGACGGTCAGGGCATCCGGCACGCCGGACCAAGCGGTGACCAGCGTTTCATCGGCGGCAAGGCGGGACTTCAGGGACATCTAGTCTTCTTCCTCGTTAATGTCGGCAGTTTCAGCCGGAAACCACGCCAAAGGCAAAGAAAAACCGCCCGGCTTGGCCGGGCGGTCGATTGGTCCAGTCATTCATTTTTGCCGCAGGTTCCGTCGCAAAACCGGGACACTCTTGCGAAACCCTGCGTCGGCCCGGATCAGGTGTTCTTGATCTGCTCGATCGCCTGCGCCATCAGTTCGTCCATGGTGCGGCGGATCTGATGGTCCGACTGGTCGACGCCGGCGGCATCGAAATCCTTACGGATCTTGCGGAACACGTCGTGATCACCGGCTTCCTCGATGTCGGAAACAACGACTTCCTTGGCATAGGTATCGGCGTCGGCACCCGACTTTCCGAGCTTTTCGGCGGCCCACAGGCCGAGCGCCTTGTTGCGGCGCGCCGACGCCTTGAACCGAAGCTCTTCGTCGAACACAAATTTGCGCTCGAAGCCCTCTTCGCGATCTTTCATGCTGCTCATGGCGTCCCTCCGGGTCAAATGCGATTCGTTGGCAAGAGATATGTGTGTTGCCAAAGCACAAACCAAAACGTCGCGAGCCGGTCAATACGCTTCGTCATATGCTGCGCTGCGGCATTTCAGTCCGGAAAGCGGTTGATTGGACGGATTTGCCGATTGAGCAAACGGTGTGATTGGGATAGACCCGGCATTGAACCCAACCGTCGCCGCAACTAATATAGGCAGACGGACAGGAACTGGTCGCTTGCCGCCTGCCCGCAAATCCAGAGAAAAAATCAGATGAAAAATCGCCGCCGCATTTATGAAGGCAAGGCCAAGATCCTCTATGAGGGACCGGAGCCAGGTACGCTCATCCAGTTCTTCAAGGATGACGCGACCGCTTTCAACAAGAAGAAACACGAGGTCGTCGACGGCAAGGGCGTGCTCAACAACCGCATTTCCGAGCACATCTTCAACCACTTGAACCGCATGGGCATCCCGACCCACTTCATCCGCCGGCTCAACATGCGCGAGCAGCTGATCAAGGAAGTCGAGATCATCCCGCTCGAAGTGGTGGTGCGCAACGTCGCCGCAGGTTCGCTGTCGAAGCGCCTCGGCATCGAGGAAGGCACCGTCCTGCCGCGCTCGATCATCGAATTCTACTACAAGGCCGACGCGCTCGACGATCCGATGGTGTCGGAAGAGCACATCACCGCCTTCGGCTGGGCAAGCCCGCAGGAGATCGACGACGTGATGGCGCTCGCCATCCGTGTCAACGATTTCCTCTCCGGCCTGTTCATGGGCGTCGGCATCCAGCTCGTCGACTTCAAGATCGAATGCGGCCGCCTGTTCGAGGGCGACATGATGCGCATCGTCGTCGCCGACGAGATTTCGCCGGACTCCTGCCGCCTGTGGGACGTGGCAACGCAGGACAAGCTCGACAAGGACCGTTTCCGCCGCGACATGGGCGGCCTCGTCGAGGCCTACCAGGAAGTCGCCCGCCGCCTCGGCATCATGAACGAGAACGAGCCGCCGCGCCCGACCGGCCCGGTGCTTGTCGCCTCGACCGACGTCGTCAAAGGCAAGCCGCACTGATAGCGGCTTGCGATCCGATACTTAGAACAGGAGCATGTCCAGCGTGATCAAGGCCCGCATTACCGTCACCCTCAAGAACGGCGTCCTCGACCCGCAAGGCAAGGCGATCGAACACGCGCTGTCCGGTCTGGGCTTCGACGGCGTCGGCGCGGTACGGCAGGGCAAGGTGTTTGACGTCGAACTGGCGGAAGGCGACAAGGCCAAGGCCGAAGCCGATCTGAAAGCTATGTGCGACAAGCTGCTGGCGAATACGGTGATTGAGAATTATAGTGTGGCCATAACCTGAGGTTGTGTCGGAGGGGTTGGTGGCCGAGATCGATGGCAGCTTGATATTTGAAACCCTCAAGTCCATCCAGTCTCGGTTAGACAGGATGGACTTGACGCTCGGAGAGGTGAAATCCGAGCTTGGTTCCATTCGAGGTCATCTCATAGCCACTGAAAGTGACGTGAAAAACATCTATGGTGTGCTCGCTCGCCAGGATGATCGGCTCGAACATATCGAACGCCGTCTCGACCTGCGCGAACTAGCCGAAGCCCAGAGGCCTTACGAACCAAAATGAAATCTGCCGTCGTCCTCCTGCCTGGCCTCAACCGCGACCGCGACATGATCGCGGCGCTGACCAAGATTTCGGGAAAACCGCCGGTTACCGTCTGGCAGACCGACACTGAAATCCCTGACGTCGACCTGATCGCCATTCCAGGCGGCTTCTCCTTCGGCGACTATCTGCGCTGCGGCGCGATCGCGGCGCGCATGCCGGTGATGCGGGCCGTCGCCGAAAAGGCCGCCAAGGGCGTCACGGTCATCGGCGTCTGCAACGGTTTTCAGATCCTGGTGGAGGCCGGCCTGCTGCCGGGGGCGCTGATGCGCAACACCTCACTGAAGTTCGTCTGCCGGCAGATCAAGCTCGAGGTCACCAACGCCAACACCATGTTCACCCGCCGTTACCAGCCGGGCCAGATCATCCGCTCGCCGGTGGCGCATCACGACGGCAATTACTTCGCCGAAGCCGAAACCCTTTCCCGCCTCGAAGGCGAAGGCCAGGTGGTGTTCCGCTATGCCGAGGGCACCAATCCCAATGGCTCGATCAACGACATTGCCGGCATCATCAACGAACAAGGCAATGTGCTTGGCCTGATGCCGCATCCGGAAAACCTGATCGAGGCCGCCCATGGCGGCAGCGACGGCCGGGCGCTGTTCGAAGGCGCGCTCGGTATCGCCGCTTGACGATCTCAGCCGAGAATGCGGTAAGCCTTACACGGACATCGAGTCCATTGCTCTGGGGAGAGAGACGGTCATGAAACTCTATTCGCGGCCGTTGTCGCCCTATTCGTCGATCGTGCGGGCGCTTGCCTATATCAAGGACGTGCCGCTCAAGATCATCGCGCCGCCGCCGGGTTTTCCAATCCCCGAAGCGTTTCGCGCCATTTCGCCGATGAACCGGATTCCGGTGCTGATCACCGGCTCGGGCGAGACGATCCTCGAATCGGTTGTCATCGCCGAATATCTCGAGGAGCGGTTTCCGGAGCCAGCGCTGCTGCCGCCTGACTCCAAGGATCGCGCGCTGGTGCGCATGTTCGCCCGCATCACCGACCTCGACGTGCTGACGCCGACCATGAAGCTTTTCGAGCTTCATTTCGTGCCGAAGCGCAACAATGCCGACATCGATGCCCAGTTCGCCCGTCTGCATCACGGACTGGCAGCGATCGAGGCGCGCATGGCGCAAGGCCCCTTCGCGCTCGGCAACGACATCAGCCTTGCCGACGCCTGGCTGACGCCGACCCGGTTCATCTTCAACAATTTCCGCGCCATGACGGGCCGCCACGACCTGCTCGACGCCTATCCCAAATTCGATGCCTATGAGCAGATCGCCTCGCAGCATCCGGCCTTGTCGCGGGTCTGGGGCGAGATGACCGACGGCTTGAAGATCTTTCTGTCCGAACTCGAGATGGGTGCCGCTTGATCAAGAGCAAGACGATCGTTCTCGTCGCAGCCGCAGGCTTAGCCCTGGCGTCCTGCCAGTCGAGCCCGAAGAGCACGCCTGTGCCGTCGGGCAAAAGTGCGGCGCTGCTGGCCATGGAACAAGTGGCGATCGCAGCCCACAAATGCTGGATCGCCAGCAAGGACCCGGCCTTCAAGCAATATCAGATGGCTAATGAACTGAACTCGTTCAGCGGCACGCCGCGTTTCCTTTTGGTGCCGGCCAAGCATTATGGCGGCAAGCCGCTGCTGGTCGTGCAGGCGCAAGGCAATTCGAGCCGTGTCGACGTGTTCGGACCGCTGATGAACGACCCGCTCGGCGCACGCATCGGCTCGGACATTGCCCGCTGGCAGACGGGCAATCCGGCCTGCGCCGCGACCGCCTGACATGGGCCGCTTCCTGCAGGTGGTGGGTCTGGCCATCGGCCTGGCCGGCCTCGTCCTGCAGTTCTGCATCACCGTTCCGGCATCGATGGAGGCCGGCCGCAGCCTGCTCGGCTCTATCGTGTTCTACTTCAGCTTCTTCACCATCCTGACCAACGTTGGCGCCGTGCTGGTGTACACATCCCTGCTGTCATCCACCGGCTATGCCTGGCTGCCGGCCTTCGCCGTGCCGCAGATGCGTGCGGGTGTTGCGGTTTCGATCACCGTCGTCTTCATGGTCTATGCCACCGTTCTGGCACGGCTCTGGCAGCCGCAAGGCCTGTTCCTGCTCTGCGATGTGCTGCTGCACTATGTGACGCCAGTGCTGTTCGTGCTGTGGTGGCTGGCAGCGGGGGCCGACGGCAGAACGAGGTGGAGCGACATTTCCTGGTGGATGCTCTATCCCATCGCCTATCTCGCCTATGCGCTGGTACGGGCACCGATCGCGGGCGAAGTGCCCTACCCCTTCCTCGATGTTGCCAAGAACGGCGCCGCCAGCGTCGCCATTGCGGCCTTGGCCATCACCGCGCTGTTCCTGGTGATCTCGATCATTGCCGCTTTTATCGATCGCGGCATCGGCCATCGCGAGGCCAAACCGGTCCGTTAAGAATGGCCTCTATTCCCAAAAGCGCCTGATGCCCTCGCGGTGGGCATCGCAGCGGGAGATACCGATATCCTTGAGCTGATCGTCGGTCATCTCCAGCAAAGCCAGCCGGCCGCGCCGGCGCTCCAGCAAATGGTCGATCCATCGTGCCAGCGAGCTGACCAGACGCACCAGACGGCCGACAAAGCCTTGCTGGCCTGACGGGCCTAGCGCCTCGCCTGGAAATGCGGCTCTGGGATGACGGATTGTCGCGATTGTATCCATTTTCTTTCTGCCAAGACTCTCAATTGCACCCCTTTTGGCGCCCGATTGATATGTATTGACTCATAATTCGGTGCAATATAGAAAATTGTCACCATGACAAATTGGCTTCCAGATCTGACCGGCGGCGCCGGACCCCTCTATCAACGCCTCGCGGACTCCGTTGAGGCGGGCATCGACCAGGGCGTGATCGGCGCCGGAACAAAACTGCCACCCCAGCGCGACCTCGCCTATGACATCGGCACCACGGTCGGCACGGTCGGCCGGGCCTACCAGTTGCTGCGTGAGCGAGGGCTGGTGAGCGGCGAAGTCGGGCGTGGAACCTATGTGCTTGGCCGGCGCGCCGAAGGCGTGAAACCGGAGGCGCCCGACGTCAGCGTGGAAGGCACGCGCTATGTCGATGCGCCTCAGGACAAACTGCGTTTCGACAGCACGGCGGCACCCGATGTCGGCCAGGGCACTGATATCGCCGATGTGCTGTCGCGCACCGCGCAGGATCATCCCCATGAAATCTCGAGCTACACGCGTGATTTTCCTGGCCGCTGGTACGAAGCCGGCGCCCGCTGGCTGTCGAGAAACACCTTCCGCCCGGCCGCCGACAGCATCGTTCCGACGCTCGGCACCCATGCCGCGGTGATGGCGGCGATCGCCGCACTCACCACGCCGGGCGACTATGTCGCCTTCGAACACCTCACCTATTCGCAGATCTCGCGCAGCGCCGGGCTGATCGGCCGGCGCACGGCACTGGTGGCCTCGGATGACGAAGGCCTCGACCCTGCCGATTTCGAACGCGTCTGCGCGCAAAAGCATCCGAGGATGATCTTCCTGATGCCGACGGCGCAGAATCCGACCTTGACGACACTGTCCGCAGCGCGCCGCGAGGCGATCGCGCGTGTCGCGCGCGAATACAACGTCATCCTGATCGAGGATGATCTTTACGGCCACCTGACGGACGATCCGACACCGTTGCTTGCTGAATATGCCCCAGAGAGAACCATCGTCGCCGGCGGTCTGTCGAAATCGGTAGCGGCCGGTATCCGCGGCGGCTGGCTCTCCTGCCCTCCCGCCTATCGCCACCGGATCCGTGTCGCCCACAAGATGATCACCGGCGGCATGCCCTTCCTGCTGGCGGAGGTGAATACGAGGCTGGTGCTCTCCGGTCAGGCCAGCGATATCCGCAAGCGCAGCATCGCCGAAATCAGCGCCCGTATCGCGATCGTGCGCGAGACCTTGGCCGGCTTCGCGTTCAAGTCACACGACAAGGTGCCCTTTGTCTGGCTGACTTTGCCCGACCCATGGCTTTCCGGCACATTCAAGAATGCCTGTCTCGAACACGGCGTGCTGATCGACGACGAGGACGAGTTCAAGGCCGGCCGCTCCGAACAGGTCTTTCACGGTGTCCGCTTCGGCACCTCGCAGCCGAGGCAGCGCAGCGATGTCGCCGACGGCGTTGCCGTCATCCGCCGTCTCCTCGACGAAGGCCGCGCCGGCTACGACAGCTTTTCGTGAGAAACCTGAATCAGATCAGCCCTCGGCCTTGAAGTTTTTGGCTTCCTCCTTGGCCTTGTCCTTGCCGTGCTTCTCGGCCATTTCCTTCGCCTGTCCTGGCGAAACGTCTGTGGTTTCGGCGAGATGAAGAGCCTCCTTGTCCGAGAGGCGATTGTCTTTGTTGTTCTGCTTGGTACCCATGGTCCTGATCTCCTGAAGGGTTGGAACCCAACGGCCGGGATGCCATAGCGTTCCCATGCGGCTTTGCATTCCTCACAGCGACCTCGCGGATCATCGCTGGCGCGACGGGCGCCTGAAAGCTCCCGGTGCGGGCTACGCCGGCCGTCACCTTGTTGCTTTCTGTCTTTTTCGCTCATCGACGGGTGTATCGGCCGCAAAGCTTGCGATAAGAGGGGACTCAAAATCCCCGCTCCATGGACATAAATCACCGCCCATGACCATTTCCAATTCCGTGCCGATCACCCCACAGCTCATTGCCGCGCATGGGCTGAAGCCAGACGAATATCAGCGCATCCTGGACCTCGTCGGGCGCGAACCGAGCTTTACCGAGCTCGGCATCTTCTCGGCGATGTGGAACGAGCACTGCTCCTACAAATCCTCGAAGAAGTGGCTGCGCACGCTGCCCACCACCGGACCGCAGGTCATCCAGGGGCCAGGCGAGAATGCCGGCGTGGTCGACATCGGGGACGGCGACTGCGTCGTCTTCAAGATGGAAAGCCACAACCACCCCTCTTTCATCGAGCCCTACCAGGGCGCGGCGACCGGCGTCGGCGGCATTTTGCGCGACGTCTTCACCATGGGCGCACGGCCGATCGCGGCGATGAATGCACTGCGCTTCGGCGCGCCCGATCACCCCAAGACCAGGCATCTCGTCGCCGGCGTGGTTTCGGGCGTCGGCGGCTACGGCAATTCCTTCGGCGTGCCGACAGTCGGCGGTGAGGTCAATTTCGACGCCCGCTACAACGGCAACATCCTGGTCAACGCCTTTGCCGCCGGCCTCGCCAAGACCAATGCCATCTTCCTGTCGGAGGCCAAGGGCGTCGGCCTGCCGGTCGTTTATCTCGGCGCCAAGACCGGCCGCGACGGCGTCGGCGGCGCCACCATGGCCTCGGCCGAATTCGACGACAAGATCGACGAGAAGCGCCCGACCGTGCAGGTCGGCGATCCCTTCACCGAAAAGTGCCTGCTCGAAGCCTGCCTCGAACTGATGGCCTCGGGCGCCGTCATCGCCATCCAGGACATGGGTGCGGCCGGCCTCACCTGTTCGGCGGTCGAGATGGGCGCCAAGGGCGACCTCGGCATCGAGCTCGATCTCGACAAGGTGCCGGTGCGCGAGGAGCGCATGAGCGCCTATGAGATGATGCTGTCGGAAAGCCAGGAGCGCATGCTGATGGTGCTGCGGCCCGAGAAGGAAAAGGAGGCCGAGGCGATCTTCCACAAATGGGGCCTCGACTTTGCCATTGTCGGCAAGACCACCGACGATCTGCGCTTCCGCGTGCTGCATCAGGGCGACCAGGTCGCCGATCTGCCGATCAAGGATCTCGGCGACAAGGCGCCGGAATATGACCGCCCCTGGATCGAGCCGAAGAAGCCCGCACCGCTCGCCGCCAACGACATTCCGCAGGCCGATGTTGCCGATGCGCTGCTGAAGCTGCTCGGCGGGCCGGACCTGTCGTCGCGCCGCTGGGTCTGGGAGCAGTATGACACGCTGATCCAGGGCAATTCACTGCAGCTTCCCGGCGGCGATGCCGGCGTGGTGCGGGTGGAAGGCCATGCGACCAAGGCGCTCGCCTTTTCGTCCGACGTGACGCCGCGCTATTGCGAAGCCGATCCCTATGAGGGCGGCAAGCAGGCCGTGGCCGAGTGCTGGCGCAACCTGACCGCCACCGGCGCACTGCCGCTGGCGGCCACCGACAACCTCAATTTCGGCAACCCGGAACGGCCCGAGATCATGGGCCAGTTGGTCGGCGCGGTGAAGGGCATTGGCGACGCCTGCCGCGCGCTCGGCTTCCCGATCGTGTCGGGCAATGTCTCGCTCTACAACGAGACCAACGGCCAGGGCATCCTGCCGACACCGACTATCGGCGGCGTCGGCCTCATCGCCGACTGGTCGAAGATGGTGCGCACCGGCTTTGCGGCCGAGGGCCAAATGATCCTGCTGGTCGGCGCGCCCGCCTCCTGGGGCACGCATCTTGGCCAGTCCGTCTACCTCAGGGACATCCATGGCCGCACCGACGGGCCGCCGCCGCCGGTCGATCTCGCGCATGAGAAGCGCGTCGGCGACCATGTGCGCTCGCTGATCGCCTCCGGCATCGTCACCGCCGCGCATGACGTTTCCGATGGCGGCATCGCCGTGGCGCTGGCCGAAATGGCGATGGCGTCGGGCATCGGCGCGACCGTTCCCGGCCTTGTCGGCACCGATCCGATCCCGGTCTGGTTCGGCGAGGATCAGGGCCGCTATCTGCTGACGCTGTCGATCGACCCGCATGGCGAGGAATGGGACGCCATCCGAAAGCAGCAGGGCGAACTCGGCATCTTCGCGCCATGGATCGGCTCGACCGGCGGCGATGCGCTGAAGCTTGGCGAGGCGCGGGCGATCCCGCTCAGTGAATTGACCGCCGCCCACGAAGGCTGGTTCCCCCGCTTCATGGATCAGGCCAGTTGAGCAGAGCATGATCCCGAAAAGTGGGAACCGGTTTTCGGAAAAGATTCATGTTCAATCACAGGAAACTGGCTGCCAGGGCGCTGCTTGCAGTCGTCTTCTGGCCGTCGCTGTTCTTCTTCTGGTTCCTCGGGCCGTTCGTCTTTTTCCTGCTGTCGACAACCTCGAGCGAGGTTTGCATGCGGCTGGATACGCGTGCCGAGTTCCTTGACGCGGCCAATGGCGCGCTGCCGATGCTGGTGCTGCAGGACCTCATCTATGCGGTTCCGATTGTCTGCCTGGTGCTCTGGAACCGGCTTCTGCCGGAGCCGGCGCGGGCAAGGCTGGTCATCACCTGCATCAAGCTTTTCGCCGTCGCGGCCGTCCTGGGGGCCTTGTGGGAGTATGGCTCTTCGCTTGTCTGCGACGGCTATGGCCAACCGTTCTTCTCGCCCGCCTGGCGGATGACCAGCTACCTGCCGATCGCCAACCTGGCGGTCAACATCCCTCTCTATGGTCTGGTTTTCAGCCTTGGCCGCGCCTTCTCGATGCGCGAAGACGACCCAACGGCCGATGCCGTCGATCCGGACAGGAATGCGTCCTAGGCGACAATCACGCTGGTGCTGGACGGAACGGCTTCAATCGCGGCCGGAAAGGCTTTAGGTTTACCCCGACTCTCATCGCACGGGCGGCCATGCTGCCGCTCGCCCGAAACAGGAATTGTGCAATGGCAATGGACGCCCACGACATCGAAAAACTGATCAAGGACGGCATCCCGGACGCCAAGGTGACGATCCGCGACCTCGCCGGCGACGGCGACCACTATGCGGCTGAAGTCGTCGCCGAGAGCTTCCGGGGAAAAAGTCGCGTCCAGCAGCACCAGATGGTCTATGACGCGCTGAAGGGCAATATGGGCGGCGTGCTGCACGCCCTTGCGCTGCAGACCAGCGTTCCCGACTGAGGTCGTTCCGGCCAACACCCGCTTGGCCCAAACCCGCCCATCCTTTGCGCCATTTCGGCCATGGCGCGGCTAATGTCTTGTTTCGGGCAACCTATGGGTTTATTTGAGAGACATGTTTCGAGCCTGACTCCCACAGGCGTGAAAGGATATTCCATGAGCGGCATCAACGACTACATCGACAATGAAGTGAAGGGCAACGACGTCGTCCTTTTCATGAAGGGCACGCCCGGTTTTCCGCAGTGCGGTTTTTCCGGCCAGGTCGTCCAGATCCTCGACTATATCGGCGCCGACTACAAAGGCGTGAATGTCCTGGATTCGGCTGAATTGCGCCAAGGCATCAAGGACTATTCCAACTGGCCGACAATCCCCCAGCTTTACGTCAAGGGCGAATTCGTCGGCGGCTGCGATATTGTCCGCGAGATGTTCCAGGCCGGCGAGTTGCAGACCTTCCTGGTCGAAAAGGGCGTCAGCGTCAAAGGCGCCGCCTGATTTCGGTTTTGGGCATGTCGTAATGACTGCACTGAACACCGGGGCAGCTCCACCTCGGCAATTTTTATGTCCCGATATCGGGACCAAGACGAGCCAATGCGCCGGCCCGCCGGCGCGTTTTCGTTTGAGAGATCGGACTTGCCGTGGATCAGCAATCGACAGCGCCGCAATCGGCAAGCAAACTGCCTATTCCGCGCTGGGAGTTCATTGCGCTGTGCGCGGCGCTGATGGCGCTGAATTCCCTGGCCATCGACATCATGCTGCCGGCGCTGCAGCAGATCGGCGCCTCGCTCGGCGTCGAGAATGAAAACCACCGGCAATATGTGATCACCGCCTACATTCTGGGTTTTGGTGGCGGCCAGCTGTTCTTCGGGCCGATCTCGGACCGTTTCGGCCGCCGCTCGCCGCTCGTCGCCGGGCTGATCATCTATGTGGCGGCTGCCGCCGCCGCCGCCATCGCGCCAAGCTTTGAAACGCTGCTGATATGCCGCGCCGTGCAAGGCATCGGCGCGGCGGCCACGCGCGTCATCGCGGTCTCGATCGTGCGCGATACGTTCGAAGGCCGGCGCATGGCGGAGGTGATGTCGCTGATCTTCATGGTGTTCATGGCGATACCGGTCATTGCGCCGGGCATCGGCCAGTTCATCATGCTGTTCGCCACCTGGCACTATATCTTCGTCACCATGGCCGTCGGCGCGCTGATCGTGTCGGCGTGGTCGCTGCTGCGCCTGCCTGAAACGCTGCGCCCCGACTATCGCCGGCAATTGACGGTTTCCTCGGTCCTCGGCGGATTCGGCATCGTGCTCACCAACCGCATCGCGCTCTGCTACGCCTTTGCCAGCACCTTCATCTTCGCCGCCATGTTCGGCTTCATCGCCTCGGCGCAGCAGATCTATGTCGACATCTTCAACGTCGGCGAGATGTTCCCCGTCATCTTCGCCGGGGTCGCCGGCGTGCTGGCTTTTTCCAATTTTCTGAATTCGCGGCTTGTCGGCCGCATCGGCATGCGCCGTCTGTCGCAGAGCGCGCTGCTTTTGTTTCTGGTCATCAGCCTGGCCTGGCTGGTCGTTTCGCTGGAAATCAAGATGCCGCTCTGGCTGTTCATCACTTTCTTTGCCAGCGCCATGCTTCCCTTCGGTGCGCTTGGCGCCAATTTCAACGCATTGGCGATGGAGCCGCTCGGCCAGCTGGCCGGCACGGCGTCGTCCATCCTTGGCTTCATGCAGACGTTTCTCGGCGGCATTCTCGGCACGCTGATAGGCCAGGCTTTCAACGGCACGGTGACGCCGCTTGCCGCCGGCTTCTGCAGCGTCTCGGTCGCGGCGCTGCTGATGATCCTCATCGCCGAGCGCGGCAAGATGTTCCAGCCGCATAACCCACCCATTTCAGGGCATATTACCGACCTGCATTAGACGAGGTGCGTCAGGAGGCACCTTCAACCGCCGCCGTGAAGCGGGGCGCAAGCATGCGCCCGGCGATTGCTCCGCCCATACTGTCCGAAAACGGCAATGGCAGCGCGTCGTCGAGGGCCTTGAGGATGGATGCCACGAAGGCCCGGCTGAGTTGCGGATCGGTCCCGAGGTCCGAATAGGTGGCGCGAGGCCTGCCGATCAGCGTGCCGTTGCGGCGCAGCGAGAACTGCAGCGTCAACGACATGCCCGCGGTCCCCGCTGGCGGCCTCCAGCAGGCATAGATAGCCTCCGACATCTCCTTGAGGGTGTCGACAGGTTCGGAGCTGTGGCAGGGGCGCTCTTGCGCGATTGCCGCGGTGGCGTTTGCAAGCAAGATGGCAGCAAGAGCCGCCGCAAGAATTGCGCGCCGCGATTTCATTCGAGAGAACCCCGCGAAAGCGCCAATTCTTCGGCCGCACAAAACCGGCAGTCAAGCGCGGGCCAAGAATTGACCTATCCAGCCCACAGTTCGCGGCGCAACTCCTGCCAGCTTTCGCGATCAGGAGCGACCAGCAAGCCGCCGCCAACATGCGACGGCAGATAGGCCGTGCCATCGAAGCGCGCGGCATGGCCGCCGGCCTCCGCATGGATCAGCACACCGGCCAGATGGTCCCAGGGCATCAACTTGTTGTAGACGACGAAATGGCCATGGCCGCTCGCCAGCAAGCGATATTCGTGGGCGGCGCAGCGGTAGTTGAACTGCGACAGCGTTTTGGTCTGGTTGCAGGCCAGCCGCGTGCGGTCGGGCTCGGCCATATACTGCCAGGAAACCGCGCCGGTCATCCCGGAGATCGGCGCGCTAGCCGCAACCCGCACTGTCTCCAGTGTACCATGCGCATGGCGGATATGGCTGCCGGCACCCTTGGCACCGATCAGCCAGTCCTTGCCGACCGGATCATGGATGATGCCGGCGACCGTCTCGCCCTTGACCACGACGCCGAGCATGACGCCGAACAGCGGCACGCCGGAGGCGAAATTGAAGGTGCCGTCGACCGGGTCGATGACGAAAGCCAGATCGGCGTCGCCCAGGCCATCGAGCAGCGCCGGGTCGTCGGAACAGGCTTCCTCGCCGACAACCATGGCCGAGGGATAATGCTGGCGCAGCCTGGCGGTGATCAGCCGCTCGGCGTTGACGTCGGCTTCCGTCACCAGATCGGCGGCCGAGGTCTTCTGCCTGATGTCGCCATCGCCCAGCCGGCGAAAGCGGGGCATGATTTCGGTGTCGGCGGCCTCGGCCAGCAGGCTGGCCAGCCAGTCGATCGCGTTGTCGTCAAATGTCATCGGATGCGTCTTGTCCTGTGATGAGGGTCTGGTTCAGGGCGGCGAAATCGAACAGCTTCCTGTCGAGCAGATGCGACGGCCGGGTGTTGGACAGCGCGCGGATCATGGTGTCCTTGCGGCCGGGCATGCGCCTTTCGATGTCTTCCAGCATCGCCTTCATGGCGTTGCGCTGGAGACCTTCCTGGCTTCCGCAGAGGTCGCAAGGAATGATCGGGAACCGCATCGCCGCGGCGAATTTTTCGAGGTCGATCTCGGCGCAATAGCTCAGCGGCCGCAGCACCATGACGTCGCCTTCGTCGTTGAGCAGCTTTGGCGGCATGGCGGCGAGACGGCCGCCATGGAACAAGTTCATGAAAAAGGTTTCGAGAATGTCCTCGCGATGATGGCCGAGCACCAGCGCCGAGCACCCCTCCTCGCGCGCGATGCGGTAGAGATGGCCGCGCCGCAGCCGCGAGCAGAGCGAGCAATAGGTGCTGCCTTGCGGCAGCTTGTCGGTGACCACCGAATAGGTGTCCTGATACTCGATGCGGTGGGCAATGCCGTTGGCGTTGAGATAGTCGGGCAGGATGTGCTTGGGGAAATTCGGCTGGCCCTGATCGAGATTGCAGGCCAGCAACTCGACCGGCAGCAGCCCGCGCCATTTGAGGTCGAGCAGCAAGGCAAGCAGGCCGTAGGAATCCTTGCCGCCCGACAGCGCGACCAGCCAACGCTGTCCCGGCTCCACCATCGAGAAATCCTCGATCGCCTGGCGGGTCAGCCGCAGCAGCCGCTTGCGCAATTTGTTGAACTCGACCGAGGACGGCACATCGGCGAACAGCGGATGGGAGCCGCCTTCGGCGGCCGGCTCAAGCGTCTCGATGTCTGGCAGCATGTTCATGGCGCGGCGGCCCCAGGATGTGATGTCCGTCCGGATTAGCGCATCGGCCGCAAAATCGAAACGACAAAGCGGATGCGCCAAACAAAAAGGCCGCCTCGAGGGCGGCCTTTCGGTATCGCTAAAAGGCGTTCGCTTAGCGCGAGTAGAATTCGACGACCAGGTTCGGCTCCATCTGCACGGCGAACGGAACGTCCGCCAGGCCAGGGATGCGCGAGAAGGTCGCGACCATCTTGTTGTGGTCGGCTTCGATGTAGTCCGGCACGTCGCGCTCGGCGAGGCCGACCGATTCCAGGACGATGACCAGCTGCTTCGATTTTTCGCGCACTTCGATGACGTCGCCCGGCTTGCAGCGGTACGAGCCGATGTTGACGCGCTTGCCGTTGACGTTGACGTGGCCGTGGTTGACGAACTGACGGGCGGCGAAAATGGTCGGCACGAATTTGGCGCGGTAGACGACCGCGTCGAGACGCGATTCGAGCAGGCCGATCAGGTTCTCCGAAGTGTCGCCCTTGCGGCGGTCGGCCTCTTCATAGACCTTGCGGAACTGCTTTTCCGAAACGTCGCCATAGTGACCCTTCAGCTTCTGCTTGGCGCGCAGCTGCAGGCCGAAATCGGAAAGCTTGCCCTTGCGGCGCTGGCCGTGCTGGCCGGGGCCGTATTCACGCTTGTTGACCGGGGACTTCGGGCGGCCCCAGATATTTTCGCCGAGACGGCGGTCGATCTTGTATTTCGCGGATTCGCGCTTGCTCATCGCATTCCCTTTTCAAAACAACACACCCGCAACCTCATGGTCCGGGTGAAGGAAACGCGCCCTCCTCTGGCCTCCGTTTTCGAGACCTGACAGGGTTTTCCCACGCAACGCGGCGGAAAACCCACGGGACACGTCAGTTCAAACAAAACCAGAAACCAAGGCAACCGGTCCTGCGCATACAAAACAAACACCGGACATCGCTGCCCGGCGTTGGCGGCTGGTTAAACCGAGATTTAACCGGTGTCAAGCTTGTGAGTGGCGCGGCGCAACGCAACCCTATAGCGTCCCAGCGTTGAGCGATGCCGGATGTGGCGGGAGGTTTGCGCCAACGGCGCCGGGAAGAGATCTGGAGCTAGAGGAGTCCAATCAGCATGAAGAAGTTCTTCCTTACCTTGGCCGGTGCCGCGGTGTTGGCCGGATCGATGGCGGTGGCGCCGGAACCAGCCATGGCGCGCCATTGGCACGGCCATAAGCAGGTCTGCCGCATCATCGTGAAGAAAAGGGTGGTGTGGCGGCATGGCCACCGCAGGGTGATCGTCGAGCGGATACGGCGCTGCCATCGCTGGTAAGGCAAACGGCCTACAGATTTTGCATTAGATACAAGGCCCGCGGTTCCGCTGCGGGCCTTGTTTGCTTGGGCCGGCGTTTCGCGAACGACACTCAGTCTTTCGACTTCTTTTCCGGCAGCCCTTTGCGCTTGGTCTCGGCGAATTCCTCGAGCTGCTTTTCGCTCATGGATTCGTACATTCCTTTGGAAGCGCCTTTGAGCTCGCTCTTTTTCGTCTCGCCGCGTTTGGCGGAGAGCGCGGCGCCGGCGGCTTTCTGCTGGGCTTTCGAGGTGGCTGGCATGGCGGTTTCTCCTTTGCTGTCAGGGAAACGCCGCTCTTCGGCGGCGGTTCCAGTGCCGGTAGGCCCAGTTTCTCGTCCGATCGCCGCCGGTCAGGCAGCCAGCTTTGGCGAATTCGTCGGCAGCCTTCCCGTGTCCGAAGCCCTGGTGTAGGACGGCTGAATGAAGTCCCTGACAGACCCCTCACAAGCGCTCTCCACCGGCCTGGCGAAAATCCGCACCGAGTTCCACGTGCCGGATGGATTTCCGGCTGACGTGATGGCCGCAGCGGAGGCGGCGGCCAGACGCGTGCCGAACCAGCATGCCGATCGAACTGACATGCCCTTCGTCACGCTCGATCCGGCGGCCTCCACTGATCTTGACCAGGCGTTCTCGATCGAGGCAAGCGGTGGCGATCTTCTCTTGCATTATGCCATCGCCGACGTGGCATGGTTCGTCGAGGACGGCGACACGCTGGATCGCGAAGCCTGGACGCGCGGCGAGACGCTGTACCTGCCGGACGGCAAGGCCGGGCTCTATCCACCGGCGATTGCCGAGGCGGCGGCGAGCCTGTTGCCGGACGGGCCGCGTCCAGCTGTTATCTTCACCGTTCGGGTCGCGGTGGATGGCGCGGTAACGTTGGACGGCGCGGAGCGGGCAATCATCCAAAGCCGCGCGAAGCTCGCCTATGACAGCGTGAAGGCCTCCGACGTTCCGGCCGGCTTCGCCGAAATGGCGCGGCGCATGGTGGCAAACGAAGAGGGCCGCGGCGCTTCCCGCGTCGACCCGCCCGAGCAGGAGGTCGAAAGGCTTGCCGATGGCAGCTTCCGGCTTTCGTTCAGACCGCTGCTGCAATCCGAGCAGGACAACGCCGCGCTTTCACTGGCCGCCAACATGGCGATCGCCGACGCCATGCTGGCGCACAAGACCGGGCTGTTTCGGGTGATGTCTGGGCCAGACCCCTCCAAGGTGCAGAGATTGCGCAGCGCGGCACAGGCGCTCGGTCTGTCCTGGCCGGCCTCAACCAACCTGCGCGACTACCAGCGCACACTCGATCCGGCTGATCCGAAACAAGCAGCGTTGATGCTGGAAATCCGCCGCGCGGGCAATGGCGCGTCCTACCAGCCCTACCAGGAAGGTGTCGTTCCCTGGCATGAGGCGATGGCTGCGACCTATGCCCATGCGACCGCGCCACTCAGGCGACTGGCCGATCGCTATGTCGTGCGCTGCGCGCTGGCTATCGCCAACGGCCAGCCCGTGCCGCAGGCCGTCAGCGATGCGTTCGCCGGACTGCCAAAGGTGATGGGACGTGCGGATGCCCGCGCTTCGCAGATCAACCATGCAGCCATCGACCTTGCCGAGGCGGTGATGCTGAGGGGACGCGAAGGGGAAACGTTCAAAGCCGTCGTCACCGACTTCGTCGACCATGGTGTGCGCGTCCAGCTTGCCGACATGCCTGTCGTTGCCACCGTAAAGGCCTCCGGTCTCAGGCAGGGTGACGGTGTGACGCTAAAGCTGGCCTCGGCCGATCCGGATCAACGCAGCATCGTCTTCGAACCTGTTTGAGCGACTGGCGTTGGGCGACATCAATCAGCGCACGGACAGTCCAAAGCCCTGCATCAGCCGGCCGACGGCGAAATCCGCCTTGCCTGACGTAAAGACCGCGATATCGGGCTCGCCTTGCGGCAGCGCCCCGTCGACGGGCGGCAAGAGCGAAAGGGCACGCCTCGCGATCGCTTCGGCCGGGTCGATCCAGTCGACCGGCCAGGGCGCGGTCTTGCGCATGCGGTTGACCAGGAACGGGTAGTGGGTGCAAGCCAGCACGACGATGTCGGTCCTGAGCCCCTCATTTTCCATGAAACAGGGCGCGATCTCGGCGCGCACGGCTTCCTCGTCGACGAAACCCTCGCGCATATAGACTTCGGCAAGGCCCGCCAGCCTGTCGCTGCCAACCAGGCGGACATGGCATTTCTGCGCCCATTTACTGATCAGGTCGCGCGTGTATTGCCGCTTCACCGTGCCCGGCGTCGCCAGCACGGAGACCAGCCCGGAGCGGGTGCGCTCCGCCGCCGGCTTGACCGCTGGCACGGTGCCGACGAAGGGATGGCCGGGAAATCTCTCGCGCAGCGCATCGATCACCAGCGTCGAGGCGGTGTTGCAGGCGATGACGGAAATCGCAGGCGCAAACCGGTCGAGCAATTTGGCGAAGAGTTCGAGTATGTGGGTGCGCAGTGCCGGTTCTTCCCAGGCGCCGAACGGAAAGGCCGCATCGTCCGCGACATAGACGAAGCGCCGGTCCGGCATCAGCACGCGCGCCTCGCGCAGCACGGTCAGCCCGCCGACGCCGGAATCGAACATCAGGATCGGCTGGTCAGTCATTGTCGGTTCCCTTGCCGCCCAGCGGCGGCGCGTCCTCATCGTCACCCACTGGCTTGTGCGCCTGGCGACCGGCCTCTGCCTTGCCGGCGCGCGCGGCGGCCGGAAGCCGCCTTGGATCATCGCCCGGCGAGCCGTCGCCGCGCGGCATTGCCGGCGAAAACCTGTCCAGCGAAGAGATGATGCCGCGCAGCACCTTCAGCTCCGGCTCGGCGAAACCGGCGCGCGTCAGCACGGCGCGCAGATTGTCCACCATCTTGGGCTTCTTCGGCGCCGGCCGGAAATAGCCGCGCGCTTCCAATGCGCCTTCGAGATAGGCGAAAAGGCCGTGCAGCTCTTCCTTGCTGGCCGGCTTCATCTCCGGCCCGGTGAAATTGGTCTTGGTCTCGTCCTCGAGGCCCGACTTCATCCACTCATAGGACATCAGCAGCGCCGCCTGGGCGATGTTGAGCGAGGAGAAATCGGGATCGACGGGAAAGGTGACGATCTCGTCGGCGAGTCCGACCTCGTCATTGTAGAGACCGAAGCGCTCGCGGCCGAACAGGATGCCGGTGCGCTGCCCCATGCCATGACGGGCGCGCAGCACCCTGCCCGCCTCCACGGGGCCGCGCACGGCCTTGAAACCGTCGCGCTGCCTGGCGGTGGTGGCGAAGACGAAGTTCAGATCGGCAAGGGCCGAGGCCAGATCGTCGAACACCGTCACGGCGTCGATGACATGGTCGGCGCGGCTGGCCGCGGCGCGCGCCTTCTCGCTCGGCCAGCCGTCACGCGGATTGACCAGGCGCAGTTCCGACAGGCCGAAATTGGCCATGGCGCGCGCGACCATGCCGATGTTCTCGCCGAGCTGCGGCTCGACGAGGATGATCGCCGGACCGCCAGGGCCACGCTGAAAGTCTGTTGCGGTCATGTGTTCCAGATGATTGCGCTACGAGGTCACCGCGTCCTGCCATATCGATACGGCTTTTTGAAGAGTTGTCGGTGACCTGGCGACAAATAGCCTTGTCCCGCACCCCCTGTGTTGGCGCGAAAAATCCAAATTCGCTCCACCGGCGGGCTGGAGCAAATGGTCACACGCCCGTACAAGCAAACGAGCCACGTGCTCCATCTTCTCAAGGGATGGTTGAGATGTGGGCATCGCGGCCGCTCTGGCAACGACAAGCTATCCAACCCTATACTGCTTGATGGCTCTGCCTTACTTTTTTATCGGCGACATCTTCCGGTTACAGAAATAACCTATTAGCTATATGTATAGTTAAATACGGCGATGCGGCCGCCGCTGTGACATAATCTTAGAAAATTGCAATATCAAAACCGCTTGGGGCCAAGCTGTATCGGTAAATTCATTTGAAGACGGAGCGTGTCTTGCACGCTCCTGTCACTTATCTGTGCCCCAAGCGTTTCCACACGGGTTTTCAATAGCCGACACGGGTGTTGGCCAAGCTTCAGGAGGGGGCAAATGAACGTCTTACGGTTTTTCCTTTCAATCGCTGTGTTGCTTCTGGCATCAGTCTTCGTGATTGCTCCGGCTTCCGCGCAAGCGACACGGACCTGGGTTTCCGGCGTCGGCAACGACGCCGATCCGTGCAGCCGAACGGCACCTTGCAAGACGTTTGCCGGCGCCATCTCGAAGACGGCGACGGCCGGCGAGATCAACTGTCTGGACCCGGGCGGATTTGGCGCGGTCACCATCACCAAATCCATCACCATCGACTGCAGAACGACTGAAGGCGGTGTGCTTTCGGCGCTCGTGAACGGCATCATCATAAACACGACCGTCGGCTCCGTCGTGCATCTTCGCGGCCTCGACATAGACGGCGTGGGCACTGGACTCGACGGCGTGCGGATGATCGGCCAAGGTCAACTGCATATCGAGGACTGCAACATCGAGCGGGTGACCAGCAATGGCGTCGAATTTCTTCCCAACGGCGCCAGCGAACTCTACATAATCAATACACGGATAGCCGAGGCAGCCGGTGGCGCCGTTCTTATCAAAACGACTGGCGCCATCGGCATCAATGCCATCCTGTCCAGGGTGGAACTGACCAACAGCGCCAATGGCATTCTTGTCGACGGCACCGGCAACACCTCTCCCATGAACATGGCGCTGACCGACAGCCTGGTCAGCGGCAACAGCGGCAACGGGGTGGCGGTCAAGTCCGTCGCCGCGGCATCGTCGGTACGCGCGACGATCGTCAACACCACGATCAGTTCCAATGCCGGCGTCGGCGTGAATGCCAACGGCGCCGCCGCCAGCGGCCCCGGCAGCGCCATCGCCTTTCTCGGCGCCTCGACGGTGTTCGGCAATGTCACCGGGGTCAGCAACACCGGCAGCGGCGCCGTCCAGTCGTTCAAGAACAACATGATCTCCGGCAACGTGGCCGACGGAACGCCGATCACGGCCTTCCCCGGCCCTGGCGGCACGCCGCTGCAATAAGCGGCTGCCGCCTGCGTGCGGCAGCATGAAACAAAGGCGATGCCGCCTGCCTCTCGATGGGCAGCGCGGCATCGATCTTTGTCCACGATTGCTGGATCGGTTTACCGTTTCGCGGAAACGCCGCCTGTCCCCTTGTTTTACGGCAATTTCGAACGAAAACCCGCTTCACGCTTCTCCTAGACTAGAATTGCGCCGGCAGCAGCCTGCTTCCGCATTGCCCCGGTTTGCGCCGCCCGGATCGCTTTGCTATAGGCGAAGTCCCTATCCTGGCGGGGCCGACCCGCCATCCCCCAACTGTTGAACGAGGCATTCTTTCCATGGCGAAGATCAAGGTGGCGAACCCGGTCGTCGAACTCGACGGCGACGAGATGACCCGCATCATCTGGCAGTTCATCAAGGACAAGCTGATCCACCCTTATCTCGACCTCAAGCTCGAATATTACGACCTCGGCATCGAGCACCGCGACGCCACCAACGACCAGGTGACCATCGATTCGGCCAACGCCATCAAGAAATACGGCGTCGGCGTGAAATGCGCGACGATCACCCCCGACGAACAGCGCGTCGAGGAGTTCAAGCTGAAGAAGATGTGGAAGTCG
This sequence comes from Mesorhizobium sp. WSM4308, assembly GCF_002294905.1. Lineage (NCBI taxonomy): Bacteria > Pseudomonadati > Pseudomonadota > Alphaproteobacteria > Hyphomicrobiales > Phyllobacteriaceae > Mesorhizobium > Mesorhizobium sp. WSM4308. The sequence goes on along the minus strand of NZ_NSFW01000005.1, from coordinate 198,051 downwards.
CCCAACGGCACCATCCGCAACATCCTCGGCGGCACCATCTTCCGCGAGCCGATCATCATGAAGAACGTGCCGCGCCTGGTACCCGGCTGGACCAAGCCGATCATCGTCGGCCGCCACGCCTTCGGCGACCAGTACCGCGCCACTGATTTCCGCTTCCCCGGCAAGGGCAAGCTGACGATCAAGTTCGTCGGTGAGGACGGAAAGGTGATCGAGCATGACGTGTTCGACGCTCCCGGCGCCGGCGTCGCCATGGCCATGTACAATCTCGACGAGTCGATCCGCGAGTTCGCCCGCGCCTCGCTGAACTACGGCCTGCTGCGCAACTATCCGGTCTACCTGTCGACCAAGAACACCATCCTGAAAGCCTATGACGGCCGCTTCAAGGACATTTTCCAGGAAGTCTACGAGGCTGAATTCGAGGCCGAGTTCAAGTCGAAGAAGCTGTGGTACGAGCACCGCCTGATCGACGACATGGTGGCCTCCAGCCTGAAATGGTCGGGCGGCTATGTCTGGGCCTGCAAGAACTACGACGGCGACGTACAGTCCGACACGGTGGCGCAGGGCTTTGGCTCGCTCGGCCTGATGACCTCGGTGCTGATGACGCCCGACGGCAAGACGGTGGAAGCCGAAGCCGCGCACGGCACCGTCACCCGCCACTACCGCCAGCACCAGAAGGGCGAGGAAACCTCGACCAATTCGATCGCCTCGATCTTCGCCTGGACGCGTGGCCTCGCGCACCGCGCCAAGCTCGACGACAATGCTGAACTGAAGCGCTTTGCCGAGACGCTGGAAAAGATCTGCATCCAGACTGTCGAGTCCGGCTTCATGACCAAGGACCTGTCGCTGCTGATCGGACCCGACCAGCCCTGGCTCTCGACCACCGGCTTCCTCGACAAGATCGACGAGAACTTGCAGAAGGCGATGGCTTAAGAGCCCAGTTTTACAAAAGCGAAGGCTCCGAAAGGAGCCTTCGCTTTTTGGGCCAGCGAAAGCGAGGATCTGACAGCATGACCAGGCCGATCCTCTATGGCGCGGACTACAGTGTCTATGTGCGCATCGCGCGGATGGCGCTGGAGGAGAAAGGCGTCGACTACGAACTGGTACCGCTCGACATCTTCGCCGCCGAGGGCATCCCGGCCTGGTATCTGATACATCACCCGTTCGGCCGCATCCCGGCCTTGGAGCATGACGGTTTTCGCCTTTTCGAGACGAATGCGATCACCCGCTATGTCGACGAGGCCTTCGACGGCCCGGCGCTGCAGCCCGCCGATGCGCGCGGCCGCGCCAGGATGGGCCAGATGACAGGCATGCTCGACGCCTATGGCTACCGCGCCATGGTCTGGGACATTGCCGTCGAGCGCCTGGAGAAGGCGGAGCCGGATGAGACGCTGATCGCCGGCGGGCTGCGGCAGGCGGAAACGGTCCTCAGGGTGCTCACATCACTCAAGGCTCCCGGGCCATGGTTGCTCGGCAATCGGGTGACACTGGCCGACCTGCATGCGGCGCCGATCATCGCCTATTTCCTCAAGGTTGCCGACGGGCAAAAGCTTCTGGCCGAGTTTCCCGAGATTCTGGCATGGTGGGACCGGATCGCGGCCACAGAAGCCTTTGCCATGACCGAAAAGGCTGATTGAAACCCGAGGCGGCGCTAAAACCTTATCTCGGGCCGGGTCACCATCAGCCAGAGGATCGCAAGCACCGCGGCAAAGGCTGGAAAACCGCAAGCAAACCAGATGCGAAAGAGGCGTTTCTCTTCGGCGCAGCGGCGCGTTTTCGATGGCCGCCTGCCGCGCCAGATTACGAATCCTGATCTGAATCCAGACCACCGGCAGCCAGAACAGGCCGGCCACGACATAAAGCAGCAAGGACAGCGCGATCCAGCCTTCGGAGAGCGGCCAGCCCGCAGCCTGCGCCAGCAACACGCCGGTGGCCGGCTGCACGATGACGGCGGTCGCCGTAAAAATGGTGTCGGCGATGACGACCGTGCCCGCGACATGGGCGACGAGATCGGCGCGGCCGCTGCGTTGCGCCATCAGCATGAAGAAGGCAATGCCGGCGCCGGTGCCGAACAGAACCGTGGCGCCGACGACATGCGCCCAGCGCAATATGTCGGCCCATAGGCTCATCGCTCGTCGAGCACCGCGAGCGCCACCAGCACCAGGCAAAGCGCGGGGATCGTCTTGACCAGCGGCCCCAGTGGATCAAGCCATAGACCTGGGACAAGAAGCGACGCCCCCGCCAAATAGGACAGTGTGATGGCAATCATCGCCAGCAGCGCGCGCCGGGCCAGGGATCGGACCACGACAGCCGCGCCAACCAGGATGTCTGCCGTACTTCCGGCCAGAACCGCGATATGGGCCAGGCTCGCCGACACGCCGTGCGAAACAAGGATATCCGCCGCCGCCTCTTGCCGGATCAGGCCGATGACACCCGAAACAAGCCAGAATAGGGACAGGCAAGCGAAGATGACAGGCTTTGCCAGCCAGAGGCGGGCGAACCATCGTTCCTGGACATTGGCCGGCATGTCGGCCAGCGTTGCTTCCAGCGGCTGAAGCGGACGGCCGGAAATTCGGATCCAGGCCGCTGCGTCGCCCGTGACACCGCCCGCCACGGCAGCAAGGGCTGCGCTGCGCAGCGGGGACCGCCAACCAAGAGTTCCAAGCACATCTGCAACCGCGCCGGCGAGCCGGCCGAGAATGGCTGGCATCGGCACCACTCTCGCAGGCGGCAGACCAAGCCACGCACGCAAGGTGGAGAGGACCTCGGCGAGCGGTCTGGCATCGGCTTCGACGAGATCGACGGCGAGTCGGGGCGGCAGCGATCCGGCGACCGCGCGCGCCACCGCTTCGGCAACGTCGGTGACCGCCACGGTCTGGATCGGCTGGAGCGGCATGACGGCCGGAACAAAACCGGGGAATGCCGCAAGGGCGCGCAAAAGTGCCGTCCCGCCATAGGCAGCGGGCGCGATCACAAGGCCCGGCCGCAGGATGGTCCACTCCAGGGAGGAGCTTGCGACGGCCTTGTCGCCTTGCGCCTTGGTGCTGAAGAAAGGATTTGCCGAGGCGAGATCGGCACCGATCGCGGAGATCTGCGCAAAGCGGTGCACACCGGCCTGTTCGCAGGCCGCAACGAGTGCCACCACCGAGCCCCGGTGAACGGCGTCGAGGCGGTCGCGCGGGCCGTCCTGCAAGGCGCCCGCCGCATTGACCACCGCGTCCATGCCCGCAACCACCGGCAGCCAGTCTTCAGCGGCAAGGAGTTTCGACATGTCCGCCGCGATCCAGCGCACCGCCGGCCGGCGTCGCCCGGCATCCTGAACATCGCGACCGAGGCCGGTCACGTGATGACCGTCGCGAAGCAAACGGCTGATGACTGCGTCCCCGATCAAACCATAACCACCGAGGACGAGAACATTCATGCCATGGCTTTCAGGCGGCTTCGAGCGCCGCCTTCACAGCCGCGATCGCATCATTGGCCTTCGAGGCATCCGGGCCGCCGGCCTGGGCCATGTCGGGCCGCCCGCCACCGCCCTGCCCACCCAAGGCGGCGGAGGCGACGCGCACCAGGTCGACGGCGCTGAAGCGGCCGACGAGGTCGTCGGTGACGGCGACGACGACGCTTGCCTTGTTGTCCTCGCCGGCACCGACGAAGACGACGACGCCGGAGCCGAGCGAAGTCTTGCCGGCATCGGCCAGCGGCTTCAGATCCTTCGGCGAGACACCGGAGACCGCCTTGCCGAGGAAGCCGACGCCGGCAACCGTCTCGTTCTCCGAGGGCGCACCCGCCGCGGCACCGCCGCCGAGTGCCAGTTTCTTGCGCGCTTCGGTCAGTTCCTTCTCGAGCTTCTTGCGCTCTTCGAGCAAGGTCTCGACGCGCGCCGGCACGTCGGCGGGCGAGATTTTCAGCACGGCTGCCGCCGCCTTCAGACGCCTGTCCTGCTCGTCGAGATGTTTTCTGGCCGCCTCGCCGGTCAGCGCTTCGATGCGACGCACGCCAGCGGCGACCGCGCTGTCGGAGACCACCCGGACCAGGCCGATATCGCCAGTCGCCCTCACATGGGTGCCGCCGCAGAGTTCGACCGAATAGGGCCGGTTGGCCTTGGCGCCGTGCAGGCCCGTGCCCATCGACACGACGCGCACCTCGTCGCCGTATTTTTCGCCGAACAGCGCCATGGCGCCCTCGGCGATGGCGTCGTCGACCGACATCAGGCGCGTGGTCACCGGGCTGTTCTGTACGACGATTTCATTGGCCATGCGCTCGACCTCTTCAAGCTCCTCGGCCGAGATCGGCTTGTTGTGCGAGATGTCGAAACGCAGGCGCTCCGGCGCGACCAGCGAGCCCTTCTGCGCGACATGGGTGCCCAGCACCTCGCGCAACGCTTCATGGATCAGATGCGTGGCGGAGTGGTTGGCGCGCAGCCTGGTGCGGCGTGCATGATCGACCTTGAGCTCGACGGCAGCGCCGGTCTTGACCGTGCCGCTCGCCACCTTGCCCAGATGCACGAACAGGCCGTCGGCCTTCTTCTGCGTGTCGGATATCGCGATCGAGAAACCTTCGCCCGAGATGACGCCGGTGTCGCCCATCTGGCCGCCGGACTCGCCATAAAACGGCGTCTGGTTGACGACGACCGCAACGGCATCACCCTTGCCGGCGCTGTCGACGGTCTTGCCGTCCTTGACCAGCGCCTGGATGAGGCCTTCCGCCTGCTCGGTCTCGTAACCGAGGAATTCTGTGGCGCCGGTCTTTTCACGCACCGAGAACCACACCGTTTCGGTGGCGGCCTCGCCGGACCCGGTCCAATGCTTGCGCGCCTCGGCCTTCTGCTGCTCCATCGCATTGGTGAAGCCGGCCAGATCGACCGAGATGTTGCGCTGGCGTAACGCGTCCTGCGTCAGGTCGAGCGGGAAGCCGTAAGTGTCGTAGAGCTTGAACGCCGTCTCGCCATCCAGCATGTCGCCGGCATGCAGCGTTTCCGTCGCCTCGGAGAGCAGGCCGAGGCCGCGCACCAGCGTCTTGCGGAAGCGCGTCTCCTCGAGCTTCAGCGTCTCGGTGATCAGCTGTTCGCCGCGCGGCAGTTCGGGATAGGCCTGGCCCATTTCGCGCACCAGCGCCGGCACCAGCTTCCACATCAGCGGTTCGTTCGCGCCGAGCAGCTGCGCGTGGCGCATGGCGCGGCGCATGATGCGGCGCAACACGTAGCCGCGGCCTTCGTTCGACGGCAAGACACCGTCGGCGACCAGGAAGGAGGACGACCGCAAATGGTCGGCAATGACGCGGTAGGAGGCCACCGTTTCCGTATCGGGCGCGCGGCCAAGCGCGGAGGACGCCGCATCGATCAGGTGACGGAACAGGTCGGTCTCGAAGACGCTTTCCACCCCTTGCAGGATGGAGGCCATGCGCTCCAGGCCCATGCCGGTGTCGATGGACGGGCGCGGCAGGTCGATGCGCTCCTCCTTCGTCACCTGTTCATACTGCATGAACACCAGGTTCCAGAATTCGAGGAAGCGGTCGCCATCCTCTTCGGGGCTGCCGGGAGGGCCACCCCAGATGTGCTCGCCACGATCGATGAAGATTTCCGAGCACGGCCCGCACGGACCCGTGTCGCCCATCGCCCAGAAATTGTCCGAGGTCGGGATGCGGATGATGCGATCGTCCGAGAAACCGGCGATCTTCTTCCAGAAGCCGGCCGCCTCGTCGTCCGTGTGGTAGACGGTGACCAGCAGCTCGTCCTTCTTCAACCCGAACTCCTTGGTGATCAGGTTCCAGGCAAGCTCGATGGCGCGCTCCTTGAAGTAATCGCCGAAGGAGAAATTGCCGAGCATCTCGAAGAAAGTCAGGTGGCGCGCGGTGTAGCCGACATTGTCGAGGTCGTTGTGCTTGCCGCCTGCGCGAACGCTCTTCTGGGCGGTGGTAGCGCGCGAATAGGACCGCTTCTCCAGACCGGTGAAGACGTTCTTGAACTGCACCATGCCGGCATTGGTGAACATCAATGTCGGATCGTTGCGCGGCACGAGCGGGCTCGAGGCCACGACCTCGTGGCCCTCCTTGCGGAAATAGTCGAGAAATGTCGACCGGATCTCGTTCACGCCACTCATGACTGCTGCCTTTTCGCGAAAACCGCCGGCGCGGCCGGCGGAAACTGGTGTCTGCTTTCCAGAAATAGACTTGGCCTTTTAGCGGCCACGCTCCAGCCTGTCCAGAAACACGGAACTGGGCCAATCCTGGGAGTCTATTGGTCCCAAAAACGAAAACCGCCGGCGCGAAGGCCGGCGGTTTTGGACGCGATACTAAAGAACTCGGTTACTTAAGCATCGGATCATAGGTCGACTTTATGGCCGAACTCTGTCCGTTGCCCTACATCGCGCCGGCTTCGTCCTCAAAACCGTCGTCGCCGCCTTCAGAGCCACCATTTTCGAGGAACTTTTCGGCGATAAGCCCGGCATTCTGCCTGAGCGCCAGTTCGATCTCGCGTGCGGTATCGGGATTGTCGCGCAGGAACAGTTTTGCATTTTCGCGGCCCTGGCCGAGACGTTGCGAATTGTACGAGAACCAGGCGCCGGACTTCTCGACCACGCCGGCCTTGACGCCGAGATCAACCAGCTCGCCGGTCTTGGACACGCCCTCGCCATACATGATGTCGAACTCGACCACCTTGAAGGGCGGCGCCAGCTTGTTCTTGACCACCTTGACGCGGGTCTGGTTGCCGACGACCTCGTCGCGATCCTTGACCGAGCCGATGCGGCGGATGTCGAGGCGCACCGACGCATAGAATTTCAGCGCGTTGCCGCCGGTCGTGGTTTCGGGCGAACCGAACATGACGCCGATCTTCATGCGGATCTGGTTGATGAAGATGACCATGGTGTTGGAGCGCGAGATCGAGGCGGTCAGCTTGCGCAGCGCCTGGCTCATCAGGCGGGCCTGCAGGCCGGGCAGCGAATCGCCCATCTCGCCCTCGATTTCGGCGCGCGGCGTCAGTGCCGCGACCGAATCGACCACCAGCACGTCGATGGCGCCGGAGCGCACCAGCGTGTCGCAGATCTCCAGCGCCTGCTCGCCTGTGTCGGGCTGCGAGATCAGCAGGTTCTCAAGATCGACGCCGAGCTTGCGGGCATAGACCGGGTCGAGCGCGTGTTCGGCGTCGACGAAGGCGCAGATGCCGCCCTTCTTCTGGGCTTCGGCCACCGTGTGCAGCGCCAGCGTCGTCTTGCCCGAGCTTTCCGGCCCGTAGATCTCGATGATGCGGCCGCGCGGCAGGCCACCGACGCCGAGCGCGATGTCGAGACCGAGCGATCCGGTCGGCACCGTTTCAATCTCGACGACCTGCTCGTTCGCGCCGAGCCGCATGATCGAGCCCTTGCCGAAAGCCCGCTCGATTTGCGACAGCGCCGCATCCAGAGCCTTTGATTTGTCCACTGCCTTATCCTCTACAAGCCGCAAAGAATTCTGAGCCATGATACATCACCCCTTGGTCGTCAATGAAGGCCGGACAATCCGTAATCCCTGCCATTTTGTACCTTTTTTGTTCTCGTTTGGCAAGAGGGATCAAATATCTGAAAAACAAGTCATATCCGGATTTGTTCTTTTTCCGTACCAAGAGATCGAACAGGAATGCACCCCGCATTGGGCCAGACTGCTCGGTTGTATCGATCCGCCGAATCGCCATCTTGCTGGCGAAGGCTATGACGCAGTCTAGCGCTTGTGCAGTTGCAATAACAAAGGGCATATCGCCGGCATGGTGAAATCCATAGAGATATTGGCCGTGGGCGGCGCCCATATCGACCGGCGCGGCCAGGTGTCAGGCACGTATGTGCCGGCGGCGTCCAATCCCGGCACGATGCGCGAGGACGTCGGCGGCGGCGTGTTCAACGCGCTGCGCAGCACGGTGCGGCGCGGCGTATCGGGCTCGCTGATGTCGATGCGCGGCGGCGATGCAGCGGCGGACACCATTTCGCGAGCCATCGCCGAGGCAGGCATCGCCGACCTGTCGGCGGTCTTCCTCGACCGCACGACGCCGAGCTACACCGCGCTGATCGATCGCGAGGGCGAGTTGATCGTCGGCTTTGCCGACATGGTGCTCTACGATCTGGCGTTTCCCAAGCAGATGAGACGGTCCAAGGTCCGCGAAGCGATCGCTGCCGCCGATGCCATCCTGTGCGACGCCAATCTGCCGTCGGCGGCACTGGAGCGGCTGGTTTCGCTTGCGGCCGGCAAGCCGGTGTATGCCATTGCCATCTCGCCGGCCAAGGTGGTGCGGCTGATACCGGTGCTCAGCGCGCTGGCGCTGGTCTTCATGAACCGGCGCGAAGCCGTCGCGCTGGCCGGCGTCAACGCAAACGCCGCCGAAGGAGATGTCGTCGACGGATTGCGATGCAGCGGCCTTGCCAGCGGCGTCGTGACGGCAGGCAGCGCGCCGGTGCTGGGTTTCGATGAAGCAGGCGCCTTTACGATCCAACCGCCTGCCCCGAGAAAAGTCGCTGACGTCACCGGCGCCGGCGACGCGCTGGCGGGTGCGACGGTGGCAGCCCTGCTGCGCGGCCTGCCGCTGCGCCAAGCCTTGCGCGAAGGCGTCGCGGCGGCGACGCTGGCCATCGAAAGCGCCGACGCCATCCCCGATTTTACCGCGGCGAGCTTCGCCGAAGCTCTGGCTCTTGTGCCGGACGCGCAGGAAGTGGCATGAGACCGGCAAATTCATAGTGCCGCTGTGTTGCCGGCATGCGCCGCACCGCGAGTTGGAGATCCAGATGACACCCGAAACCGCCCGCCCCTTCATCGACGTCCACGCACCAGTGGCGCAAGCCCTGGCCGCCGGGCGCCCGGTTGTGGCGCTGGAAAGCACCATCATCACCCATGGCATGCCCTACCCCGACAATGGCGCCATGGCAGCCAATGTCGAGAAGATCATCAGCGACGGCGGCGCCGTACCGGCGACGATCGCGGTGGTTGGCGGCCGCATCAAGATCGGCCTGTCTGACGGCGAGCGCGAATCGCTGGCCATGACCGGTGACGCCATGAAGCTGTCGCGCGCCGATCTCGGCTTCGCCGTCGCGCAAGGACGCACCGGCGGCACGACCGTCGCAGCCACCATGATCGCGGCTGAAATGGTTGGGATAAAGGTGTTCGCCACCGGCGGCATTGGCGGCGTGCACAAGGGCGCGGAGAAGAGTTTTGACATCTCCGCCGATCTCGACGAATTGGCACGCACGCCGGTGATCGTCGTCTCGGCCGGCGCCAAGGCCATCCTCGACATCGAAAAGACGCTGGAAGTGCTGGAGACGCGCGGTGTGCCTGTCGTCGGCCATGGCTGCGAGACGATGCCCGCCTTCTGGTCGCGGCAGTCGCCATTCCGCGCGCCGCTGACCTTGCACGGACCGGAAGAGATCGCGCATTTCTACCAGACCAGGGTTGCGCTGGGGCTCGGCGGCGGCATGCTGGTCGCCAATCCGGTGCCGGAAAACCAGGAAATCCCGGCCGAGGAGATGGCCGGCTACATCGAAGCCGCGCAAAAGGCCGCCGAGGCGCTCAACGTGACCGGCAAGGCGGTGACGCCGTTCCTGCTGGGAAAAATCCTGGAGTTGACCGGCGGCCGCAGCCTCAAGACCAACATCGCGCTGGTCGAAAACAATGCGCGGCTGGCGGCCGAGATCGCCAAGGCCCTGTAGGTTCAAGCGGCAAATGCCCCCTCACCCGGATTGCCAAGACCGAATTGCAAAAGAGCAATTCGGGGCAATCCGACCTCTCCCCGGGGGGAGAGGAGCTTGCAGCGCCGGCGCTTTCCTCTTCTCCCCAGCGGGAGAACGTGGCCGCGCAGCGGCCGGATGAGGGGCCTCGCGTGCGGGGATCTACTTGCCTGCGCGCCGCCCTGCCTCATAGGCGCGGCGTGCCCACACCGCCATCTCGTCGGGATCGTCAAAGGCGCTGTCGGGAATGCTCCAATAGGGCATGGCGACCAGCTTGCCGTGGCGCTTGCCGGTATAGGTCCATTGCTTGCAGCCCGCGGCTTCGAAATCGGGCGCGCTTTGCTCGTCGGCCTTGAGCAGCAATTCGCCGCGCAGCACGATGGCGACGATGACGCCGTCGAAATAGATGCCCTTGCCGCCGAACAGCCGGCGGATGCTGACCGGGCCTAGCCCTGAGAACAGTTCGGCGATGCGTTCATTGTCCATGCCGCGATCATGTCACCGGCATTTGACATTGTCATCGCGCAACCAGAACCATGCTGACAAGTTAAGCCCATTCCATCGGAGTTCTTGTCATGCCGCTTCTGCTCAAGGGGTCCTGCTGCTGCAACGCCGTGCGTTTCGAGGTGGAGAGCCACACGCCCGTGCCGTTCATGCTGTGCTACTGCTCGATCTGCCGCAAGCAGCAGGGTGGTGGCGGCTTCGCCATCAATCTCGGCGCCGATTACCAAACGCTGAACATCCGGGGCAAGAGAAGCCTTGGCGTCTACCGCGCCGAGATCGAGGACGACGAGCATCCGCACTGCGAGGTCTCGACCGGCGAGCGCAATTTCTGCCGCAAATGCGGCTCGGCGCTCTGGCTTTACGACCCGACCTGGCCGGACCTTGTGCATCCCTTCGCCTCGGCGATCGACAGCGACCTGCCGAAGCCGCCTGAAAAGGTGCATCTGATGCTGAAATACAAGGCGAACTGGGTCGAGCCCGATATCGGCAAGGGCGACAAGACGTTCGATGTCTATCCCGAGGAATCAATCGCCGACTGGCACAAGCGGACGGGGATGTGGGTGGAGTAAGGTCCTTCTCCCGTTTACGGGGAGAAGATGCCGGCAGGCAGATGAGGGGCGGCGCAGACTTTGGAAAGTGTGGTGCGAACCCGGATACGCTGGCGCTGCCCCTCATCCGTCACTTCGTGACACCTTCTCCCCGTGAACGGGGCGAAGGAGAGATCAGGCCGAGGCGCGTGCTTCCGCCAATGCCTTGAGATCGGCCGGCTTCAGTTCGACGGATTCGCCGCAGCCGCAGGCCGAACTCTGGTTCGGGTTGTGGAAGGTGAAACCGGTGCGCAGCGTCGTCTGCTCGAAATCCATCTCGGTGCCGAACAGGAAAAGCGCGGCCTCAGGCGCCACATAGACATGGGCGCCATCGCGCTCGATGTGGTCGTCCTTGGTGTTGGGCTCGGTCACCAGGTCGACCGTGTATTCCATGCCGGCGCAGCCGCCCTTCTTGATGCCCAAGCGAATGCCGTGCGCGTTGTCGCGCGTGGCGACGATCTCGCGCACCCGGTCCGCGGCCTTTTCGGTCATCGTGATGACGGCAAAGCGTCCCATTGTCTTTCCTTCTCCATTCCATGCAGGTTCAAGGCCTGCCGAATGATTCCTCACCTAAAATGGTGAAGTTTTACCCCTGGCGCAAGTGTACCAGGCTCGACGCTAGTACCAGCCCACCGCCACCTGAGCCTCTTCCGACATGCGGTCGGGCGACCAGGGCGGGTCGAAGGTCATGTTGACCTCGACGCCGGAGACGCCTTCGACGGCGCCGACGGCGTTTTCGACCCAGCCGGGCATTTCGCCGGCCACCGGGCAGCCCGGCGCGGTCAGCGTCATGTCGATCTTGACCGAACGGTCGTCCTCGATGTCGATCTTGTAGACGAGGCCGAGCTCGTAGATGTCGGCCGGGATTTCCGGATCGTAGACGGTCTTCAGCGCCGAGACGATGTCGTCGGTCAGCCGCGCCAGTTCGTCGGCGGGGATGGCCGTGGCGGAAACGACGCTGTTGGCGGCGGGTTCCGGAGTGGTCTCGGCAGTGATGCTCGCATCATCCATGATCGTCACCCAAAGAATTTGCGCGCTTTTTCAAGCGCCTCGGCCAAGGCGTCGACTTCGGCCCTGGTATTATACATGCCAAACGATGCCCTGCATGTGGAGGTTACGCCAAAGCGTTTCAACAGCGGCTGGGCGCAATGAGTGCCCGCACGGACTGCCACGCCCTGCCTGTCTATCACCATCGACACGTCATGGGCATGAATGCCCTGCAGTTCGAAGGAGATGATCGCGCCCTTGCCGGGCGCATCGCCAAAGATGCGCAGCGAATTGATGGCGCGCAGCCGCTCATGCGCGTAGGTCTTGAGGTCTTCCTCATGCGCCGCGATGCGCTCGCGGCCGATCTTTTCCATGTAGTCGAGGGCCGCACCCAGCCCGATTGCCTGGACGATCGGCGGCGTGCCGGCCTCGAAGCGATGCGGCGGCTCGTTGTAGGTGACGATGTCTTCCGTCACCTCCTCGATCATCTCGCCACCGCCCATGAAGGGCCGCATGCCCTGGAGAATGTCCTTCTTGCCGTAGAGCACGCCGATGCCGGAGGGCCCGTAGACCTTGTGGCCGGTGAAGACGAAGAAGTCGCAGTCAAGATCCTGCACGTCGATCGGCATGTGCACGGCGCTCTGGCTGCCGTCGACCAGCACGGGAATTCCACGCGCATGCGCGATGCGCACGATCTCCTTGATCGGCGTCACCGTGCCCAGCGCATTCGACATCTGCGTGATGGCGACGAGCTTGGTGCGATCGGTCAGCCGCTTCTCGAATTCCTCGATGTGGAAGGCGCCGAGATCGTCGACCGGCACCCAGACCAGTTTGGCGCCCTGCCGCTCGCGGATGAAATGCCAGGGAACGATGTTGGAGTGGTGCTCCATGATCGACAGCACGATCTCGTCGCCCTCGCCGATATTGGGCATGCCATAGCCATAGGCGACGGTGTTGATCGCCGAGGTGGTGTTCGAGGTGAAGACGATGTTGTCGGTGCTTGGCGCATTGAGGAAGCGGCGCACTGTCTCTCGCGCCTTTTCATAGGCGTCGGTCGCCGCGTTGGACAGGAAATGCAGGCCGCGATGGACGTTGGCGTATTCCTGGGAATAGGCATGCTGGATCGTGTCCAGCACCACCTGCGGCTTCTGCGCCGAGGCGCCGTTGTCGAGATAGACCAGCTTCTTGCCGTAGACTTCACGCGACAGGATCGGGAAGTCGCGGCGGATCGCCTCGACGTCGTAGAAATCTCCGATCTTGCCTGGAGCGTTCATCATCTCACCCGTGCGTTACGAACCATTCGTCGAGCCTGGCTTCCAGCGCCTCGACGATCGTCTCGTCGTCCAGTTCCTCGATCACCTCAGCGACGAAGGCCTTGACGAGCAGGCCGCGAGCAGACTTCTCGTCAACGCCGCGCGCCATCAGGTAGAACAGATGGTCGTGGTCGATCTCGGTCACCGTCGCGCCATGGCCGCAGACGACGTCGTCAGCGAAGATTTCGAGCTCAGGCTTGGTCGAGAACTCGCCATCATCCGACAACAGCAGCGTGTTGCAGGCCATCTTGGCGTTGGTCTTCTGCGCATATTGGTGGACATTGATGCGGCCCTGGAAGACGCCGCGCGCCTTACCCGTCACCACGTTGCGGATCACTTCCGTCGAGGTCGTGTGCGGCACGGCGTGGTCGAGCACCATTGTCACGTCGCCATGGGTATCACCGGCCAGAAGGTTGATGCCGCGCAGTTTGAAATCGGCGCCTTCGCCAGTCGTCTTGACCATGACCTCCTGGCGCACAAGCTTGCCGCCGGCGTTCATGACAAACAGCGTCAGTTTCGCGTTCTTGCCGATATGGGCCTTGAACTGCGCCAGATGGGTCGCCGTCTCCGGCTGCTGCTGGACAATCAGCCATGTCACCTCGGCGCCCTCGCCGAGCACCAGCTGGCTGACCGAACTGACCAGCGCGGCGCCATCACCAGCCTGACGCTCGACGATGACGGCCTTGGAGGCAGCGCCGACGCGAACGGCCAAGCGCACATGGGTCTGGCCGCCGGCCTGCACATTCTGCAGCTCGATCGGCTTTTCAAGTTCCGTGCCATCGGCGATGTCGACAAAATAACCGTCGGCGACGAAAGCGGTGTTCAGCGCGCCTATGGCATCGTCGCTGCCATAGGGATCGAGCCCCGGCGCGATGCTGCCATCAACCAGCTTTTCCGACAGGCTTTGCACGGTGACACCGTCAAGGACCGGTACCTTCACATCGGATTTGCCGTTCAGGACCGGCAGGACGGCGGAGCCTTCGACGATCGGCGCGAAAACCTTGGCCATGGCGGCCGGGTCGAAATCCGGCACAACATTCAACAGCCGGCGCAGATCGGTGTAGTGCCAAGATTCGACACGCCGCGTCGGCAGGCCGTGCTTGATCGCCTCGATCGCGTCGTCGCGCTTCAGCATCACCGCGCCGTCGCCCGGCAGCAGCGACAGCCGGTCGCCGAACGCGTCGATCAACGCTGTCTCGGCCGGTGTCCGCTGCGGTTGTGTGTGCATATTCATCAGTTTGACCTTGCCTTCTGGCATCTCACGCGGCTTCGCCGATCACGCCGGCATAGCCATTGGCCTCGAGGTCGAGCGCCAGCGACTTGTCGCCGGATTTGATGACCTGGCCCTTGTAGAGCACATGCACGCTATCGGGCACGATGTGTTCAAGCAGCCGCTGGTAATGGGTGATGACCAGGAACGCCCGGTCGGGCGCGCGCAGCGCGTTGACGCCATCGGAAACGATCTTCAGCGCATCGATGTCGAGGCCGGAATCGGTCTCGTCCAGCACGCAAAGTTTCGGCTCCAATAGCTTCATCTGCAGGATCTCGGCGCGCTTCTTCTCGCCGCCGGAGAAGCCGACATTGAGCGGCCGCTTCAGCATCGCCATGTCCATGCTGAGCGAGGCGGCGGCTTCCTTCACCCGCTTCAGGAATTCCGGGATCTTCAGCGGCTCCTCGCCGCGCGCCTTGCGCTGCTCGTTCATCGCCACCTTCAGGAATTCCATGGTCGCCACACCCGGTATCTCCATCGGATACTGGAAGGCGAGGAAAATGCCCGACGTGGCGCGCTCGGCCGGATCCATCTCCAGGATCGACTGGCCGTTGTAGAGGATGTCGCCCTCGGTCACCTCATAGTCCTCGCGGCCGGCGAGGATATAGGACAGCGTCGACTTGCCCGAGCCGTTCGGGCCCATTATCGCGGCGACCTCGCCGGCCTTCACCGTCAGGTTCAGGCCGCGGATGATTTCGGTGCCGTCATCGACGATGCGGGCGTGCAGGTTCTTGATCTCAAGCATTCTTTTGTTTCCTGAATATCTGTCCGGTCAGCCGACCGAGCCCTCAAGCGAGATACCGATCAGCTTCTGCGCCTCGACGGCAAACTCCATCGGCAGCTGCTGGATGACGTCCTTGACGAAGCCGTTGACGATCAGCGCGATGGCTTCCTCCTCGGGAATGCCGCGCTGCATGACGTAGAACTTCTGGTCCTCGGAAATCTTGGACGTCGTCGCCTCGTGCTCGAACTGCGCCGTCGAGTTCTTGGCTTCCATGTAAGGCACGGTATGCGCGCCGCACTGGTCGCCGATCAGCAGACTGTCGCAATTGGTGAAGTTGCGGGCATTGGTCGCCTTGCGGTGCGCTGAGACCTGGCCGCGATAAGTGTTCTGCGAGAAGCCGGCGGCGATGCCCTTGGAGATGATGCGGCTCGACGTGTTCTTGCCGAGATGGATCATCTTGGTGCCGCTATCGACCTGCTGATAGCCGTTGGACACGGCGATCGAATAGAATTCGCCTGAGGAATCGTCGCCGCGCAGGATGCAGCTCGGATATTTCCAGGTAATCGCCGAGCCGGTCTCGACCTGCGTCCACGAGATCTTCGAACGGTCGCCACGGCAATCGCCGCGCTTGGTGACGAAATTGTAGATGCCGCCCTTGCCCTCGGCGTCGCCGGGGTACCAGTTCTGCACCGTCGAATATTTGATCTCGGCATCGTCGAGCGCCACCAGTTCGACGACCGCCGCATGCAGTTGGTTCTCGTCGCGCTGCGGCGCGGTGCAGCCCTCGAGATAGGAGACGTAAGCCCCCTCCTCGGCGATGATCAGCGTGCGCTCGAACTGGCCGGTGTTCTTCTCGTTCATGCGGAAATAGGTCGACAGCTCCATCGGGCAGCGCACGCCTTTGGGCACGAAGACGAAGGAGCCGTCGGTGAACACGGCCGAATTCAGCGTGGCGTAGAAATTATCCGATGTCGGCACGACCGAGCCGAGATATTTCCGCACCAGTTCCGGATGCTCGCGGATGGCTTCCGAGATCGAGCAGAAGATGACGCCGGCCTGCGCCAGCTCCTTCTTGAAGGTGGTGACGACGGATACGGAATCGAACACCGCGTCGACGGCGACGCGGCCGGATTTGTAGACGTTGTCGCTGGGCTCCTCGAGATCGGAAGCATCGGTCTTCTGCACGCCGGCAAGGATTTCCTGCTCGCGCAGCGGAATGCCGAGCTTTTCGTAGACCTTCAAGAGTTCGGGATCGACATCGCTGAGCGAGGACGGGCCGGGCGTGCTCTTGGGCGCCGCATAATAGTAGATGTCCTGGAAATCGATCTTCGGATAGTGGACGCGCGCCCAGGTCGGCTCGTCCAGCGTCAGCCAGCGCCGATAGGCTTCCAGACGCCATTCCAGCATCCAGGATGGCTCGTCTTTCTTGGCCGAAATGAAACGGATGATGTCTTCGCTCAGGCCCTTGGGAGCCTTGTCGACAGCGATTTCAGTCTGGAATCCATATTTGTATTGGTCGACGTCGATCTTTCGGACCCGATCGATCGTGTCCTGCACAGCAGGCATATGCGTTCTCCATCCACGCCGGGGTCAAGGCCCGGCAGTTTTCAAACTATGGCACCGCCAACGGCAGCCCCTGGAGGCGCCGGAAGTGGCGTAAGTTCCATATAGTGCGTTTCGACCGGAAATTCACCCGGCCACTTGCAAACGCACGGCTCTACCAGGCTGCGAAGCCTGAATTCCTTTTTCACCGCGTTCAGGCGGCCTGTTCCCTGCCCGCCCGGCGCTGGGCAATTCCCGCCAGCGCGGTGCGGAACAATTCAATGTCCTCGGCGCCCGTCGCAGCACCGATCGACACGCGCAAGGCGCCAAGACTGTCGCCATAGCCCATGGCTTTCAGCACGTGGCTCGGCCCGACCTTGCCCGACGAACAGGCGGAGCCGGCCGACAGCGCCACACCGGCGAGATCAAAGGCGATCTGCGCGGTTTCGGCCTTGATGCCCGCAATAGCGAAGAATGTCGTGTTGGCAAGCCTTGGCGCGTCGGTTCCAAAGATTTCCGCCTCCGGCACCAGCATTTTCACGATCGCTTCGATCTCGTCGCGTCGCTGGCGCACCGCATCGATCGCCGGCAGTCCGGCCAGCGCTTCGCGCGCGGCGGCACCAAAGCCTGATATGGCGGCGAGATTTTCGGTTCCGCCGCGATGGCCCTTTTCCTGGCCGCCGCCATTGATCAGGGGCTTCGGCATCATCAGATCGGCGGCGGCGGCGATGGCACCAACACCCTTGGGACCGCCGATCTTGTGCGAAGACAGAATCAAATAATCGGCGTAACCCGCTGATATGTCGATGGAAACGCGGCCGGCGGCCTGAACCGCGTCGACGACAAGAATGCCGCCCGCGGCCTTGACGATTTCGGCGATGCGAGCGATCGGCTGGATCACGCCGGTCTCGTTGTTGGCGGCGTGGATCGCGACCAGCGGCAGACCATCGGCCTTGTCATGACCTGCAAGTGCCGCGGCCAAGGCGGCAAGGTCGGCAATGCCGTTGGCATCGACGCCGATGCGCGTCACTTGCCCCGCCGGGAAGCGTCCGCCATTCAGCAGGCAAGGATGATCGGCCTCGCAGACGTAGAGCCGGCTCATGCGCACGCTGCCGCGCCCCATCTGCCAATCGGGGGTCAGCAGCGTCGAGGCAGCTTCGGTCGCACCGGAGGTGAACACGACATGTTCGGGCCTGGCATTCACCAGAGCCGCGACCTCGCGCCTTGCCGTCTCGATCAGGCGCCGCGCGGCGCGGCCTTCGGCATGGACCGATGATGGGTTGGCCGCCACGTCAAGCGCCGCGACCATAGCCTCGCGCGCCGCTGGGAGCAGCGGTGCACTGGCATTGTAGTCGAGATAGGCGCGTTTTGCGGCCATTTTCGTCCAGTTGATCCCGTCAGAAGCCATTCGGTCGTCGTATGGCGTTATTTCCTTGAAATTCCAAGGCGAGCCGTCCTATTTACGCGGCTTGCGGCGCGGGTGGCCGGGCTCGACGTCTGGCCACTCAGTTTTGAATAGTTCTAAACTAGCTTCTAAGAAGACGCTCGCCCTGCGTCAAGGCCAGAGGAAGGTCCGTTCCGGGCGCCGCGCATTCGTATTACCCAAGTGGAGTATTTTATGCCTGAGGTCATTTTCACCGGTCCGGCCGGCCGCCTGGAGGGACGCTACCAGCCCTCCAAGGAAAAGAGCGCGCCGATCGCCATCGTCTTGCATCCGCATCCGCAATTCGGCGGCACGATGAACAACAAGATCGTCTACGACCTCTTCTATATGTTCCAGAAGCGCGATTTCACCACGCTGCGCTTCAATTTCCGCGGCATCGGCCGCAGCCAGGGCGAATTCGACCACGGCACCGGCGAGTTGTCGGATGCCGCCGCCGCACTCGACTGGGTCCAGTCGCTGCACCCGGATTCCAAGAGCTGCTGGGTCGCCGGCTATTCGTTCGGCTCGTGGATCGGCATGCAGCTCTTGATGCGCCGGCCCGAGATCGAGGGCTTCATCTCGATCGCGCCGCAACCCAACACCTATGACTTCTCGTTCCTGGCGCCCTGCCCGTCGTCGGGCCTGATCATCCATGGCGATGCCGACAAGGTGGCGCCGCCGAAGGACGTGCAAGGCCTGGTCGACAAGCTGCACACGCAGAAGGGCATCACCATCACGCAGAAGACCCTGCCCGGCGCCAACCACTTCTTCGCCAACCACGCCGATCTTTTGATCGAGGAATGCGCCGACTATCTCGATCGCCGGCTGGCGGGCGAATTGTCCGATCCACGGCCCAAGCGGCTGAGATAAGCAGGAAAGGCGCCAGCGCCGATGTACGAGCCTCCCCATTTCCAGGAAACGCGGCCCGACGTGCTGCATGGACTGATCAGGGCGCATCCGCTCGGCATGCTGATCTCGAACGGGCCTGACGGCCCGGTCGCCAACGCCATTCCCTTCCTGCTCGACGCCGCAGCGGCGCCGAACGGCAGAATGCGGGCTCACCTAGCCAAGGCAAACCCACACTGGCGCCTCATTGCCGACAATCCGGCATCGCCCGTGCTGATCGTCTTCCAGGGCGCCGACGCCTATGTGACGCCCTCCTGGTACGAGACCAAGCGCGAGACCGGCAAGGTGGTGCCGACCTGGAATTATGCCATCGTGCAGGTGCGCGGCACCGCAAAGGTGATCGACGACCAGGCGTGGCTGGCGCAGCAGATTGGCGATCTGACCAATTCCCAGGAAGGTGCCCGCGAGGCACCCTGGGCAGTGACCGATGCGCCGCCGCCCTTCATCCAGTCGCAGATCAAGGGCATTATCGGGCTGGAGATCGAGATCAGCGAGATCCACGGCAAGTGGAAGGTCAGCCAGAACCGCCCCGTCGCCGATCGCACCGGCGTGGCGCAGGGACTGGAAAGCGAAGTCGCCGACGCATCCGACATGGTTCGCCTGGTAAGATCCTACGGCGGCCTGGACAACATTTAATCCGGCAAAGACTTATCTGTCCGGTGCAATCAGCCGGAAGGATGCCTTGCGGACCGGCAACCCTGACGGCGTCGGACGGAAGATGAAGCCGAGCCGGGCAAAGACCAGCCCGCAAGCCAACGCGAAGGCGCAGCCAAGGCCGAAGCCGGCCACCGTGTCGCTCGGATAGTGCGCGCCGACGAAAACCCTGGTCGAGGCGAGACAGGCGGTGATCACCAGCGCGATGTACCAACGCCGCGGAAACAAAAGCAGGAGAACGCCGAACACCGCCCCCATTGTCGTGGCATGGCCGGATGGAAAACCGGCGAAGCGCGCGTCAAAGGCGAAGGGGTGCAGGGCGAGCACGCCAAAATCCTGGAAGTAGAGCGGGCGGGCCCGGCCGATCGCATATTTCAGGACATTGACCAGCAGGCCCGACAGGCCGACAGCGCTCAGCACCAGAAAAGCTAGGCAAGTCCAGTTGTAGACGAGCATCAGCGATCGCCGTGAAAGGCTGCGCCAATCGGTCAGATTGGCCCCAACGAGCAGAAGCGCCGACGGGATCAGGTACCAGCCACCGAGAGCGAACTGGGTGAGGAATTCAGCCACCCCGGCTCCCGGCCATTGGCCATGGACCAACCCTGCCGGTGTATCGAGGCGAACAAAGGCCGCCGCCGTCAGCAACACCCAAACGACGACCCAGACCGGCCATGCGATGTTGGGGTAACGCGCGGGACGAGTGGCAAAGCGCCCTCTCACGATCCGCATGGTGTCGCGAAAATTGCTCAGGGACCGTCGCCCTACCCCAAGGAGCCGACCGGAAACTGAAGGGCGCGATTCTACGAGCATTGGGAATTCGACCCCATTGTTGCCGTCATGGGCATCGACGAGCCGTCATGGGACCACACGGTAGAGGCCGAGCGACAATTTGTCTCCCGACGAATAGTTGAGGCCGTCGATCTCCGCGACCCGTTTCACCGATTTGCCTGGCACCGACAGCATGCCATTCAGTTTCTGCTCGTCCTCGATCGGCGCCAGCCCTAGCGCGCAGGCAGGATCGGCAAGCAGATGCTGCGCCACGCCGCCGACATCGGTCAGCACCGTTTTCGTGCCGACCAGGAACACCAGGCTCGGCTCCTGATACCGCGCCGAGGCCAGCACCGTCGTGTCGCAAGGCTTGTTGGCAAGCACCGCCTGCTTGATCGCCGGGCTCAGCCAGATCGGTTTCAGCGATGGGGCGATGACGCCGAACAGCAAGGCATAGGTGATGCCGGCACAGGCCGCGGTGGCTCCGATGCGGGGCAACGGCACCTGCAGCTGCCGCGAAAACGCGAAATAGCCCGTACCCAATGCGGCGGCCGCCGCCGGTATGCTCCACCAGGAGAAGCTGTGGGTGAGATAGATCGGCGCCCCGATGCAAACCGCCGCCAGTCCAAGGCTGACCACGACCAAGCCGAAGGCGGTCGACCACCACAGCCACTGCTGCCAGCGCTTCAGCGGCGCATTGGCGTCCTCGGGCTGCAATGTCAGCAGCCAGCCGATCAGCAGCGCCATGCCGGGATAGGCCGGGAGCACATAATGCGGCAGCTTGGTCGGGATCAGCTCGAACACCAGCCAGAACGGGATGTACCAGGCGAGGCAGAAGCGCAGCCTGACATCGTCGCGCAGGCGGTTGAGGGCCTGGAGGCCGGCGCCGACCGCGATCAGCCCGAACGGCCACATGAACAGCGAATAGGTCAGCATGTAGAAGCCCGGCGGCAGGCCGTGTGATTCCTCGCCCGACGCGACCTTGCCGAGCATGTCCTTGCCGACGGCTTGCTGCAGGAAAGCGCCATGGCTTTTCCAGGTGATCGCGGCAAGCCAGGGCAGCGCGACCACCACGACGAGCAACAGGCCGCGTCCGACCCTGAGCTTCGACAGCCAGCGCCCGTCACGCTCGAAGGCGAACAGCACCGCGATGGTCAGCGCCGACAACAGCGGCGCGATCGGCCCCTTGATGAGGATCGCCGCGCCTTGCGCGATCCAGAAAATCCACCAGAGATGGCCGGCGACCGGTTCGTTGCGGCGCGATGCGAGATAGATCTGCGCCAGCGCACCTTGCGCCGCCACGCAGCAGGCAAGCAGCATCGCATCGGTCTTGGCGTCGCGCCCTTCGAAGGCCGTGGCGAAGATCGCAGCCATCACCAGGCCGGCGGCGATACCGGCACTGGCGCCGAAAAGATTGGTCCCCGTCCAGGCGATCGCCAGCACCGCAATGGCAATGCCCAGTGCCGAGATCGTGCGATAGACCCAGATCGGCGCCTCGGCGCCTGTGCCGCTCAGCGTCACCGCCGCCGACTGCAGCCAGTAGATACCGATCGGCTTCTGGTAGCGCGAGGCCTCCTGGAAGCGGATGTCGACATAGTCGCCGCTCTCGGCCATCTGCTTGGTCGCCTGGACGAAGCGCGACTCGTCCCGGTCGATCGGCGGCAGCGATGCCAGCCCCGAGAGCGTCATCACCAGGCTGAACAGGAAAAGAAGAATGTAGTTCCTGTTCAACGCCATGCATCAGCCTCTCTAACCATTTTTCGACGTGACGGGCCGCTCAATCGACCTTGGTCATCGCCGCCTTGCGCTCATTGGCGATCAGCCAGAGATTTCTGATGTAGATAAACATGCCCATGGCCTGGCCAGCGATGAACACCGGATCCTGGCGCTGGATGGCATAGATCAGAAGCAGACCGCCGCCGAACAAGGAGAAGAACCAGAAGGCCACCGGCACGACGCTGCGCTTGGCCTTTTCCGAGGCGAGCCATTGCACGACGAAGCGCATGGTGAAGAAGAACTGCGCAACGAAGCCGAGCAGGATCCACGCATCGAATTGCTTGATGAAAACCTGGTGAAGCCAGGTCCCCAGTTCCTGAAGCACGTTAAACACGCTTGATTTCCTCTACTTTTGGCATCCTGCGGCGTCGGCGGCGCAGCCACCAGACACCGCCGAGATCGAGCGCGCCCTGCAGGCCACGGTCGAAAATGCCGTAGTTCGACTTGCCGTGACGGCGCGAGCGGTCGACGACATCGCAATGCACGACGCGATAGCCTTCCTGGATGACCAGGGCTGGGACGAAGCGGTGCGTGCCGTCGAAGAAGGGCAGTTTGCGCAGGATATCGGTGTGGACAGCCTTCAGGCCGCAGCCCGTATCACGCGTCTCGTCATGCAAGATGGCGTTTCTCAGCCAGTTGGCGAAGCGAGACGCCAGCTGCTTGACCTTGCTGTCGCGGCGCTTGAGGCGCTGGCCCTGGGCGGCGCCGAAATCCGGCCCGGCCTGCCGCAGGGCGTCGACCAGCACCGGAATGTATTGCGGATCATTCTGGCCGTCGCCGTCTATGGTGGCGACGATGCCGCCGCGCGCCGCCCAGGCGCCCGAGCGCACGGAAAGGCTCTGGCCGGCGGATTTCTGGTGCCGCAATTCCCGCACTGGAAAAGAGCGAAGTGCCGTCTGTTCGGCAAGCACGGCATCCGTCTCGTCGGTCGAGCCGTCATTGACGATGATCAGTTCGAAGTCGCGCCCGGCCATCGCCGCCTCGATCTCGTCGATCAAGAGCGGCAGGTTTGCCGCCTCGTTCCTGCAAGGAATGACGATGGATATCAATGCGTCCGGCATGTCGCGTCGGGGCTCTGTCGTGGAATGTGGCATTGATGGATGCCGTGCGGTGCCGCTCGAGGTCGTGGGCTGCAAGAACCTTTGGCGCGGCGCCTCATTACGCCAGCCGAAACGATGAAGCAAGCATGACGGCATTATCCGTGCGGGCCGCAAAACCGGATTTCCACTTCTGCTAATCGCGACCTCATGGTTGGCGCGCGATCTGACGCAAAACCGGATTCCACTTTTGCTGATCGCGCTTGGATGCTAAACGCGCCCGTTCACATATGCCCGCGCCGGACCGGGCGGACGCTTTCGGGAAAGAAAACATGCCTGCCTTCAAATCCGATTTCCTGCGCACGATGAGCGAGCGCGGCTTCATCCACCAGATTTCGGATGAGACCGGCCTCGACGAGCTTTTCGCCAAGGAAACGGTCACCGCCTATGTCGGCTATGACGCCACAGCCACCAGCCTGCATATCGGCAATCTGATCTCGGCGACCATGCTTTACTGGCTGCAGGAAACCGGACACCGGCCGATCGCCCTGATGGGCGGCGGCACGTCGATGATCGGCGACCCGTCCTTCCGCGACGACCAGCGCAGCCTTCTGACGCCGGAAGCGATCGCCACCAACATCGAGGGCATCAAGCGCATCTTCGGCCGCATCCTGCGCTTCGGCGACGGCCCGAACGACGCCATCATGGTCAACAATGCCGACTGGCTGATGAAGCTCAATTATGTCGAGTTCCTGCGCGATGTCGGCCGGCATTTCTCCGTCAACCGCATGCTGACCTTCGACAGCGTCAAGCTCAGGCTCGACCGCGAGCAATCGCTGTCGTTCCTCGAATTCAACTACATGATCCTGCAGGGCTATGATTTCGTCGAGCTCGCCCGGCGCCAGAACTGCCGCCTGCAGATGGGCGGATCGGACCAGTGGGGCAACATCATCAACGGTGTCGATCTCGGCCATCGCATGGGCACGCCGCAGCTTTACGCGCTGACCACGCCGCTGCTGACGACATCGTCGGGCGCCAAGATGGGCAAGTCGGCGAAGGGTGCGGTATGGCTCAACGGCGACCTCTTCTCGCCCTATGATTTCTGGCAGTACTGGCGCAACACCGAGGACGCCGATGTCGAGCGCTTCCTGAAGATATTCACCCGCCTGCCGCTCGACGAAATCGCGCGCCTGGCCGCCCTCGGCGGCTCCGAGATCAACGAGGCCAAGAAGATCCTGGCCACCGAGACGACGGCAATCGTCCACGGCCGCGAAGCGGCGAACCAGGCCGAGGAAACCGCGCGCAAGACCTTCGAGGAGGGGGCGCTCGCCGAGACATTGCCGACCGTCGGGGCCGACAAGGCGGCACTCGAAGCCGGCGTCGGCATCCTGTCGCTGCTGGTCACGGCCGGGCTGGCATCGTCCAATGGCGAGGCGCGGCGCCACATACAGGGAGGCGCGGTTCGCATCAACGACCAGTCGATCAATGACGACCGCCGCATGGTCACGCTTCAGGATCTGAGTCCGGAAAACGTCGTAAAGCTTTCATTGGGCAAGAAAAAACATGTTCTGGTGCGGCCGGCGTGAGGCCGTTCACCGGTACTCGAAAATCGACCGGAAGATGCCCGGCGCGATCACCGAGAGCGGGTTGACGTCAAGCACCGGCTTGTTGGCATTGCCCCTGAGCCGATAAGTGACACCTATCAGGCCGCGGTCGCGGCCGTTGCCCAGCAGCGCGCCGACGATGGGCAATTCGCCGAAGATGCGGTTGAGGCCGTAGACCGGCATGAAGGTGCCGGTCATGTCCATATTGTTGTTCTGGTCGTACAGGATGCCCTGGAACGTCGTGCCGATGCGCGGACCGCGCAGCACGCCATTGGCCAGCTTCAGATAGCCGCTGCCTTTCTCGATCTCGGCATAGCCGCGTTCGAACTTGACCCGCGATGTGTCGAGATTGCCCTTGACCGCCTGGTTGAGACTGCGGTTGTCGCCGGCCGGCGTGGTCGAGACAATGGAGGCGAGCTTCGGTTCGTTGACGATGAAGAAGTTGCTGGTGTCGACCTTGCCCGTCATCGGCCCGTCGCCGGCCCCCGTCAGCGCCAGCATGATCGAGCCGCCTTCCATGTGCTCGTAGACGTTCAGGAACCTCAATATCGCGCCGGCGTCCGCCGACTTCACGTTGAGCGAGCGCCGGCCGTCGCCGGTAGTGTTGCTGATGGTGATAGCCGCGCCCGAACTTGCCGTGGCGCTGACCTTCAGCCCGTTCACCCTTGAGCCGGCCGCGCTGTAGTCGAGCTTCAAATTGGACAGTTGCTCGTCATGGAAGCCGGTGAGTTGCTCAACGTCGGCGCTGACGGAAATGTTGTCCGTTCCGGTCGTCTTGGTCGCGGTGTCCACATCGGAGGTGAACTGCTTGATGAGCGAACGGGCGTCGAGCGCGTTGCCGTTTATGTCGACGGCGTAGCCCTTGCCCGAGCGCTTCACCGAAATCGCGACGTCGTCACCCCGGTTCAAGGTGACCTTGCCGAACCTGGCCGACGACAGGGCGCCGTTGACCAGCACGATGCTGCCGTCGATGGAGAATGTTTTGCCGTCGAGGTTGAAATCGGACAGTGTCGTGGTGTCGCCGGCCTTGGTCATGACGAAGGTGACGTTGGCGGGAACCCCTGCCCCCTTGCTCCAGCCGGCCCAGGGAATGTCCAGCCTGGCATTGGTCAGGTCGGCCGAGACGTTCTGGTTGCCGCTGCCGCTCTTGTCGATCGCGACCTTCACCGTTCCGCCAAGCAGCGGCGTCAGGCCGGGCATGGCCGCGGCACGGACCTTGTCGTCGAGCACCAGGGCCACCTTGCGGCTGCGCGCCGGCCCGTTGTCCGCCAACGGTTCGATAAGGTCGAGTTCGGCCGGAATGCCGTTGAGCGCTGCCTTGGCGGAGATCACCGCCTTTTCCGGGTCGACGGTGATCGAGCCGTCGGCATCCGTCACGGTCTGTCCCTCGAACGGCTTGGCCAGCGACAGGCCGGTGTAGTCGAGCGACACCAGCCAGTCGAGCTTCGACGTATCGACGCCTGACTGCAGCGGAATGTCGGCCCGGACATGGCCAGTGACGCTGCCGGACAGATCCTCCGGCAGGAAGCCGACATGGCGCATGGCGTTGATCGGCTCGTAGGAGGCGAGTTCGGCGACAGCCGGCGCCTCGCCCTCCACATCGATGTCGAGTGCACCGATGACCGGCGGGCGGTTCGCCGCCTTGACCGCCAGCGTACCGTTGCTGGCCGCCACGGTGCGGCCGCTGGGCATGAAGACGGTGCCCGAGGAGAGCGAAATGTCGACGTCATTGCCGTGGAAGGCGACGACGCCGACCGCGTCGCGTATCGGCGGGATGCGGCCGGCCGTGTCAAAACGCGAGCCTTCGATCTGGAAGCGGCCGAACACCTCGTCGGCCGAAAGCGGCACGCCGTTGCCGAGGCGATCCGGCACGACCTGGAACTGGAGGTTGGCATCGACGACGCGGCCGCCGAACAGATTGTCCAGCACCCAGAGCCGCGCATTGCGCGCCGAAAACCACGGCCACAGCTGCTTGACGTGCGAGACCGGCATGTCGTGCACGTTGAGCGCCAGATTGATCCCGGGGGCCTTGCCGTCAACGAAAGCCACGGCCGCGGTGCCGAGTACCTCGCCGGCAGCGGCGGACCGAACCGCGATCTGCTCGGCCACCAATTTATGGCTCTCGGTCTGATAGACGCCGGCGATGCGGGCGAGGAAGGTCAGCGCGGGCTCGGGCGATTCCGATGGCGCCAGGGTCGAACCGTCGCTGGTCAGGTCATAGCGGTAGGACGGTTCCTCGCCCGCCGCCCCTGTCGCCGGCTTTGGCCCTATCGAGCCGCCGAAATTGAAAGAGGACCGGCCGGATTTCAGCAACAGCCTGTCGACTTGGATCTTGTTGCTGCCATGGACAAGCGTCGCATCGACATCGACATCGGCAGGCAGCAAGCCGCGCGTGCCAAGATCGAGCACCGACCCGGCGGACGACAGAGAGGCCGTCAGCCGTGATTCATTGGTGCCGGATCCTTCCGCTCCCGTCAGCTTCAACGCGATCGCGCCCAGCTTCCCGGCGCCGGTGGCGTCGGCAGATGACAGATCGACGCTCGCAGTCAGCGCCGTGACGCGATGGGCGGCGACATCTCGGGTGGCGGAGGCGGCAACCGTGACCTTCCTGCCGTCGACATCCGCCTCTGAGGAAAACTCCACGGCGCCCGGCCCCGATTGTACGACGGTGGCGTCGGCGATCTTGACCAGCTTGATCGCCCCCGCGTCGGGCAGCACGAATTCGACATTGCTGAGATCGATCCGGCGCATCGAATCTTCCCGCACGGCGTCGAGCGCGCGATGTATGTTGCCGAACAGCGCGTCGGACAGTCTCTCCGGATCGACGAGGCCGTCCTCATTGCGCAATTGCGCTGTCCAGTCGCCGCCGGACGGCATCGCCGCCACAACGATGTGAGCATCCGATATCCTGGCGCTGGTCAGCCGCACCTCTCCCCAAAGAAGCGGGATCAGGCGCATGCCGAAGCGGACGCGGCCAGCATCCGCCATCGGTTTGTCGTCCGATGTCTTCAGGCTGACGTCGCTGACCTGAAGCGCGACGAAGCTCGAACTGTCGAGCGTGATGCGCGCCGGCCCGACCGCCACATTAACATCGACACCGGCGAGTTTCTCGATGGCGGTCTCCGCTTCCGCCCGAAGCCGCTCGGAGCCGATCCCGGAAGCTCCGACCAGATAGACAATGACCGCGGCCAGCAACACGAACGCGACCATGCCGGCGAACACGCGCGAAAGGATGCGGAAGCCGCGGCCGATCGACGCCTGGCCGAGTGGTGGAACGCGGCACGCGGATGGCAAAGCCCCCAGGTCGGTGATCTCGTCACGCCTGAACCGGATCTTCTCGTGCTGCGGTTGCTCCTGATCCACGCAATCTTCCGTTGTACAAATTCGCTCGTGGACGAATCCCCGGTCGACACTATATCGGTGTGGCGTCGCGCGTAACCTCAAACAAGGGCATCGATATGGCTGACCTCGACGTGGGCGATCTTGCGCCGCAATTCGATTTGCCCCGGGATGGCGGCGGCTCGCTCAGCCTGGCCGCATCTGCCGGCAAACCCGTGGTGCTCTACTTCTATCCACAGGACGACACAACAAGCTGCACCCAGGAAGCGATCAGCTTTTCACAGCTGAAACCGCAATTCGAGAAGGCAGGCGCTGTGGTGATCGGTCTGTCACCAGACAACGTCAAGAAGCACGACAAGTTCAAATCGAAATACAACCTCACCGTCGACCTCGCCGCCGACGAGGAGCGCAAGGTGATCGAGGCCTACCATCTGTGGGTCGAGAAATCGATGTATGGCCGCAAATATATGGGCGTCGAGCGAGCGACGTTCCTGATCGGCCGTGACGGTCGGATCGCCAGGATTTGGCGCAAGGTCCGGGTCAAGGGCCATGCCGAGGAAGTGCTGGAAGCCGTTCGCGCGCTTTGAGCGTGGCCAAGGCCCATACGAGCCGTCGTTACTGGTCGGGCGTTTGTGCCTTCGGCTGCCGCTGTGCCCGCCAGGATTTCGTGACATGGACCGCACGATCGGCCAGCGCGGCGAGATGGCCGCGCAGACCGCGCGCGCCGATCATCGACGACAGCCTGACTGATTGCGTGGCGAAGCGCCGCTTGAAATCCTCGCCGCCGCAGAGAAAATCGACTTTGGCAAGGCCACGGTCGAGCGACCACTGGATATAATCCATCATCAGCACCATGCCCGGCGAGGCTCGCTCATATTCGGGATCATAGGTGGTGACGAAAGCCATCATCGTGCCGTGCTGCTCGAAATTGATCGAGACGGCGATGATCGTGTTGTCGAGTTCCAGCACGAAGATGCGCAACAGCCCGAGTTCGGCCAGCACCGAAACCAGCGCGGCGAGAACGGGCGAGCCCTCGTCGAACAGGTCCGAGGCGCGGCCATGCCGGGCGAGCCAGAGGCGCTTCAGCACCGCGACGCGAGCGAGCACCGGCTCGCGTGGGTCATCCGCATCGAGCAGGCGCAAACGCAGTGCACCGGCTTCTTCCATGAACTTGCGGCCACGACGGTAGTTCTGTCGGGCTTTCTTGGACAGCGCCTCGAACCATTCCGCCCCACTTTGCCAGGGGCCGACGACACGGTAGCTGATTTCACTGCGGTTGTTGGGGCGAAGCGCCTTGCCATGGCGCGAGGCCGGATCCAGCAGCGCCCGGACACTGGCATTCGGCAGCAGGCGGTTGAGATAGACGAGGTCGAAGCCGCCCTGGTCAAAAACATGCTGCCAGAGGCGGGAGATCACCTGCGGATCGCTTTCGGGCGCAACCAGCGCGTCGCCATAGTCGCTGTGATCCTTCGCCGCCCATTCGAGCAAGCGGATGCCGGAGCGCTTGAACGTGGCGAGCGCGATCACGCCGTCGAGCCGCTCGCCATTCCAGGCAAGCCCGATCCTGAGCGTGCGCCGCTCCTGATGCGGGGTGGTGCGCCACCAGGCTGCGATCCAGTCCGGGTGCTGGAAGACAAGCCCGCCGGCTCGCTGCCAGAGCGCGGTCCAGGCCGGTGCGATCTCGGCCAGCCGCGCCGCCGATGTCACGACTTCGAAGGTGCGTGTCCGCGGGATCGCCAGCACGAAAGGACCGTTCATGGCCGTGTCCCTTCCGATGATCGCGAGGTCCTTGGCTTTGCGGGCCGGATGCGCCTGGCAATATGCCCCCACATCCGCTTCAACGGCATCACATAAAGGCCGGCGAGGGACTGGTAGTCGCGCACATTGCGGTCAACCAGTCCGAACTTGAAGTCCTCATCGGGTTTCGGCACGCACAATGTTCCGAAGAGTCGGTCCCAGAACGAGAAGAGCAGCCCGAAATTCTTGTCGTAGTGGCGCGGATCGGTGCTGTGATGCAGCTGGTGCCAATGCGGACACAGGACCACATTGTTGAGCGGGCCGAACGAAATCTTGAAATGCGTGTGCCTGACGAAATCCATCATCAGGATGTTGCGCATGACATAGACGTTGACGCCAAAGACGGTCAGTTCGGCAAGGTTCAGTGAAATCAGCGACCAGATGCCGAAGCAGATGCCGACGACGAGGCCATCCCAGGCGCGATTTATCAGCTCGTCGAGCGGGTGGACCCGGTCCTTGGTGATCCCGACCATCACCTCGGCCGAGTGATGCACCTTGTGCAATTCCCAGAGCACCGGATAGCGGTGCTGGGCGACGTGATAGAGATAATAGGAAATATCGTAGGCGAGCAGCATGGTGATGGTGAAGATCAGCACCGTCACCGGGCCTGCCGGTCCCTCGACCAGCGGCGGCTGGAACTGGAAGAGTGTCGAAAACAGCCAGTTGGTTGCGTAGCCCACCGCCGAGACGAAGACTATTCCAGCGGGTAGCATCAGGAAGGGCATCAGGGCCTTCTTCGTGACCCAGAACAGCAGGTCGGCCCTCGCCGAGGGATGGGTGATGACCTCGTGCGGGATGACGAACTCGAAGAACTCCTTCCAGCTCTTCTCCTCGACCGTGCGCCAATAGGCGACGAGCGCGCTGACAAAAGCAGTCAGCAGCAAAAGCCCGGTCGCCAGCAAACTGATGCCCGAGATCTTGTCGAGGATCTTGCCAGCCAGATCGCCCAGCATTCCTGCCGCCATAGTGTGTCCCAAACCCCGGTACCGCTTCTAGTCGAAAACCGTCAATTAAAAGCAATCGAAGACAGTTAAGGAAACCTAGACCTCGATCGCAACCGACAGGCCGCTTCGCTGGCAGCAAATTGGCGCTCATCGCCAATGATTTCACGGCATTACGCACGCTTCCTTGGCCATCTTCATACAACCCTGTGCGCGCGCCGCGTGCTTCCGGCGTAGGGCGATCGATCCGGCAAGCCTTTGTTAACCCTAATAATGTGTAATCCAAGTTGTCGTGGTGTCGTAAACGAAAGCTTGGTCCCGTGAACGCAACCGGTCAGTCCGCAGTCTTCGGCAGGCGCAAGGAACCCCACACGGTCATCATCGCCCGCGGCAACGAGATCAGGCATTTCACGATCCGGCCTTGGCTAGCGGCATTCATCGGCTCAGCACTCGCCGCCATTGCCATCGGCTACCTCCTGGCCACCTCCTATCTCGTGCTGCGCGACGACCTGATCGGCGCCACCACCGCGCGCCAGGCGCGCATGCAGCAGGCCTACGAAGACCGCATCTCGGCGCTCCGCGCCCAGGTCGACCGCATCACCAGCCGCCAGTTGCTCGACCAGCAGTTGATGGAAAACAAGGTCAGCGAACTGATTGAACGCCAGACACAGCTCAGCCAGCGCCATGGCCGTCTCGGACCATTGCTCGAGCGCGCCGAGAACGAGGTGGGAGCAGCGCCCGCCGAGGATCCCGCGGCCGCCAAACCGGACAAGCACGCCGAGGTGACTGGCAGCATCAGCCAGCCCGCGCGGAATTACGCGGTCGCGAGCCTTGGCGCCGACCTGGGTGCTGCCGATGCCAGGCCGTTCTCCTTGTGGTCGACCCGCACCGATCCGCTGCCCAGCGATACAGCCGCCGATCGTGCCGACAAGCTGTTCGTCTCGATCAACCAGTCGCTGAAATCCATCGAAAACGAACAACTCACCCGCATCAGCACGCTTGCCGACAATGCCTACAAGAGCGCCGATGCCATCCAGGAGGCGCTGCAGGCGGCCGGACTGCCGGTCGACAGCGATTTCGGCAAGAACGAAAGCGATGTCGGCGGCCCGCTGATCCCACTCGACAGTTCGATGATCTTCGACAGCAAGGTCAAGGAACTGGACGAAGCCTTGGACACGCTCGACCAGTTGAAGAAGGAAGCGCGCCAGCTGCCGCTTGCCAACCCCGCCCCCGGCCACTCCGTCACCAGCCCGTTCGGCGTGCGCACCGATCCCATCCTCGGCACCGCAGCATTGCATTCGGGCATGGATTTCAGGGCGCCCATCGGCACGGCGGCCAAGGTCACGGCGCCCGGCATCGTCACCAAGGCCGGCTGGAACGGTGGCTATGGCCGCATGGTGGAGGTCGACCACGGCAATGGCTTTGCGACTCGCTACGGGCATCTCAGCGAAATCGACGTGACCGTGGGCGAGAAGCTGGACGCCGGCGCCATCATCGGCAAGACCGGCAGCAGCGGCCGCTCGACGGGTCCGCATCTGCACTATGAAGTGCGCCACAATGGCGAAGCGATCGATCCCTTGCGCTTCCTCACCGTCGGCAAGAAGGTGGCCCAGTACCTCTGAGGCGCGCCAGTCCTGACCTGATTGGCACCCAATAGCTCTCGAATAGATCTTCCTGCTTTGATTTCGAGGTGAGCGATCGCCATCCGTGCGGGGCTTTCGGACGCCTGTTTCGCCTTTTTTGCCTCCCAGCAGACGCATCATCCCCACGCGCCGGTAAGGCGACTGGTCCACGGCCTTAGGCCAGTCTAGGCCCGGTGCGGCTTGCAGCCTTCCCGGGCGTGATGATGTTGCTCTCGAATTATTTTTGAATTCCATTTGACTGAATAAATCTTTGGTGCGAACCTTGCGTCAATCGGGAGCGCAAGGCATGGCATTGCGGGGGACCAATCAGGAGTTCGGGCGGCCATACAACCGGCGCATCGTGCTCGAATCCATCCGCCTTCATGGGCCGATCGCCCGCGGCGAAATCGCCAGCCGCGTCGGGCTGACCGTCCAGACCGTATCGACCATCGTTCGCGAACTGGAAGAACAGGGCTACATCCTCTCCCTGCGCGAGGAGCCCAGGGGGCGCGGCCTGCCGCCGGCGACGCTGCGCATCAATCCCGAGGGCGGCTATGCCGTCGGCATCCATATCACCCCACTCGGTATCGATGCCGCTTTGATCAATCTGAGCGGCGACGTGATCGAGAGCATTTACCGCAAGGCCCCGAGCGGGACGCCCGACCATGCCTTCGAGCTGATCGGTGCGATGGTGATTGAATTGACCGGATTACGGGCCGGCGGACGAGTGCTTGGGGTCGGCCTGGCCCTGCCGGGACCGTTCGGCGTCGAATCCATGAGCTTCGTAGGCCCGACGACCATGACCGGCTGGAAGGATGTAGCGCTGCGCGAGCGGCTGGCAGCCTCGACCGGACTGCCGGCCTTCTTCGAAACCGATATGGTTGCGGCGGCCATGGGCGAGCGGCTCTACGGCCTCGGCGCTCAATTCTCCGACTATTACTATCTCTATTTCGGTGTTGGCCTCGGCGGCGTGATGGTTCATGACGGTTCCGTGCAGCGCGGCGCCTGGGGCAATGCCGGCGAGGTCGGACACATCCCTGTCGTTCCGGGCGGCGAGGCCTGTCCCTGCGGCAACCGGGGTTGCCTCGAAAGATACCTCTCGCTCGAGGCGCTTCGGCGCTGGAACGGCACGGAGGCCGACTGGGTCGCGGAAGTCGCGCCGATCTTTCACAATGCCGTCGCCGTCATCGAGAACCTGTTCGACCCCGAAACGGTCATCCTCGGCGGGCTGGCGTCCACCGACCTGCTCGAACGGCTGGCCGGGTCGACCGGCGGCCTGCACAACTCCGTCTCGGCGCGCAAGGACCGCATCGCGCCCCGGCTGATGGTCGCACGCGGCGGGCAACATTCGGTGTTGCGCGGCGCCGCCGCGCTTGCGGTCTCGGGAGTGCTGTCGCCGCGCTTCGGCCAGATGTTCGCCGCCGAGCGCGAGCGCGGCCGCGATCCTCTGACGGCCAAGGAGGTTGCCTGATGAGCGAACCGCTGCTGGTGCTCGACAACGTCACCAAGAACTATGGCGCGATCGAAGCGCTGAAGGGGATCAGCTTCTCCATCGGCAAGGGCGAGGTCGTGGCGTTGCTGGGTGACAACGGCGCCGGCAAATCCACGCTGGTCAAGATCATATCAGGCGGACTGGAGCCGACCTCGGGCCGCATGCTGTTCGAAGGCAAGGAGTTTCTCGCGAGGTCGCCGGCCGAGGCCAAGGCGGCGGGCATCGAAACCGTCTACCAGGACCTGTCGCTCTGCACCAATGTCGACGTGGTGGCGAATTTCTTCATGGGCCGCGAGATCACCAGGAAGGTGCTCGGCATTCCTGTGCTCGACGAGCGCGCCATGGAGGCAGTCGTCTCCAAGGCGCTGGCCAGTGCCGGCACCCGCATTCCGTCGCTGCGCACCAATGTCGAGCATCTCTCGGGCGGCCAGCGGCAAGCCATCGAACTCAACCGTTTTGTCCACTGGGGCGGCAAGCTGGTGCTGCTCGACGAGCCGTTCGCGGCGCTGGGCGTCGAGCAGACGCGGCGAGGTCTCGACATGATCCGCCAGGTGGCGAGCCAGGGCATCGGCGTCGTCATCATCACCCACATCATGCAGCAGGCTTTTCAGGTCGCCGACCGGATCGTGGTGATCCGGCAAGGCGTCGTGGCGGGCGATGTCGCCAGAAACAAAACAAGTCCCGATGCGGTGATCAACATGATCACCGGGGAGACGCTTGCCGGTGCCGGACCGGCGAGCTGAGGGACACAAAGAGGGGTCCGGCTCAACAGGAGCGAACGACATGAAGCGAATACTTCTTGCTGTCTTCGGTATCCTGGCACTGGCCGTTGCCACGCTCACGCCGGCATTCGCCCAGTCCAAGGGGACCGTCTACTATCTGGTGCCGACATTGCTCGATGAATTCCAGACCGGCTCGGTCACCGCGCTGGAGCTGTTCCTGAAGCAGGTCGGCTACGACATAAAGACGCTGAACGCCGACAACAAGACCGACGCGCAGCAGTCGCAGATGAACGACGTCATCGCGCTGAAGCCGGCGGCGATCATCCTGGCGGCGGTCGATTTCAATGCGTTGAAGCCGTCGATAGAGGCCGCGCGCGCCGCCGGCATCCCGGTGGTCGAGTTCGACCGCCAGATCACCTCGACGCCTTCCGACTTCACCTCGGTGGCGGGTACGGTCGAGATCGGCCATATCGCCGCGGACCAGGCCGAAAAACTGCTGAAAGCCAAGAACGGCTCCGTGAAGGGCAAGGTGCTGCAGGTGCTCGGCGATCCCGGCGATCCCTATACGCTCGACATCCAGAAGGGTTTCGAGGAGAAGATGAAGGCGTTCCCGGACGTCAAGATCATCTCGCTGCCGGCCATGCAGTGGGAGGCCAGCAATGCCGGCACCATCGTCGCCGACCAGATGCTGGCAAACCCCGACATCGACCTGATCTTCAGCCATGCCGCGCATCTCTCGGTCGCCGCCGTCGCCTCGCTCGAGGCCGCCGGCAAGAAGCCGGGCGACGTCATGCTGATGAGCTCGAACGGCGCTCCGGTCGGCCTCGACCTGATCCGAAAGGGCTGGCTCAATGTCGAAGTCGAACAGCCGCTCTACGCACAGGCCGCGGCCGTCGCCATGTTCATGGACAAGGTCGTCAAGAAGCAGGAGATCAAGCCCGGCGACTATGACGTGCTTGGCCTGAAGTCGGTCGTGACCAAGGAAGCCTGGGGTCCGAACATCAAGATCCCGGGTGCGGCCATCACCAAGGAAAACGTTGACAATCCGGCCTTCTGGGGCAACCAGAAGCCGCCGACGGACACCGTCAAATCGGTCGAATAGACCGTCGCGCAAGCCGCTCCGGGCCACTCAGGCCCGGAGCCACTCCGCCGCAATTCCAATCCGCGCAAGATCGTCACCGAAAAACGAATTTTCGGGGTCATGCGCCAGCCGGATCAGTCCATGACCCTCCGCACCCGCCAAGCCCTGGAGTTCGCCCTCGACAACCTCGTCTGGTTCATGCTGGTCTTCGTGCTGGTGGTCTTTTCCATCTTCATCCCGAACTATTTCCAGCTCGGCATCTTCGCCAACATCATCGAGGCATCGAGCGTACTCGGCGTCATGTCGATCGGCCTGGCGCTGGTCATCATCGCCGGCCACATGGATCTGTCGGTCGAATCCGTCGCCGCACTCAGCGCCATGGCGGTCGGCATCCTGTTCTGCTCGTCGGGCATCGGCCTTGGCGTTCAACTGCATCCCGAATGGCTGATGGTCCCGGTATCGCTGCTGCTGGCGCTGACCGTGGGCGGCCTGATCGGCGCCTTCAACGGGTTTCTGGTCGTCAGGGTCAAGATGAGCGCCTTCATCATCACACTGGCGTCCTACATCTGGGTGCGCGGCCTGGTGCTGGTGATTTCGGGCGGCCGCTCGGCGCAGGATCTTGCACCGGCGATCCGCTGGTTCGGCATCCAGCGGCTGATCGGCCTGCCGCTCACCGCCTGGATCGCCATCGCCTGCTTCGTCGTCTTCTCGCTGATCATGGCCAAGACACCGTTTGGCAGGCACCTGGTGATGATCGGCGGCAACGAGACGGCGACCTTCCGGGCCGGCATCCGGGTGAACCGCAACCTCATCATCGCCTTCGTGCTTGCCGGCGCCATTGCCGGCCTTGCCGGCTGGCTGCTGGCCATCCGCACATCGGGCGCCACCGCAAATCTCGGCGTCGGCCTTCTGTTCAACGCCTTTGCCGCGGTCGTCATCGGCGGCGTCAGCCTGAAGGGCGGTGTCGGCACCCTGCCCGGCGTCTACGCCGGCGTGCTTCTGCTCTCGGCCATCAACACGGCGATCAATCTCATGGGGCTGCCGGCCAATTTCACCCAGGTCATCCACGGACTGCTGGTGCTGGCGGCCGTGCTGCTCGACGCATTCAAGCAAACCATTCGCCAGAGACTGGCATGACAGGACCGCTCGCATGGCTGGACGATTGAAAGACAAGGTGGCGCTGATCATCGGCGGCGCGCGCGGCATCGGCAAGGGCATCGCACTGCGCTTTGCCGAAGAAGGCGCAAGGCTGGTGCTGGCCGACAGCGAGGCTGAGGCCGGGCAAGCGACCGCGGATGAACTCGGTGTCCCCTTCATCGGCACCGACATTTCGCAAATGCGCGACGCCGAGGCCGCGGTGGCATTGGCACTGAAGCAATACGGCCGCCTCGACATCATCGTGCAGAATGCCGGGATCTATCCCTGGCAATTGATCGAGAACACCAGCACCGACGACTGGGATCGGGTGATGGCCGTCAATCTGCGCGGCACCTTCAATGCCACCCGCGCAGCCCTGGTGCCTATGAAGGCGCAGCGCTCCGGACGCATGCTCTACACCTCCTCCATCACCGGGCCGCATGTCACCAGCCCCGGACACGGCCATTATTCGGCGACAAAGGCAGGCATCAACGGCTTCATCCGGGCAGCGGCGCTGGAATTCTCCGGCTACGGCATTACCGTCAACGGTGTCGAACCCGGCAACATCCTGACCGAAGCCATCCAGCAGCATCGCGGCGCCGCCTATATCAAGAACATGGAGGATTCGATCCCGCTCGGCCGGCTCGGCAGTCCGCGCGATGTCGCCAATGCCTTCCTGTTCCTTGCCTCGGACGACGCCAGCTACATCACCGGCACGACCATTGTCGTCGATGGCGGGCAATTGCTGCCCGAGGGCAAGGATTTTCGGATGGTGCCGCCTTGAGAACTCAGGTCTTTCGGGCGACGCGGCAGAGATCAACTCAGAGGAGGCGTACGGAAGCTCGCCCGTTGTGGCCTGCAACCTCGGATCCATGAAAAACCCGCCACGGGGGCGACCCGCGACGGGCTTTTGGAGTGGCTACATCCCGGGGGGAATCGACCGCTGATAGTATTGTGTACCGCGTGACCATTTCAGCCTATGGTGTGATCGCGGAAGACGGGGCCAGCCATCACCTGTTATTGCGCCGAAAAGCCCTCGCACCCTTGCCGAGCGACCTGGCAGCCTCGTCGGCGTCCTGCCAGCCTTTCAGCTTGATCGTCTTGCCCGTGCCCAGCACGGAGGACAAAAAGAACTGCTCGATCTCCCGGCGCAAATCCTGCGGCAAATGGTCGGCAGCGACGGGCTTGTCAGGCGCATCCTCCTTACGCGGGCAGAAAATATAACGATCGTTGCGGATGACCGCCCCATCAGGGTCTTTCTGCTTCACCCGCAATGCACCGAGCAGATCGCATTTGATGACCACGCCGGGTGCTGTCGCGGCCTGGTGGATCACCATCCCGTCGAGCGGATCACCGTCCTCCCCGACGGTGGAAGGTACGAACCCCCAATCATAAGGGTATGTGTTGCCGATCGGCAGCGGCCTTGAATATTGAAAGACGCCCGTCTTGGGGTCGTAGGCGAGCTTGGCGGCTGCTCCGCGCGGCGTTTCGACGACAACGCGAAACAGCTTCCGCGACTTCGCAGGGAGTTTCAGGAAGTTTGTCATGGCTTGTGCATCCAGTGCCCAGATCGCAGTAGCACGCGCGAACAGGCAAAAGGTTCCCGCGTGGCCAACCGACGAACGGAACCTGGCGCCGATACAGATGTTCAACATAGGCGTGGAAGGGGAGAGTGCGATGGCTAAGGTTTCGCCGCATACGCTGAAAGGTATCGGCTATGTGGTCTCGATGGTAAGCGTCATTTTGCTGGCGGTGGTCAGCTGGAAAAGTGCCTCGCAAGACCCGCTGCTTGCGGCATGCCTGTTTGGCGGCGCCGCCACATCGATCGCGGGCATGTGCTGCCGCTGGACATCCTATGCTATCGAAAAGCGGCGGAACAAAATGTAGCGCGCCGGCCTTGTTCAGTCGATCTCGCGGGCAGCCTTGCCCCTGGTGGCACGCCGCACAAAACAGGGCCCCTGAAATGGCTGATCAGGCGCGCCGATACGCAAACAGCATCCTGCCCAAGCTGCGCAGCCGAGCTTGGCCTTCACTCCATAACGATATCAAGCAAAGCCGCCTTCTTCGTGACGAGGGCTTTCAGATCCGCGTCAGAACGGTCGGTTCCCGTTCTTTGACGAAGCACTTCGACAAATTCGGCCATCGATAGAAAGGCACGAGGGTCATGCTCCGTGAGCATCGTATCGACCGCCTTGGCCACGTCGACGGTATCCGGTCCAACTGTCGTCTTCATTTGCCACCTCCGCGCAAGGTCGCCTTAGCGGTCAAGAAACTTCGAAGCCCTGCTAACGTTCCCATCGGCGAAATCGCAACCTGCGAAAAGCCTGTTTACGGGAAGACGGCAGGGTCGGAGGACGGGCGGGAGACCGCATGCATTGGATATTGAAAACACACCCGGAAGGGCCAAATCGCATTTTCAAGACGACGCGGGATGGTGGGCGATGACGGGCTCGAACCGCCGACATCTTCGGTGTAAACGAAGCGCTCTACCAACTGAGCTAATCGCCCGCTCCGGCGCGGACCTTTAAGCGGTCGGGACCGGCTTCGCAAGGCCAAATGAACAGGTGACGCCCTGTCCGCAGGCCCGATTTGCGAACAAAACGCCGGCTGTCAAAAAACCTTCTCCAGTTTGTTGTTATGATGGTTTGGTGCGCTTGACACCCGATGGCGAACCCCTTATCCAGCGCCCCAACGACGAACACGGCTGACACGTGCTCGTCAATGCGCGGGTGTAGCTCAGTTGGTTAGAGTGCCGGCCTGTCACGCCGGAGGTCGCGGGTTCGAGCCCCGTCACTCGCGCCATTTCCCTCAAGGATCGCAATCCTTGGCACAGGGAAATGCCGACATGAATGGTCAGAATCCACTTTCAGAAATGAAGTGCCAAGGCGCGGGCTTTTGCGCCCTGCCGCTGTCGATGATCATTCGCCGCCGCCGCGCGAATCGTTGGCGGCAGACTGTTTCGCAGCCGGCTTCAAAAATTCAGCCACGCCCGCGCGGCAATCTGGCAAACGCGACGCCACTCCAATAGGCTGAAAAGCAGCTCCTGGAACGACTCGGGCTTGAGCCGCGTTTGACGTTGTGAATCCCACTTGCGGATTTGCCCACAAAGCGCTGGATTCATTTCGCAGGTAGCGGAGTTGCACTAGTAGGCTGCCTGAACGGCATGGAGGACTTATCGTGTCAATCGCACCAAACATTCCTATGCGCACATTATTCACGCTCATGTACCTGGGCGGCGCGGCGACGGTCGCTACCGCCCTTTTCCCGGCGACCGCGTCGGCCGACCGGTTGCAGCAATGCGCGCGCGAGGGCGGGCTCTGCCGTCTGCCGTACCCCGCCGAAGTGGTCTACGGCGCCCGGGGCCGCACGACCTCGCGCTATTTCGAGCGAGACGCGGTGCCGTGTTCAAATCGCGTTTTTGGCGACCCGGCGCCGGGCATCCCAAAGTCGTGTTTCATCGTGATGCGCGGCCGAGACCAGTCGGATGACAATTACGACGAACCCCGCCGCGAGAGATGGGCAGCCTGTGCCGATGAAGGCGATTACTGCGATTTCTATGGCCGCAAGGTGGTCAGGTACGGGGCACGCGGCCAATTCACGCAGGACGTGTTCCGCAACGGCGTCCAATGCGACAATGATACGTTCGGCGATCCCGCTCCCGGTCGCGAAAAGCGCTGCTACGTCAGGCAATAGCTGATCGGGCTATCGCTGGATGGACATCCAGGGCAGTTTGTCGTTTCACGGACGCGGCGAACTGCCCTGACTCTTTGTTTTGGCGCAATTCCCAGGGGAAAGCGCTACGCACTTTTCATGGGATTGCCCGGGGATTGGAACAGCCTGATGGTCCGGCTGGCCCGCGTGCCTCACCCCTTCGCCAGCAGTGCCTCGACCTCTTGCAGCGTCGGCATCGACGGCGCGGTGCCGGGTCGCGTCACCGAGATGCCGGCGACAGCGCAGGCGAAGCGCACCGCCTGCAGCGGCTCCACGCCTCGCGATAGCGCCGCGGCGAAGCCGCCGTTGAAGGCGTCGCCCGCGCCGGTGGTTTCGACCACCGGCCCGGAGCTGATGGCGGGGACATGCTCGGAGCGTCCCTTCGAATGCAGCAGCGCGCCCTTGTCGCCGAGCGTGACGATGACCGTGCCGACGCCCTTTTCGAGCAGCTTGCCGGCGGCGGCCCGCGCCTCATCGACCGAAGAGACCTTCAGTCCGGTCAATTCCTCCGTCTCGGTCTCGTTCGGCGTGAGATAGTCGCAGAGCGCGTAGATTCGGTCGGGAAGCTTTGCCGCGGGAGCAGGGTTCAGGATGGTCGTCACCCCTGCCCCGCGCGCGATCTCCAGCGCCCGCATCGCGGCATCGATCGGCTGTTCGAGCTGGGTTACGAAGACGCCGGCACCACGAATCAAGGCGGCATTGGCCTCGATATCGGCCGGCGAGATCAGCATGGCCGCACCCGGGCTGACGATGATGGCGTTGTTGCCGCTGCCCTCCTCGACGAAGATGTAGGCAGCGCCCGTATAGCTGTCCGGCGTGTCGATGACGGCGCTTTTCACGCCGCCATCCTGCCAGGTCCGTTTGGCCATGTCGGCAAAGGCATCCACGCC
This sequence comes from Mesorhizobium sp. WSM4308, assembly GCF_002294905.1. NCBI lineage: Bacteria > Pseudomonadati > Pseudomonadota > Alphaproteobacteria > Hyphomicrobiales > Phyllobacteriaceae > Mesorhizobium > Mesorhizobium sp. WSM4308. Next base: position 156,547 of record NZ_NSFW01000005.1, on the reverse strand, counting down.
AAGGCGGGTCAGGAAAGTGGTGTCGGCGCCGAGCTTGCCTGCGGCCACCGCCTGGTTCGATCCCTTGCCGCCCGGGCCCAGCTTGAACGAATTGCCGAGGATAGTCTCGCCCATGCGCGGCTGGCGATCGGCGCGATAGGCGGTATCGGCGACGAAGACGCCCAATATGACGACAGGCTTTACGGCTGCCATATCGCTACTCCGCATCCGGCGGTATGACGCCCTTGCGGAAGGCGAAGCAACCGTAAAAACGGCGTTCGCCGGTCTGGATGACGCAATAGGCCTGCTTGGCACGCTCATAGAAGGCGTGGCGCTCGACCGGCAGCATCGGCCAGGACTTGCCCTCGGCGGCGTCGATTTCCTTTTGCACTTCCTTCTGCACGGACGGAATCTCGTCCGGCTTGCCGACGATTTCCATGCGCGCGGCCGCGTCGTCGACGAACGTGTCCAGCGGATAAAGCGACAGCACTGCCTTCACCACTTCCGCGGCCGACGCATCGATGCGCAGCAGCCGGCCGAGTGCCGTCTGGCGCGCCACCGAATCGGAGGGGAAGTTGGTGTCGGCGATGATCAGGTCATCGCCATGGCCCATCGCCCGCAATGCCTGGAGCACGTCGGCATTGAGCAGCGGATTGATGCCTTTGAGCATGATGGTCCTCGTGAAGTCCGTTTGAGATCAGAGACGCTTGCCGGTCTCGGCATCGAAAAGATGAATCTGGTCGAGCCTGGGCTTCAGGGTCAGCGTGTCGCCGGGCTTGAAGTCGTGGCGCTCGCGAAACAGCGCCACCATCTCGCGGTCGCCAAAGCGCAGGAACACAAGCGTTTCCGAGCCGGTCGGTTCGACCACCGAAATCTTCGCCGGCACGCCATCGGGATGAATTTCCAGATGCTCCGGGCGCACGCCATAGACGACGGCCTGCCCGTCCTGCGCGGCATTGTCGGCAATCGGAAACAATGTGCCTGATATGTCGACGCCGGGCTTGCCGCCCTTGCGCACAACACCCTTGAGCAGGTTCATCGACGGCGAGCCGATGAAGCCGGCGACGAAGAGATTGGCCGGCCGGTCGAACAGCTCCAGCGGCGCGCCGACCTGCTCGATGCGGCCGTCGCGCATGACGACGATCTTGTCGGCCATGGTCATGGCCTCGATCTGGTCGTGGGTGACGTAGATCGTGGTGGTCTTCAGCCGCTGGTGCAATTCCTTGATCTCGGTGCGCATCTGCACGCGCAGCTTGGCGTCGAGGTTCGAGAGCGGCTCATCGAACAGGAACACCTGCGGATTGCGGACGATGGCGCGGCCCATCGCGACGCGCTGGCGCTGGCCGCCGGAGAGCTGCCGGGGATAGCGCTTCAGATAGGGGTTGAGGTCGAGGATGTCGGCGGCGCGCTTGACCCGCTCGGCGACCACGGCCGGATCGGTTTTCCGCAGCTTGAGGGCAAAGGCCATGTTCTGCTCGACCGTCTTGTGCGGGTAGAGTGCGTAGTTCTGGAACACCATGGCGATGTCGCGCTTTGCCGGCGGCAGATGGTTGACGACGCGGTCGCCGATGGCGATCGTGCCGCCGGAAACGGTCTCCAGCCCGGCCACCATCCTGAGCAGCGTGGACTTGCCGCAACCCGAGGGGCCGACCAGCACCACGAACTGTCCGTCAGCGATGTCGACGCTGACTTCGTGCAGAACCTTGACGGTTCCAAACGCCTTGGCCACCTTGCTGATCGCGACTTGAGCCATCTCTCCCCCATCGGCTCCAACTGGCCGTAGGCGCAGAAGCTAACCAACACGCCCTGTCAGGGCAAGTCGGTCTCTTGTAGACAAAACCGTTCTCGTTGACACGGCGTTTGGTTGCGAGAATAGTGGCAGGCGCTGGTCTAAATGTCGTTACCTGATCCGCAATCGGAACCTAAAATCGACGCAGGGTGGGGTCCTGCCTAATTCGTTTCCGAGCCGGGAGAATCGTTGGCGCTCCAACGTCCGACAGGTTGGCCACATCCATCACACTGATGTTTTGGGAGGAATTGCGATGAGAACAGGTCTTTACGAGAAACTGGTTCGTGCCGGCGCCACCAGGCGCGATATATTGAAGGGTGCGGCCAGCATGGCCGCGATCGCGGCGGCATCCGGCGCCGGGCTCGGCGCCTTGACGCGTCCGGCGTCCGCCGCAAGCGAACTGCGGTCGAAGATCCTGCAGATTCCTGGCGTTGGCAAAGGTCAGCCGACCGATGCCGATTTCCAGAAGGTCGGCGAACTCTGCCTCGAGGCGACCAAGGCCAATGTCAAGGAAGGCGAATTCGCCGGCGTCGAGCTGACCTTCATGGGCCTCAACAACCAGAACCTGCACAATGTGCTGTTCCGCGGCTTCCTGAAGCCGTGGGAGGCCTATACCGGCGCCAAGATCAGCTGGATCGACCTGGCGCAGGCCGACTACAACGCCCGGCTGCAGCAATCGATCGCCACCGGCACCGTCGACTTCGACATCATCGAAATGGGCGCGCCCTTCGAAGGCGATGTCTGCGGCAAGGGCCTGACCTCGGAGATGCCCGACTGGGTCAAGAAGCAGATCGATTTCGACGATCTGGTCAACTATCTGAAGCCGCCGGTCGGCACCTGGGACGGCAAGCAGTATCGCGTCACCATCGACGGCGACACGCACAATTTCAACTACCGCACCGACGTGTTCGCCGATGCCGACCTCGCCAAGCAGTGGAAGGATGGCGGCGGTGAAGGCGAATGGGGCGTACCGAAGACCTGGCAGCAGGTGCAGGCCGTCACCAAGTTCCTCAAGGGCAAGAAATTCAAGGGCCAGGACGTTTACGGCTATCTGGACGCGCCCAAGCCATGGGGCGGTTTCGGCTTCTACTTCCTCGGCAGCCGCGCCACCGCCTACGCCAAGCATCCCGACGACAAGGCATGGCTGTTCGACGCCGACACGATGAAGCCGCGCATCAACAATCCGGCCTGGGTGCGCGCCATCCAGGACGTGATCGACGCGCTGCCGTCGGAACCGGCGGACCAGATCAACGCCGACCCGAACACCACAGGCTTCCAGCAGTTCCTGGCCGGCACCGGTTCGATGATCCCCTGGTGGGGCGACATCGGCTCCAACGTCAAGACCAACGATTCGTCGGTCATCGGCGACGTCACCGGCTTCTCGATCCTGCCGGGCTCGGACGATGTGTACAATTCCAAGACCGGCAAATGGGAGAAGCTCGCCAGCGGGCCGAACTATTCGCCGAACTGCGCCTATCTGGGCTGGGGCGTCTATGTCATGGCCCGCGTCGACAAGGACGAGAAGAAGAAAAAGGCGGCATGGTCCGCCGCCGCCCATCTCGGCGGCAAGGACCTGTCGATCTGGACGGCGATGTATCCGTCCGGCTTCCAGCCCTACCGCAATTCGCATTTCGACATTCCGGAATGGGTGGCGGCCGGCTACGACGAGGCCTTCATCACCTCGTATCTGAAGTCGGAAGGCGACAGCTACAACCATCCGAACGCGGCGATCGAGCCGCGCATCCCCGGCATCTTCCAGTATTACAGCGCCGCCGAGGACATTCTCGCCAACACTTTCGCCGGCAAGATGAAGGCACAGGAAGGCGCCGATGCCATCGCCGCCGCCTGGGAAAAGCTCACCGACCAGATCGGTCGCGAAAAGCAGGTCAAGCTCTACAAGGCCTCGCTCGGCCTGGCCTGATCGCAGCGTGAACCCGGGGTCCGGCGACGAAAGCCGCCGGACCCTGTCTTGACCGGCACCGCCGGTCGCGAAGTGCCTACTGCAACTGGATGAGACGCTTGGCTGACCAGATTTTGCCCACCAATGATTGGCCGGCAAACGCCGTCCCATCCGACCTGATACCGCCAGGCCGCAAACGCTTGGGCTGGGCGGTGATGGCCGCTGCAACGCTCGGCCTGCTGGCAACGATCCTTGTCCAGATCCTCTACAAGAGCGAGGTCGATACGATCGGCTTCGACACATGGCGTCCCGTGGTCTACGCCTATGTGCTGTGGGGCGTGGCACTCGGCATCGGTCAGGTGCTGACGCGCGGCGAGGACGGCCAGCGCGCGCTGTTCCTGCTGCCGGCGCTGCTGTTCACCATCGCCATGGTGATCTTCCCGACACTGTTCGGCTTCTACATCGCGCTCACCGACTGGAACCTCTCCTCCTTCAGCGGCCGCAGGTTCAACGGGCTCGACAATTTCTGGCAGATGCTGGGAGATCCCTACTATCGCAACGCGCTGTTCAACATGGTGCTCTACGTGCTCGCCGTGCTGGTCGAATATGTCATAGCCTTCGGGCTGGCGCTGCTGCTCAACGCGCAGATCCGGGCGCGCAAATTCTTTCGCGTCGTCTTCCTGATGCCGCTGATGCTGTCGCCGGTCGCGGTGTCCTGGATGATCGGCAAATCGCTGATGGAGTATCGCTTCGGACCCGCGGCAACACTGGCGCGCCATCTCGGCTGGGACAATCCCGCCTTCTTCTCCGATCCCATCATCGCCCGCATATCGATCATGATACTGGATGCATGGACCTTCATCCCGTTCATGATGATCATGCTGCTCGCCGGCCTGCAGGCGATGTCGCGCGAGGTGCTGGAGGCCGCGCGCGTCGACGGCGCGACCACCTGGCAGACCTTCTGGCAGGTCACCTTCCCGCTGATGTTGCCGGTTTCGGTGACGGCGGTGATCCTGCGCATCATCTTCAAGCTGAAGCTGGCCGACATCATCATCACGGTGACTTCGGGCGGCCCCGGCGGCGCCACCGATTCCGTCTCCAGCTTCATCTATCGCGAATACCGCGACCGCTCCAATGTCGGCTACGGCACCATGCTGGCGATGGCCTATCTGGTCATCATCGTCGTGTTCGTGACCTGGCTGTTGAAACTCGCCAACCGCTTCGTGCGCAACGTCAATTGAGTGGCCGGATCATGAGCGTTCAGACCACCGAATACACCGTCTCCGAAATCCGTTCTCCGGCGAGCTTCATCACCAGCCGCGTCTTCATCTATGGCGCGCTGGTGTTCTGGGCCTTGATCTGCCTGTTTCCGATCTACTGGACGATAACGACCTCGTTCAAATCGGCGGTCGATGTCACGCAAGGCCATCTGATCCCCTTCGTCGACTTCCAGCCGGACTGGAAAGGCTGGCGTTCGCTCGGGCTGTCGCCGGATTCGATCTTCCAGACCTCCACGGTGCGCGATGAGTTCTTCAAGCGCTTCATGAACTCGGTCATCACCTCGGGCGGCGCATCGAGCCTCGCCATCGTCATCGGCAGCCTCGCCGCCTACGGCCTCACGCGCTACCGCTACAAGTTCGCCTGGTTCAAGAACGAGGACATCTCCTTCTTCTTCCTGTCGCAGTTGATCCTGCCGCCGGTGGTGCTCGCCCTGCCCTTCCTGGTGCTGTACCGCGAAGTCGGCCTGCTCGACACGCGCATCGGGCTGGTCCTGCTGTACACGCTGATGGTGCTGCCGATCGTCATCTGGATCATGCGCGACCAGTTCAACTCCATCCCGGTCGAGCTGGAAGAAGCAGCGCTCGTCGACGGCCTGTCGATCTGGGGGGCGTTCTTCCGCATCGTCATGCCGATCGCGCTGCCGGGCATGGTCGCCGCCTTCATCCTGGCGATGGTGCTGTGCTGGAACGAATATTTCTTCGCTGCCCTTCTGACCTCGACCGATGCCAAGACCATTCCTGTCATGGTGGCGAGCCAGACCGGCTCGCAAGGCATCAACTGGTGGTCGATGGCAGCCCTTGCCACCGCCGCGATCGCGCCGCTGGCGGTCATCGGCATCGCGCTGGAACGCTATCTCATCATGGGCATGACGGCGGGAGCCGTGAAGTAGGCCGCCCTGTCTTCCCTTCTCCCCTTGTGGGAGAAGGTGGCCGAGCGAAGCTCGGTCGGATGAGGGGTGTTGGCAGGATCACAACACTGAAGATATAAGCGCTTAAAATCACTCTATATTTTGACGCCGCATTTCGTCCAGCACCCCTCATCCGGCTCGGCGCTGCGCGCCGATCCACCTTCTCCCACAACAAGGGGGAGAAGGTCGAACCGCGCTAGGCCTTCAGGATGGCGCGTAGGTGATCCATGATCATCGCGACGCCCTTGTTCCCAAGTTCCGCCGATGCATCCTTGGCGCTCGCCGTGTACCAGCCGGTATTGTCGGCGAAGCGGGCGGCGTCGACCGCCTCCGGACACAGCGCCAGCATCAGTGACGTCTCGCCGATGCCGGCATGGTCGAACGGATATTTGCCATTCATGGCGGCCGGCATCAGCGGATGGACCTGCACCCAGTTGAAGAAATTTTCACCGGCGGCATGTCCGGCATAATAGTCGGCCATGTCCTTCGAGCCCCACCAGCCCTCGCCGCGCTGCTTCTCGAGGAAACGGAAGATCGCCTGGCGGCCGGCGGTCTTGAAGGCGAGATCGGTCGGCATGCCGGCGGCGAAATTCTCGGTCTGGTGGTGGATGATGGCGTGGATGTTGCGGAAACCGATACGCAGCAGGCTGTAGAACAGTTCCTCGCCGAACGGCGCCAGCTGGTTGCCGCCGACCTGCACCGAGCCGGAACCTTCCGGCGGCGCCACTGCGTAGCTCGCGGCGCCGTAGTAGAAGGGGGGCAGGATGACGACATCCCTCTCCTTCTCGAACAGTTCCAGCGTCTTGATGACGGCCAGCGTATCCATGCCGACGGCCATGTGCTCGCCATGGTACTCGAGCACGCCGAGCGGCAGGGCGACCGGCCAATTCTCGGCAATCGCCTTGCGGATCTGGTGCGGCAGCATCAGTTCATAGTGCATGATCTATTCCATATTGGTATGGCGGGCACGCATGGCCTGGGGCGAAGCACCGATCAGGGATTTGAGCTTCAGCACCATCACCTCGAACAGCAGGAACAGCGCGCCTTCGAATACCGAGCCCATCGGCAGGACCGAAGTGCTTTGCGGCCCCTGGTCATTGGCCATGGTCTGGGCCGGAATGAGCAGCGTGGCATCGGCCAACCCCGCCGCGCTGCCGCCGGCCTGGGCGGTGAGCAGCAGATTGGTCGCGCCGGCATCGCGCGCGACGCGCATCAAGGTCAGCACCGTCGAGGTTTCTCCCGGTCCCGAACTGGCCAGGAAGACGCCACCAGGCCCCAAGGGCGGCGTGGTCATGTCGCCGACCACCGAGACCGGCAGGCCGAGATGATAGAGCCGCATGGCGAAACCCTTGACCTGCAACGCCTCGCGGCCGCAGCCATAGACGACGATCTGTCTGGCTTCGGCCAGCAGCTTGCAGGCCGCGCCGATCTGGCTGTCATCCACGCGCGCCAGCACGCCGCCGAGTTCGTCGAGCGCGGTCTTGAACAGATTTTCGTCCCGGTCGCTCACGACAAACCCACCCTCGAAATCCTCCTCGGACTTTTTCACGAACAGCTTGATTTCATTCATGCTAGCAACCGCGAAAATGCGTGTCCAACGCCGCGCAGCGCTTTTGCCTGGTCGCAGGCATGATAGTGTCATGTCAGATAAATCAGCTCACACAGATCAACCCCGGGAAAATTGCAGGACATGAAGACACGGCATTTCGACCGCATCGGCAATGGCGGCCTCACCTTTACGGAGCTCGGCTTCGGCACGGCACCGCTCGGCAATCTCTACCGCGCCGTTTCGGACGAGGATGCCAAGGCCACGCTCGACGCCGCCTGGGCGACAGGCTGCCGCTACTACGACACCGCGCCGCTGTACGGGCTTGGCCTGTCGGAAACACGCCTCAACCCCTTCCTGCGCGGCAAGAAGCGCGACGACTATGTGCTGTCGAGCAAGGTCGGCCGCCTCATGCGCGCCTGCCCGCCGGAGCAGCGCACGGCCATCGGCAAGTTCTTCGACACGCCATCACGCCAGGAGGTCTACGACTACAGCTATGACGGCGTCATGCGTTCGTTCGAAGCCTCGCTCGAGCGGCTCGGCGTCGACAGGATCGACATACTGTTCGTGCACGATGTCGACATCTTCACCCATGGCAGCAAGGAGGCGTCCGACCGGCGCATCGAAGAATTCATGCGCTCGGGCTACTATGGACTCCTGTCGCTTCGCGACCAGGGCGCGATCAAGGCGTTCGGCGGCGGCATCAACGAATGGCAGGTTGCCCAGACATTGGCCGAGCGCGGCGATTTCGACCTGTTCCTGCTGGCCGGGCGCTACACGCTGCTGGAACAGGAGGCGCTGACATCCTTCCTGCCCCTTTGCCAGAAGCGCGGCATCGGTATCGTCCTTGGCGGCCCTTACAATTCCGGCATCCTGGCGACAGGACCGAAGCCCGGCGCCTACTACAACTATTCCGAGGCGCCGAAGGACATTCTCGAGCGGGTCGCCGGCATCGAGGCTGTCTGCAAACGCCATGGCGTCAGGCTGATCGAGGCGGCGCTGCAGTTTCCGCTGCTGCATCCCTCGGTCGTTTCGGTGATCCCCGGAGGCCAGCGGCCGAGCGAAGTCGAAAGCAACCGGGCACTGCTCGACGCGAAACTGCCGGCAGCGCTGTGGGCCGACCTCAAGAAGGAGGGCTTGATGCGCGACGACGCGCCGACCGCATAGGAGCGTTGCCGCCTCTAATTCGGGCCAAAAAAAGAAAAGCCTGGCAAGCGCGGCTTTTCTGGTCGCGTGTACCGGCGTCGGGCACAAAAAATGAAAAGCCGGGCAAGCCCGGCTTTTCTGGTCGCGTGTGCCGGCATTGGGCACAAAAAATGAAAAGCCGGGCAAGCCCGGCTTTTCTGTCTCTGAAAAGAAAAAACGCTTAGTTGACTGCGTCCTTCAGGCCTTTGCCGGCCGAGAACTTCGGCACGGTGCGTGCCGGGATCTTCACTTCGGCGCCGGTCTGCGGGTTGCGGCCGGTCGAGGCGGCACGCTTTGACACGGTGAAATTGCCAAAGCCGACAAGCCGGACATCGCCGCCCTTCTTCAGTTCGCCGGTGATGACGGAAAATACCGCATCGACCGCCGACTGCGCGTCACCCTTCGAAATGCTCGCGGCGTCGGCGACAGCGGACACCAGTTCGTTCTTGTTCATAAAAATTCCCTTCCATGAGAACACCGGAACTAACGACTCATCCGGCAGGAAACGGACTTTAGAAAGAAGCGTTGCCGCAACCAAGTCGAAAAGCCTGGAAAAAATGGAAAAAAGCCCGGAAATCCGGGGTTTTTCACATGAAAAAGCCGGGCACGAGGCCCGGCTTTCCGTTTGTGCACTGCAACCTTAGAAGGAATCTAATGTGCAAGCGACTTTCCAGCATCGTCGGCACTGTCGGTCGTGGCCGGCGGATTGACCGGTTCGACCCATTCGATCGGCTCCGGCATACGCACCAGTGCGTGGCGCAACACCTCGCCGACGCGCGAGACCGGAATGATCTCCATGCCGTTCTTCACATTGTCCGGAATCTCCGCCAGATCCTTGGCATTGTCTTCCGGGATCAGCACCTTCTTGATGCCGCCGCGCAGAGCGGCGAGCAGCTTCTCCTTGAGGCCGCCGATCGGCAAGATGCGGCCGCGAAGCGTTATCTCGCCGGTCATCGCCACATCGGCCCGGACCGGAATGCCCGTCAGCACCGACACAATGGCTGTGGCCATGGCAGCACCCGCGGACGGACCATCCTTCGGCGTGGCGCCTTCCGGCAAGTGCACGTGGATGTCGCGCTTGTCGAACAGCGGCGGCTCGATGCCGAAATCGAGAGCTCTTGAGCGGACATAGGACGCCGCCGCCGAGATCGATTCCTTCATCACGTCGCGCAGATTGCCGGTCACCGTCATGCGGCCCTTGCCGGGCATCATGACACCTTCGACCGTCAGCAATTCGCCGCCGACTTCCGTCCAGGCAAGACCGGTGACGACACCGACCTGATCGTCGGCCTCGACCTGACCGAAGCGATAGCGCTGGACACCGAGGTAGTCGGCGAGGTTCGCCGCCGTGATGCTCACCGTCTTCTTCTTCGTCTTCAGGATCTCGGTCACGGCCTTGCGCCCGAGCTTCATCAGCTCGCGCTCCAGGCTTCTGACACCCGCTTCACGCGTGTAGGTCTGGATGATGGCACGGATCGCATCCTCGCCGACAGAGAACTCCTTCGGCTGCAGCGCGTGATCGCGGATCACCTTCGGCATCAGGTGCCGCTTGGCGATCTCGATCTTTTCGTCCTCGGTGTAGCCGGCGATACGGATGATCTCCATGCGGTCCATCAAGGGCGCAGGGATGTTCAGCGTATTGGCCGTCGTCACGAACATCACGCTCGACAGGTCGTATTCGACCTCGAGGTAATGGTCCATGAACGTCGAGTTCTGTTCGGGATCGAGCACCTCGAGCAGCGCCGACGACGGATCACCACGGAAGTCCTGGCCCATCTTGTCGATCTCGTCGAGCAGGAAGAGCGGGTTGGACTTCTTCGCCTTCTTCATCGACTGGATGACCTTGCCGGGCATCGAACCGATATAGGTGCGCCGATGGCCACGGATCTCGGCTTCGTCACGCACGCCGCCGAGCGCCATGCGGATGAACTCGCGACCGGTCGCCTTGGCGATCGACTTGCCGAGCGAGGTCTTGCCGACGCCGGGAGGGCCGACGAGGCACAGGATCGGCCCCTTCAGCTTCTTCTGGCGGCTCTGCACGGCCAGATACTCGACGATGCGGTCCTTGACCTTGTCGAGACCGAAGTGATCGGTGTCGAGCACGTTCTGGGCGTAGGCCAGGTCCTGCTTGACCTTGGAGTTCTTGCCCCACGGGATCGACAGCAGCCAATCGAGGTAGTTGCGCACGACGGTCGATTCCGCCGACATCGGCGACATCGTCCGCAGCTTCTTCAACTCGGCTTCCGCTTTTTCGCGGGCCTCCTTGGAGAGCTTGGTCTTCTTGATGCGCGCCTCGATCTCGGCGGCCTCGTCGCGGCCGTCCTCGCCCTCGCCGAGCTCCTTCTGGATCGCCTTCATCTGCTCGTTGAGGTAGTATTCGCGCTGCGTCTTCTCCATCTGGCGCTTGACGCGCGAACGGATGCGCTTCTCCACCTGCAGGACGGAGATTTCGGCTTCCATGAAGCCCATCGCCTTTTCCAGCCGCTCCTTGACCGAGAGCGTGGCCAGCATTTCCTGCTTTTCAGGGATCTTGATGGCGAGATGCGAGGCAACCGTATCGGCGAGCTTGGAATAGTCGTCGATCTGGCTGGCGGCACCCACCACTTCAGGCGAGATCTTCTTGTTCAGCTTGACGTAGTTCTCGAAGTCAGTGACGACCGAGCGGGCCAGCGCCTCAACCTCGACCTCCTCCTCTTCCGGCTCGACCAACGCGGTGGCGCGGGCCTCGTGGAAATCGGGGCGGTCGGTGAACGAAACGATCTTGGCACGCGAAGCACCTTCGACCAGGACCTTGACGGTGCCGTCGGGCAGCTTCAGCAATTGCAGCACATTGGCGAGCGTGCCGATGTCGAAGATCGCATCGGGCTCGGGATCGTCATCGGCAGCATTCATCTGGGTGGCAAGCAGGATCTGCTTTTCCTGACCCATCACCTCTTCCAGCGCCTTGATCGACTTTTCGCGCCCGACAAAGAGCGGAACGATCATGTGCGGGAACACCACGATGTCGCGCAGTGGGAGTACTGCGAAGACGCCGTCGCTGGGAGCCTTGGATATTTTGGCCATTGTCCAACCTTTCATGTCGCGGTCGCCATCAGGCCAACCGCGAATCTTATATTAACGACCGGGGATCGTTCCGCCTACCACCGTTTGTGACGGGAGTTTTACAGCACAGAAATCGGGCACCTCGGCCTTCTCGTGTTAGGTGGATGCAGGCAGGCCAAAGATCAAGAGTTAACATCGCCTGCTATCCACTCCATCACTGAGGTCGCGTGCCCTACACAGCAAAACGGCGCCGCGACGGCGCCGTTCCACAAAAATATGCAGCGACGTGCCATGTCAGGCGCTGACGTTGCCCTTCTTTTCCTTCTGTTCGGAGTAGATGTAGAGCGGCCGGGCGCTGCCGGTCACCACTTCTTCCGAAATCACCACTTCGCGCACGCCTTCGAGCGCCGGCAGTTCGAACATGGTGTCGAGCAGGATGGCTTCCATGATCGAACGCAGGCCGCGCGCGCCGGTCTTGCGCTCGATAGCGCGCTTGGCGATCGCCGACAGCGCGTTCTCGTGGAAGGTCAGGTCGACATTTTCCATCTCGAACAGCCGCTGGTACTGCTTGACCAGCGCGTTCTTCGGCTCGGTCAGGATCTGGATCAGCGCCGGCTCGTCGAGGTCCTCCAGCGTCGCCAGAACGGGCAGACGGCCGACGAATTCCGGAATGAGGCCGAACTTCAGCAGATCCTCGGGCTCGACCTGGCGGAAGATGTCACCGGTGCGGCGGTCCTCCGGCGAGGCGACCGTGGCGCCGAAACCGATCGAGGTCTTGCGGCCGCGATCCGAGATGATCTTGTCCAGGCCGGCAAAGGCGCCACCGCAGATGAACAGGATGTTGGCGGTGTCGACCTGCAGGAATTCCTGCTGCGGATGCTTGCGGCCGCCCTGCGGCGGCACGGAAGCGACGGTGCCTTCCATGATCTTCAGCAGCGCCTGCTGCACGCCCTCGCCCGACACGTCGCGGGTTATCGAGGGATTGTCGGACTTGCGCGAAATCTTGTCGATCTCGTCGATGTAGACGATGCCGCGCTGGGCCCGCTCGACATTGTAGTCGGCCGACTGCAGGAGCTTCAGGATGATGTTCTCGACGTCCTCGCCGACATAACCGGCTTCGGTCAGCGTCGTGGCGTCGGCCATGGTGAAGGGCACGTCGATGATGCGGGCCAGCGTCTGCGCGAGCAGCGTCTTGCCGCAACCGGTCGGGCCGATCAGCAGGATGTTGGATTTGGCCAGCTCGACATCGTTGTTCTTGCCGGCATGCGCGAGGCGCTTGTAGTGGTTGTGGACGGCCACCGACAGCACGCGCTTGGCGTAGGGCTGGCCGATGACATAGTCGTCGAGAACCTTGAGGATCTCCTGCGGTGTCGGCACGCCCTCGCGCGACTTCACCATCGAGGTCTTGTTCTCCTCGCGGATGATGTCCATGCAGAGCTCGACGCATTCGTCGCAGATGAAGACCGTCGGGCCGGCGATCAGCTTGCGCACCTCATGCTGGCTTTTGCCGCAAAACGAGCAATAAAGCGTGTTCTTCGAGTCACCGCTGTTGTTGCCGACCTTGCTCATTTTCCTGTCCTTTCATCGCCGCCCGCCGATGGTCTGGCTGAAAGGGCGCATACTCTATTTATCGCGGGAATCCGCCGCCGCCAGTGTCCCGGCTCCCGCAACGTATTCCGTACGAAACACAAATCAGAAAACGTGGCAATGATTCGCAGCAACCCCACACAAAGCTAAGCCGTCGAAAATCAACATAGCCTTAACGTAGGCAATCCCGACCGTCGAGGGAACAGCCAATTGTGGCCGAAATGCCGCAAGACGCGCCAAAAGCGCGTGATGGTGTCATCCAACTGCCACCAAGCCCTTATGCCACGGCGCTTTCAACCGGCTCGCGCGACGAAATGACCTTGTCGATGAGGCCGAAATCCTTGGCTTCGTCGGCGGTCATGAAATGGTCGCGGTCGAGCGTGCGTTCGATCTCCTCGTAGCTCTTGCCGGTGTGCTTGACATAGACCTCGTTGAGACGGCGCTTCAGCTTGACGATATCCATGGCATGGCGCTCGATGTCGGAGGCCTGGCCCTGGAAGCCGCCGGACGGCTGGTGAACCATGATGCGGGCGTTCGGCGTGGCGAAGCGCATGTCCTTATGGCCGGCGGTCAAAAGCAGCGAGCCCATCGAGGCCGCCTGGCCGATGCAGAGCGTCGACACGGCCGGCTTGATGAACTGCATGGTGTCGTAGATCGCCATGCCCGAAGTGACCACGCCACCCGGCGAATTGATGTAGAGGTTGATTTCCTTCTTCGGATTTTCGGCTTCGAGGAACAGGAGCTGCGCGCAGACCAGCGTCGCCATGCCGTCCTCGACCGGACCGGTGATGAAAATGATGCGCTCCTTGAGGAGGCGCGAGAAGATGTCGTAGGCCCGCTCGCCGCGATTGGTCTGTTCGACCACCATCGGAACGAGGTTCATGTAGGTTTCGACGGGGTTTTTCATCAGTTATCTCTTATCTCGCGGTGGGATTCCGGCGCCGGGAATGCTGGCAGATCGGGCAGAATCGGTTCTGGATCGTTGTTCCGTAGATAGGATGCCGGCTCATCCTTGTGCAAGGCCGACCCGTCCTAGCCATCTGGGTAAGTCGAATCAAGCTTTACGGCCAAGGATTCGCATCGCTGACGCTTGCGCCGGTCAAGGGCAGACGGTACCGGCCCGCAACGTAGCAGTTTCTTAACCGCGTCACTTAACGAAATGCGCCAAAACCGCTTTTCTGAGCGGCGTCTTTCCCTACAATTCAACGTTGAACTTGTGCCTGCGGTTCAAACAGGGGGAGTGTCATGTTCAGGAGAAGCGCATCCTTCGCCATTGCCGGGCTGGCCATGCTCGGCACGACTTCGCAGACGGCGGCCGGCGGCCGCGCGGTGGAATGCTACGAACCGGTCCGCACGCCTGACCTCTACGACACCGTCTATGAAGACGCGATGGTCAGCCCGCCGGGCCAGCAGGTCGACTACACCCCGCCCATCTACGGCACACGCGAACGCGTGGTGATGACCGTTCCGGCGCAGGTGACCTACGAAATCGTGCCCGCCGTCACCCGCACCGTCTACCACACGGTGAGGGTCGACGACGGCGGCTATTCCTGGGAATGGCGCGTCATCCATGGCCGCAAGGTGCTGTGCAAGGTCTGGCACAAGGCGCGCTACGGGCGCGTCGCCGAGACGGTGGTGATCCAGCCTGAACGTACGCGGCGGGTCGTCATCCCGGCGCAATATGACAGGATCGCCGAGGAAGTCCTGGTGCAGCCGGAGCAAAGGCGCGTCATCGACGTCCCTGCCTCCTACCAGACCGTCGCGCGGCGCGTGCTGGTCCGCGAAGGGTCGTCGGGCTGGCGGCGCGTGCATATTCCGAGGCACTGCCAGGATTAGCTGCCTTCACGCCGATCACGGCCACCAAATAGTTCCTAATGATGAGAGGTTGTTGGATTTCGACCGGAACGATAGCCTGCGCCCCGGCAGCATTTCGGCGGGGCTGAGAACATGCGCGACCTGGAAGTTTCCAATCAAGAACTATCAGATCTTGCGGACGAAGCCATGGGGCTCGCCAAAAGCTATTGGGCGTCTCTTGAGGGGCGTCGGACGTACCCGTTGACCAGCGGCAAACACACGACCGAACTCTTCTCGCGACCTTGGCTCGAGAACGGTCGAGGTCGAGAAGTCTTGCAGGACTTCAAGTCGATCACGGAGCACGTGCGACCTTCCACAGGCAGATTCTTCGGTTACGTCGTCGGCTCGGGCGAGCCGGTCGGCGCGCTGGGAGAGTTGCTCGCTGCGGCGCTCAATCAGAATGTGACCTCGTGGCGATCGGCGCCGGCGGCGACATCGATCGAACGCGCCGTTGTCGGATGGCTGGCGGAGGCTGTTGGCTGCGCCGGATTTACCGGCAGCCTGTGCGGCGGCGGCTCGACGGCCAACCTCATGGCCTTGGCGATGGCGAGGGAAGCGAAGTTGCCCGCCAACGAAACAGGTGCACGGCCCTGCGTGGTCTATGCTTCCGAACAAGTGCACATGTCCATTCCCAAGGCCGTCGCTCTGCTCGGCATCGGCAGAAAAAACCTTCGCCTGATCCCTGTCGACGACAAATTCAGAATGCGACCGGATGCTCTCCAGGCAGCAATTGTTGCCGACCGCGAGGCCGGGAACATGCCCATCGCCATCGTGGCCACCGTCGGCACCATCATCTCCGGCGCGATTGATCGCCTCCCCGAAATTGCGGACATCGCCGGCAGGGAAGCGCTCTGGATGCATGTCGATGGTGCCTATGGAGGACTGGCGGCCCTGGCGGTGCCGGAAAAGTTCCAGGGGTTGTCTTCAGCCGATTCGCTGTCGCTCGATGCGCATAAATGGCTCTATCAGCCACTCGATTGCGGCTGTCTGCTTTATCGCCACCCAGAGATCGCGCGAACGACCTTTTCGCACAGCGACGACTACGTCAGGATACTGAGCGATGACCCTACCGAAGCATTTGCCTTCTTCGAGGAGTCGATCGAACTCTCTCGACGCTTCCGTGCGTTGAAGCTCTGGATGTCGCTGCAGTACCACGGACGCCGCGCCTATCGCGAAGCCATCACGCGCGATCTCCGCCATGCGCAGATGCTCGCCCAGGCAATCGCGTCGCAGCCGGAGCTGGAACAGCTTGCGCCGGTATCGCTAAGCGCCGTCTGTTTCCGCCACCGCTCGAAGGACAACGAAGCCATCCTGCGCCGCGTGATCGCGCGCGGCCGGGTGTATCTGTCGAACGCGACGATCAACGGTCACTTCGCGCTGCGGGCGTGTTTCGTCAATCACAGAACGACCCCAGATGATGTGCGGGCGATTGTGTCCGAAGTCATGGCCGCCGCCGACGCGCTCAATCGCTAAGCCGCCGCGAGTCTTCGATCTGGTGCGGTTCAGGCCACCTCCGCCCGAAGCCACGCCTTCAGGCCGGCGATGTCGCCATCGCCAACGGCGACGGCTACGCGCCTGCCGACCGCGGCACCGAACTTGTAGCCATGGCCAGAGCAGGCCGAGACAACAAGGCACTTGCCCTTCGCATGCGCCATGAATTTCTCATCGGCGGTGAAGGTGTAGGCGCAGGTGACCACCTCGGTCACCTCATATTCCTGGATGCGGGCGATCGGCGGCGAAAACAGGTTGCGGATCGCCTCGCCCTCGCCCGGCACAGGCTGACGGTTCCAGTCGGCGTCGCTCGTCGGCACCTTGTGCAGACCTGAGCCGAATTTCATGCCGGCACCGCCGGAGGGCGGAATGACGTAGCCATCGACAGCGCCGCCGACGTCGAGGACGACCGGTGCCGCCTCCCAGGCCGCCTTCAGCTCGGCCGGCGGTTCGACATAGGCAAGGGCTGTTCGATAGGTCTTCAGTTCGCCGCCCAGTTCCGGAAGCAGCTTCAGCACCCAGGCGCCAGCGGCGACGACGACGCGGTCGGCCTGCATGGCTTCGCCGCTTTCGAGCACGATGCGGCCAGTGTCGGAGTCGATCGCGGTCACCTTGCTGTGTTCGTAGACATTGGCGCCGTTGGTACGCAGCCAGGCGGCAAGGCCGGAAGCGATCTTGCGGCAGTGGAGCGCGCCGCCCTCCGGCGAATAATAGGCATAGCGGAACGTGCCCGGCTCGAGGAAAGGCCAGCGCTTGACCGCGGCGTCGGGTTCGAACAGTTCGAACGGAAAATTCCCCTCCTCCAGGCCCTCGCGGTTTTCCTCGGCCTCGTCGCCCGGTTCGCGCGAAATGCAGACGAATCCGCGCGCATCGAGGTGGCTTTCGCCGAGATCGGCCCACATCTCGTCCCAGGCCTCATAGGCTTCGGTGATCAGCCGCCCGTAGCCGGTTCCGGTGCGGTAGGCGCGACGGATGATGCGGTGATGGTCGCCGGACGCGGCCAGCGGGTTGGGGATCGGCCCCTGCTCGACGATCGACACGCTGTGGCCGGCCTTGACCAGCGACCATGCCGTGGAGAGACCGGCAATCCCCGCGCCGACAACGATCACGTTCATCCGCTCAGACCTTCCGCGCGCATTGGCTGGCTCAATTCATTGGAGTGCGGGCGCCAACATACGGTCTGGAATGCGGCTGGCAAGCCGCGCTATGGGTCTGGCATGACCAATTCGACACTCCCCTATCTTGCCTTCGATCCAGCCACTCGCCGGCTGCGTCTCGACCCGCACGAGCCGGCTTTCTTCCTGAACCCGTATGTGGCTTACGCCGTCCTGCACGGCGTCTCGAACGCCTTTTTCTGGGAGGAATTCGGCTTCTGGTGCTTTGGCGGCTTCGACGATGTCAACCGGCTGCTGCGCGACCGCCGCTTCGGCCGCCAGAACCCGGCCGGCATTCCCGACAGCCGGGGTGTCGGCCAGGACCGCAGCCATCTCAAGGCGTTCGACGGCATTGAAGCCAACTCCATGCTCGAATTGGAACCGCCCGTGCACACGCGTCTGAGAACCTTGGTCAACCGGGCCTTCGTCTCGCGCCAGGTCGAGCGGCTGCGGCCACGGGTCGAGGCGCTCGCCAACGAGCTGATCAACCGCTTTGACCCGGCCGGACCGGTCGACCTTTTGCCTGCCTTCGCTTCTCCCCTGCCGATCACCATCATCGCCGAAATGCTCGGCGTGCCGGTCAAGATGGGCCCGCAACTTCTCGACTGGTCCCATGAAATGGTCGCCATGTACATTCATGGCCGCACGCGCGAGACCGAGGAGACGGCCAACCGCGCCGCGGGTGAATTTGCCGATTTCCTGCGCGGCTACGTCACCGAGCGGCGCAACAATCCCGGCGACGACCTCCTGTCGCTGCTGATTTCGGCACAGGAGGACGGCCAGAGGCTGTCCGAGGACGAAATGGTGTCCTCGGCAATCCTGCTGCTCAATGCCGGCCATGAAGCGACCGTGCATCAGACCGGCAACGCGGTGCGCTCGATCCTGGCGCAAGGCGGCGATCCCAGCCGCTTCTTCACCTCGGCGGAAGCGACCGCCGCAACCGTCGAGGAATGCCTGCGCTTCGACGCGCCGCTGCATATGTTCACGCGCTACGCCTACCAGGAAATCGAGATTGCACCCGGCATCATCGTGCAGCCGGGCCAGACCATCGGGCTTTTGCTCGGCATGGCCAATCATGATCCGCACGCTTTTGCCGAACCGCAGGCCTTCTGGCCGGATCGGAGCGACCAGAAGAACGTGTCCTTCGGCGCCGGCATCCATTTCTGCATCGGCGCGCCGCTGGCCCGGCTCGAACTGCAGGTGTCGTTGAGGACTTTGTTCGAGCGGCACCCGCGGTTGCATCTTGCCGAAACCCCGCGCTTCCGCGACACTTACCACTTCCATGGGCTGGAAACGCTCGCCGTCGGCTTCTGAACGATCGCGGGCGAGACTGTTTTGGAGACCGGCGACGGCGTTCGCATTGGCGTAGCTGTGCGCCTGGCTGGGGACCACAGCACTCGCCCACGCCGATATCGAAGTCCAGGACGCCGATCTGCTGACGGCGCATGACAAAGCGTCGGAAGCCTGCCTAAGCCAGTTTCCGGCGAAGTGATCACAGCTTGATCACATACTCCTTGCGGGTGGTTTCAAGCACTTCCCAGCTGCCCTTGAAGCCCGGCCTCAACACGAAACTGTCACCCGACTTGACGGTGCGCGCTTGCCCACCGTCTTCCGCGATCACCGAAACGCCGGACAGGATGTGACAGAATTCCCATTCGTCATAGACGATGCGCCATTTGCCGGGAGTCGCTTCCCAGATGCCCGCATAGAGGCCGCCGTCCCGCTCCTCGACGTTCCAGGTGCGGAATTTTGGATCGCCCGAGATCAGGCGATCCGGCGCGGGCGCGCCGGATTCGGGTTCGACGCTCTTGGTGTCGACGGAAAGGAAAGCGGCCATCAGCAATCAGACCTTGGCGAGTGCCTGTTCGAGGTCGGCGACGATATCAGTGACATCCTCGATGCCGATCGAAAGCCGCACGGTGTCCGGGCCGGCGCCGGCCTTGACCTTCTGCTCGTCGGAAAGCTGGCGGTGCGTGGTCGACGCCGGATGGATGACCAGCGACTTGGTGTCGCCGACATTGGCCAGGTGCGAGAACAGTTCCAGCGCCTCGACGAATTTGACCCCAGCCTCGTAGCCGCCCTTGAGGCCGAAGGTGAACACGGCGCCTGCGCCGAGCGGCGAGTATTTCTTCTGCAGCGCATTGTTCTTGTCGCTGGGCAGGCCGGGATAATTCACCCAGGCGACCTTGGGGTGGTTGGACAGCCAGCCGGCAACCGTGACCGCATTGTCGCAATGACGCTGCATGCGCAGCGGCAAGGTTTCCAGGCCGGTCAGGATAAGGAAGGCGTTGAAGGGCGAGATCGCCGGGCCGAGGTCGCGCAGGCCAAGCACGCGCGCGGCGATAGCGAAGGCGAAATTGCCGAAAGTTTCGTGCAGGACGAGGCCGCCATATTCGGGGCGCGGTTCCGACAGCATCGGATATTTGCCCGACTTCGACCAGTCGAAGGTGCCACCATCGACAATGACGCCGCCGATCGAATTGCCATGGCCGCCGATGAACTTGGTCAGCGAATGCACGACGATATCGGCGCCGTGCTCGATCGGACGGATCAGATAGGGCGAGGCCAGCGTGTTGTCGACGATCAGCGGTAGACCGTGCCTGCGGGCGATGTCGCCGATCTTCTCGATGTCGACGAAAGTGCCGCCCGGATTGGCCAGGCTCTCGATGAAGATCGCCTTGGTCCTGTCGTCGATCTGGCTTTCGAAGGTCGAGATGTCGTTGGTGTCGGCCCAACGGACTTCCCAGCCGTAATTCTTGAAGGCATGGCCGAACTGGTTGATCGAACCGCCATAGAGCCTTGTTGCGGCGACGAAATTGTCGCCCGGCTGCATCAGATTGTGGAACACGATGACCTGCGCGGCGTGGCCGGATGCGACTGCAAGGGCAGCAGTGCCACCCTCGAGTGCCGCAACGCGCTCTTCAAGCACGGCCTGCGTCGGGTTCATGATACGGGTATAGATGTTGCCAAACGCCTTCAGGCCGAACAGGGACGCGGCGTGGTCGGCATCATCGAAGACGAAGGAGGTCGTCTGGTAGATCGGCGTGGCGCGCGCGCCGGTGGCCGGATCGGGCTTGGCGCCGGCATGGACGGCGAGCGTGTTGAAACCGGGCATACGGGTCACTTAAAACCTCCCTCAAGAACTTCTCAGAATTCGCTGGGCATTCTTGGCGAAGCCCGGCTCGGAATGCAAAGAAGAAAATACCCTTCGGCGTGGGACCTTCGACCAAGCTGCAGGAAAATACGGCGCCAGCCGGAATAATTTTGCGCTTCTCGCCCGCGGCCTATTTCTGGCGCACGCCGAAACTCTGGAAGCCCTGGCGCATCAGCGGCTTCTTGGACGACAGCACCCCGGAATTGACGCCGGTCCAGCCGATCTCGCCGGAGAGCTTGCCGTATTCGATCTTCGGACAGCGGTTCATCACCACCTTGATGCCGGCGGATTCGGCGCGCGTGGCAGCCTCGTCATGGCGCACACCGAGCTGCATCCAGACGACTTTCGGCAAGGGATCGAGCCGCAATACCTCGTCTACGATGCCCGGCACCGCGGTCGCGGCGCGGAAGATGTCGACCATATCGATCGGCTCCGGAATATCGGCCAGCCTGGCATAGGTCGTCCGGCCGAGAATTTCCTTTCCGGCCTGGCCAGGATTGACCGGAAACACCGAAAAGCCCTTGGCCAGCAGGTATTTCAGCACGAAATAGCTCGGCCTGACGTCATTGGCCGACGCGCCGACCATAGCGATGGTCTTCACCGAATTGAGGATGCCGGCGATGTAGGTGTTGTCGTAGCTATCGTGATTCATGCCTCGTCCTCATACAACGCCTCGGCGAGAAAACCATCCGGGTCGTTGCTGAAATCGCGCAACAGGCGGAAGTGGTCCGTATCACGAAAGTCGGCGGGCTCGAGCCCGAACCGGCTGATGCGGAACAGCCGCGCGCCGGGACAGGCCATCAACAATGGCGAGTGCGTCGCCATGATCACCTGCGCGGTGCCGGACTGGTCCATGCGCCGCAGCATTTTCAGCAGTTCGATCTGGCGCGACGGCGAAAGCGCGCTCTCCGGCTCGTCGAGAATGTAGATGCCTTGCCTGCGGCAGCGTTCCTCGAAGAAACGGATAAAACCCTCGCCATGCGACCAGGACAGGAAATCCGGCGGCGGCGGCTTGGACGGATCTTCCAGCGCCGCCTGGTCGAGGTACCGGGCACCGAATAGAAGGATTCGGCGCGAAAGAACCAGCCGGCGGTTACCTTCGGCAGCCAGTGGCCGCGCAAAGTGTCTGCCAATGCCGCGCCGCTCTTGTCGATGGCACCGGAATGGTCAACAGGCCTGTACCCCTTGCCGCCGCCGGCCTCGTCATAGCCGGCCAAAGCACCAATCGCTTCCAGCAGCGTCGATTTGCCTGTGCCGTTCTCGCCGACGATGATGGTGATCGGCGTGGTGAATTCGAGTTCGAATTCGCGGCCGCGAAACAGCGGCAGGTTCCAGGGGTACTTGTCCCAGTCGGACACTCGCTGTTTATCGAGCAGGACACGCTTGAGGTATGGCGCCTTGAGCCGCGTCAGCTGTTTGCGGTAGGCCATCAAGCAGGCAGCGAAATCGTGCCGTCCGCCGCGATCGGAAAGGCCGGATTGTGTGCGACTTCCCAGACATGCCCGTCCGCATCGGCGAAATAGCCGTACCAGCCACCCCAGAAGGCGCGGCCTGCCGGCTTGACGATGCGGCCGCCGGCCTTTTCCGCCGTGGCGAGCAACTCGTCGACTTCGACGTCGGAGCGGGTGTTGTAGGCGAGGTAGACGGCGGACGGCGCCTTGGCGAATGCGATGCCGGAATCCGCCTCGGCGCTGGCGCGCGGGAACAGGCCGAGAATGACGCCACCCATCTGGAAGAAGGCGACACCGTCGGTGATGCCGGCATGCCGTTTCAGCCCCATGGTTTCGTAGAAGCGCACGGCGCGGTCGAGGTCATCCGTTGCAATCGTGACGATGGAGATGCGCGGCTCCACGGCTACTCGTCCGTCCATTCCGGCTTGCGCTTGCCGATGAAGGCGCCGATGCCTTCTTCCGCGTCGCGCGCCAGCATGTTCTCGACCATGACGCGGCCGGTATAGGCATAGGCGTCCGCCAGGCCCATTTCGGCCTGCGCGTAAAAGGCCTCCTTGCCGGTCTTGACCACCAAAGATGATTTGGAAGCAATGGTTTGCGCGTATTTACTGACGATCTGATTCAGGTATTCGCGCGGCACGACACGGTTGACCAGGCCGAATTCCTTGGCGGTTGCCGCGTCGATCGTCTCGCCGGTCAACAGCATCTCCATCGCCTGCTTGCGCGAGACGTTGCGCGACAGAGCCACCATAGGCGTCGAGCAGAACAGGCCGATATTGACGCCCGGTGTGCAGAAGGTCGCCTCATTCGAGGCGATCGCCAGGTCGCAACTGGCGACAAGCTGCAGGCCGGCGGCGGTCGCCAGGCCGTCGACTTCGGCGATGACCGGCACGGGATGGCGCACGATAGCCTGCATCAGTTGGGCGCAAGCGGCGAATGTCTCTTCGAAGAAAGCCTTGCCGCGATCGGCATCGGCGCGGCGCGCCGTCATTTCCTTGAGATCATGGCCGGCGCAGAACACCTTTCCGGCCGCCGACAGGATGATGACACGAACCGCCTTGTCGGCCTTGGCGCGGTCGAGTTCGGCCGTCAGCGCCGCCATCACCGCGAGCGACAAAGCGTTGGCTGGCGGATTGGCGAGCGTTAGGCGCAGCACGCCCTTGTCCAGCCTGGTCGTGACCGGCCCCTCGACAGCGACAGGCTTGATGGCAAGGATTTCGGCCATGGCTAAGGTCTCCGCGATTCCGGTCGGGCTTATGGACTATCTAATATCGGATTGGCCTTCGTCCAACACCCATCGCTTACGCCAGAAGGCCGAAGGTGTTGCCAGCAATGCCTTGCCGCGCTCATACAGGCTTGGCGTAAAAGCGAGAGACCGACATGCCTGCCCAGACCAATCTCAAGCCGGTGCTGACCGCAGCTCAAGTCAATGTGCTGATGGAAACCGTCTATCCTCAGCTCAACGACCAGTTCAAATATTATGAGGCGATCGACGTTTTCCCAGGCGGCTGCACCGTACGGCTCAATGCCGGCGAGCGGCATTTGCGTCCCGGCGGCACGGTATCCGGTCCGTCGCTGTTCACGCTGGCCGACATTGGCGGCTATGTCTGCGTGCTTTCCCATGCCGGGCCGGATGCGCTGTCGGTTACGATCAACCTCGACATCAACTTCGTGCGCAAGGCCGAGGCCGGGCCGATCGATGGCCATTGCCGGATCCTAAAGCTCGGAAAGAGCCTGATGGTGTTCGACATCGACATCGTCGCCGGCCCGGAGGGACAAACAATCGCGCACGCCACGGGCACCTATTCGATCCCGCCGAAGCGCACCGGCGATGTGGTAAAATAATACCTTTTTACTATGCCATTGTTTTCACTGCTGTTTCTTCGCTAGATGGCTTTTTGATCGACTTGACGCGCAATTCCCCCTCGCCTATAAGCCCTCACGAAGCAGCGGCCCGCAAAGGCCGCCGTTTTGTTATTGGCGGCGGGCAAGCGCCTCATCGCCAATCCAAGCAACAAGAAACGCCTTCTCCTTGAAGGTCAAAACCGAGAGCAGAAAACATGACAACCTTTTCGCAGAAGCCTGCGGATGTGGTGAAGAAGTGGATCCTGATCGACGCCGAGGGTCTCGTCGTCGGCCGTCTCGCCACTGTCATCGCCAATCATCTTCGCGGCAAGCACAAGCCGACCTTCACCCCGCATGTCGACGACGGCGACAATGTCATCGTCATCAATGCCGACAAGGTGGTGTTCACCGGCAAGAAGTTCACCGACAAGGTCTATTACTGGCACACCGGCCACCCCGGCGGCATCAAGGAGCGCACCGCGCGCCAGCTGCTCGAGGGCCGTTTCCCCGAGCGTGTCGTCGAGAAGGCCGTTGAGCGCATGGTCCCGCGTGGCCCGCTCGGCCGTCGCCAGATGAAGAACCTGCGCGTCTATGCAGGCGCCGAGCATCCGCATGTCGCCCAGCAGCCAGAAGTCCTCGACGTGGCCAAGCTGAATTCCAAGAACAAGAAGGTCGCATAAGATGGCTGAGCTTTCCTCGCTCGCAGAACTGGGCGCCGCCACGGGCAACACCAATACCCAGCCGGCAGCCCCCGTCCACGTCCAGAAGCTCGACAAGTCGGGCCGCGCCTATGCCACCGGCAAGCGCAAGAACGCCATTGCGCGCGTCTGGGTGAAGCCGGGTTCCGGCAAGATCGTCGTCAACGACAAGGAATTCGCGACCTATTTCGCGCGTCCGGTCCTGCAGATGATCCTCAACCAGCCGATCATCGCTTCCAACCGTTCGGGCCAGTACGACATCGTCGCCACCGTCGTCGGCGGCGGCCTCTCCGGCCAGGCCGGTGCGGTGCGTCACGGCATCTCCAAGGCGCTGACCTACTACGAGCCGGCGCTGCGCGCCGTGCTCAAGAAGGGCGGCTTCCTGACCCGCGACAGCCGCGTCGTCGAGCGCAAGAAGTACGGCAAGGCGAAGGCCCGCCGCAGCTTCCAGTTCTCGAAGCGCTAAGCGCTCCGCAGTTTGGACAATCGAAAAGGCCGCCTCCGGGCGGCCTTTTTGCGTTGCGCATCCCTATCCTGCGGAATGGTCCGCGTTGCGGATGAACAGGGAACGCGCAGAGCGCCGCGCCGGCCACCGCAAGCGCCGAGGCGAGGAAGGCAATCTGCATGCCCTGGATCGTGCCCAACCCCAAAGGCGGAGCCGAACACGCGACACCAATCGCCCCACCTGACTGGCGCACGGTATTGAGCACGCCCGAGGCTGTTCCCGACATCGCCGTCGGCACGGACGACAGCAGCGCCGTGGTCATGGCGGGCACGGCGAGACCAATGGCGACCGGCAGGGACAGCAGCCGCCACAGACGGCGCCGGTCAGCGAAAACAGCGTCAGCACGACAAGCCCTTGCCCGGTCCAGTCGATCGGCGGCTTCCCGGCAATTCGCGCCGCCTCATGCCCCCTCCCCAATAGCATATGACAACACTGTAGCCGTCCGGGCGCGGCATTCGATAGATGCAAGCCGTGTTGCACATCCGGAAAATGTCAGGCTCGGCAAATTTGCTGAGGCCCGTCGCGCGCGGCGCGGCACCATGCTACGAAACGGGACCGGCCTTTTCGGTCCAAAGGATATTTGGATAGGTAGTTCTTAGGGAAGGTCGCAGATGTCACCCGAACCGATCAAATTCACCGACGGCGCGGCTTACGAGCGCTTCATGGCTCCCTGGAGCCGATCCGCCGGGGCTTTGTTCCTCGACTGGCTGGCGCCGGGCTCCGGACGGGCCTGGGTTGATGTCGGTGCCGGCAACGGCGCGTTCACTGAGCTCATTCTAGCGAAGTCCGCCCCTTCGTCCGTTTGCGCGATCGATCCCTCCGACGCGCAGATTGCGACTGCTCGGCAAAAAATCTCGGCAAAGCAGGTCGAGCTGTTGATTGGCGATGCGATGGCCCTTCCCTACGACGCCAACCGCTTCGACGTCGCTGTGATGGCGCTGGTGCTGTTCTTCGTCCCCGACCCGCGCAAGGGCGCCTCGGAAATGCTCCGCGTCACCAAGCCCGGCGGCATTGTCGCGTCCTACACCTGGGACGTCATGCGCGGCGGCACCCCTACGCAGCATTTGTGGGAGGAGATGGACGCGATGGGCAAACCGGCCGCACGTCCGCCGAGCGCGGAGGTCTCGCGTTTCGCGGCGCTGAAGGCGCTTTGGGCGGAGCTCGGCATCCGCGATGTCGAGACGCGCGAGCTTGTCGTCGAACGCGCCTTCGCTGACTTCGACGATTATTGGCTATCCATGGTCGTGAGCAGCCCGAGCGGAATCGTCGGGAAGCTGTCGGATGCGGAGAGCGCGGAGCTGAAACGCCGACTAAAGGACAGACTGCCGGCAAGCGCCACGGGAGCGATCACGGTTCACGCCTGGTCGACGGCGATCAAGGGGCGAAAGGCCGCTTAATGCGCGGCGCCTTACGTCGCCGCTTTCTTCTTCCTTCTTCGCCTTCGGCTTGCCGGCTTCGATGCGACCGGCGCTTCCAGCGTGCCCTAGATCGAGGACAGGCGGCCGGACGTGAACGTGTAGATGCCCGCACGCCGGCCGGTCGTCCAGGTGACCACAGCGACGCGCCGGCCGGCACCGTCACAGGAGAGATTGACGTTCGAGGGCGCGCCGATGCCGCGCACCACGTCGCATTCGGTGTGGCCGAGCCCGACCGTGCCGCCCATGGCCGCGGGCGCCGTCGTCGATGTAAACGACCGCTAATTCCGCCGCTGCCACCGGCCCCGTTCGTCGGCCTGCCAATAGGTGACCTCAAATCCGCGCGTCTTGCAATCCGTCCAGGTGCTGCGGGCCAAGGCAAGTGCGTCCGGATCGTCGCCGTTGAACAGCAGCACCATGCGCTCGTAGCTCTGGCTCAATTGATGCTGGCGGTCGCGGCAGGCTCGAGGCGTTCGCCCGTCCCGGCATAAGGCACGCGATAGCCGTTCGCCGCCAGCCAGGCGATGGCCGCTTTCGGTTCGTCGGTCTGGATGATGGTGGCGCCACGATCGGCCCAGAAGCCCCAGGCTTCGCGCGGCAGGCTGGCCTGGACCGCCAATTCGTCGCCACGGCCGCCAGCGAGGAAGCCACCCGGCTTGTTGACGATGGCATAGGTGTCGGCCCAGATGTGCCAGTTGCCCCGCACCGCGGCCGCGCGCATGCGGGTGCTGAACAGCGGTCCACCGGTTTCGGTCAGCGTCTCGGCGCCGGCCCGCCAGTTGATCAGCTCGATCGCGCGCGGCGAGAAGGCGTGGTCGACCGTCCCGGCGAAACCGGCGTCATGGACCGCGTCATCGGCGATGATCGGCATGAACTGGACGCCGCCGCCGATTGCGGCCATGGCCGCCTTCACCGTGGCAATCCTGGTCTGGTTCCAGAGATTCTCCTTGACGATGACCTGGTCGGCCATGCCGAGATCGCGCGCCACCGCGATCATGCCCGGGAGGTCACCGACTTCGAGCTTGTTGTCGAGATTGATGAGGATCCTGTCCCTGGTCGCCAGCAGCATCTCGCGCAGCGTCGAAACCCTCTCGTCGGTGACGGCGCGGGTGCCCTCGATCACCAAGCGGCAGGTCTTCAGTTCGGCAAGCGTGTATTTCGCCACCTCGCCCCTGCAGGTCGTGGTGCGCTCGAGCCAGCTGTCATGCATGACGACGAACTCACCGTCCTTCGAGCGCCTGATGTCGACCTCGACAATCTCGGCGCCCATGGCGATCGAGCCCTCGACGGCGGCGAGCGAATTTTCCGCATAGAGCGTCTTGCCGGCCTGCATGCTGCCGGCGCGGTGCGCGGCGATCATGACGTGGTCGCGCCACTGGTTGGCATGCTCGAAGCGGTCGAGAATCTGCCTGGCGCGGGTTTCGCTGGCCAACGCCTGACCAGAGGAAGCCGCAAGTGCCGCGGAAAGCAGAAGACTCAGACAGATGGTTCGCATCCAGAATCGCTCCTTGCCGGATCGAAGCCGGGATAGGCGATGCCCGTGACATCTGGGTGAACGAAGCCGGCTAGCAGATTCTCAGGAAAGGTGGCGTCAGATGCGTTTCGAGAGCCGGCGGAACCTTGTCATCGCCGGAATTTCGATGAAGCGCCAAGTGATCCACGATGCGGCGATGGTGGCGACGAGCATGACGACGATTGCCACCGTTCCGGCCCAGCCGGTGCCGAAGGCCGTCGCCGGCGACCCGCGCAGCACGATGTCGCCGACGAGGCCGAGGCCAAGCTTGTGCTCGACGAGCCCGGCAACGTTGATCAGGCGCGCCTGCACGAAGATGTGGACCATGTAGATGGAATAGGACAGCGCGCCGAGCGTCAGCATGAACGGCGCCCGCAGCAAGGCGGAAATCCAGCCGCCCTCATGGGCAAAGAGAAACAGCGCCAGCGCGAACACCAGGGGTGCCGCGATGCCGAAATCATTGCTGCCCGCCAGTGAGACGAAAAGCACGATGACCGCCACCATGACGATTTCGGCAAGGGTCCAGCTCAGCCGCGGGCCGCTTCTGGCGAGGAGCTGTCGCGCCCCTGCAATGGAATCATGCTGAAACCAGGCCAGCAGGGCCCCAAGCGAGAAGCCGTAGAGGCAGCGGATGAAGCCGAAATCGTAGGATACATCCATATGATGTATGGAGAAGCCAAGCAGAAAAAGCGGCGCGGTGATGGCGGCGGCGACAAGCCATATCCAGGCACGCGCGCCGGCGATGAAGACCACGCCGGCGAACAGCAGGTAGGCGAAGAACTCCGCCGAAATGCTCCAGCTTGGCGCATTCCAGGTCAGGTGATCCTCGAAGCCCATCCCTTGCAGCAGGAGCAGATTGGCAAGCAGGCTCTTCAAATCGAAACCGCCGGTGAAGGGGGCAGCGCCGGTGCCATGCAGTTGCGGCAGCATCAGGCGCAGCAGTTCGAAGCCCGCAAAGGCGGCGAGCATGATGAGATGCAGCGGATAGATGCGGCCGAACCGCACCAGCGCGAACCGGGCGACCTCTGCCGGCTGGCCCAGCCGATCGGCATAGCTGCCGGCGATGACAAAGCCGGAAAGGACGAAGAAGAAATCGACGAAAAGATAGGACGAACCGATGAAGGCGCTCTGCGAGATCGCGGAAGCGGTCGGGAAATGAAACAGCGCCACAAGCAGCGCGCAGATGCCGCGCCACGAATCGAGAACCTGGAAGCGCTCGCCGGCTATCGTACCGGCATGGGTCGACACCACGGCATCGGACGGATTAAGAAACGCGGCCTGCGTCATGATGATACAAATCCTGTCTTGCCGTGGCACCCGGGCGGCGCCGTTTCGTCTCCCCAAGCCGTGACTGGCATCTTCCATGCCGGTTCTGTAGTTGTTGCACCCCGATGAAAACGAGGACCAGTAATGGCGACCAAGAACATCGACCATGCCTTCACCGCCCGCTCCAAAACGGGTGGCGCCCTTGAGCCGACCTATTCCGGCGCGCTGTCGTTCATGCGGCGCAAATACACCAAGGACGTGAAGGGCGCGGACGCAGTGGTATGGGGCATTCCCTTCGACGCCGCCGTCACCAACCGGCCCGGCGCCCGTTTCGGGCCGCAGGCGATTCGCCGCGCATCGGCGATCCTCGACAATGACCCGCAATATCCATTTTCGCGCGATCTGTTCGAACATCTCGCGGTCGTCGATTACGGCGACTGCCTGCTCGACTCCGGCAACCACCAGAAAACGCCGGGCACGATCGAGCGCGAAGCGGCGAAGATCCTGAAATCAGGCGCCTTTCTTTTGACGCTGGGCGGCGACCATTTCGTCACCTGGCCGCTCCTCAAGGCACATGCCGCCATCCACGGACCGCTTGCCCTGGTGCAGTTCGACGCGCATCAGGATACCTGGGAGGATGACGGCAAACGCATCGACCATGGATCCTTTGTCGGCCGTGCGGTCAAGGAAGGCATCATCGATCCGGACCGTTCGATCCAGATCGGCATCCGCACCCACGCCCCTGATACGTTCGGCATCAAGATCCTCTACGGCCACGAAATCGAGGAGATGCGCGCCTCCGACATCGCCTACGCCATCGTCGACCGCACCGGCGGCAAGAAGACCTACCTCACCTTCGACATCGACTGCCTCGACCCGGCCTATGCGCCCGGAACCGGCACGCCGGTGGCTGGCGGACCGTCCTCGGCGAAGATCCTGTCGACGCTGCGCCAGCTCAACCAGGTCGATATTGTCGGCGCCGATGTCGTGGAGGTTGCGCCGGCCTACGATCACGCCGATATAACGGCGATCGCCGGCTCGATGGTGGCCATGCAGTATCTCGGCCTGCTGGCCGAACGAAAGGCACGGCAGGATGAGATGAACAACGGCAATCACAACGGTGCCGCGGTGAATCACGGTAACGGCATATAATCTCGGAATATCAGGGAATTTGATCAGGTCATGAAACCGAAAATCTTCATCGACGGCGAGCACGGTACCACCGGCCTCCAGATCCGGGCGCTGCTTGCCGAGCGAGGCGACCTGGAGATCATTTCAATCCCCACCGAGCGCCGCAAGGAAACGGCGGCGCGCGCCGAATTCCTCAATGCCGCCGATATCGCGATCCTGTGCCTGCCGGACGATGCGGCGAAGGAGAGCGTCTCGCTGATCGCCAACGACACCACCAAGGTCATCGATGCGTCGACCGCGCATCGTGTCGCCGAAGGCTGGGCCTATGGCTTCGCCGAGATGGACAAGGATCAGGCGAAAACCATCGCCACGGCCAAGCGCGTCGCCAATCCCGGCTGCTGGCCGCAGGGACCGATCGCCACGCTGAGGCCACTGGTCACATCAGGCCTGCTGCCGGCGGATTTCCCCATCACCGTCAACGGCATTTCCGGCTATTCGGGCGGCGGACGCCCGATGATCGAGGACTATGTCGCCAAGGGCGAGGACGCCTCGGAGTTCCAGCCCTATGGCCTGACCCTGCAGCACAAACACGTGCCGGAACTGCGGGCCTATGCAAAACTATCACATGACCCGATCATGCAGCCGGCGGTCGGCAATTTCGCCCAAGGCATGATCACAGTGGTGCCGCTGCAACTGGGCGGCCTCGAGCATGTGCCGACAGGCGCGGAGCTTCATGCCGCCATTGCCGACCATTTCGCCGCCATCCAGGGCGGCGTGGTCGAGGTGGCGCCCTATGCACATCTGGAGCGCATGCCGGAGATCGATCCCGAGATATACAACGGCACCAACCGCATGAAGGTCTACGTCTTTGCCAACGACAAACGCGCGCAGGCGCTGCTGCTGGCGGTCTATGACAATCTCGGCAAGGGTGCCTCGGGTGCAGCCGTCCAGAACATGGACCTGATGCTCGGCCTTTGATGGACGCACCAGCCTTTCCGGCGCGCTGGAAAGTCAGCGCGCCGGACCTCATTGCCGAAACCTTTTCGAGCCGTATCTGGAAGGTTGTTCGCGACGACGGCTCGCCGGCCGTCGTCAAGGCGCTCAAGCCTTTCGACGATGTCGCCGACGAGCTGCGCGGCGAGCATTTCCTCGCCTGGCGGCGCGGCGAAGGCGCGGTGCGCCTGCTTGGCCGCGACGGCCACCGCATATTGCTCGAATATGGCGGCGACACCCTGCTTACGCGGGTTCTCGATGAACAGGGCGACAATGCCGCGACCGCGATCGCGGCCGAGGTGATGACGAAACTGTTTTCACCATCGCAACACCCTTACCCGCCCGAGTTGCAGCCGCTCAGGGAGAGGTACGCCAGCCTGTTCAGGAAAGCCGCAACCGACAAAGACGCGGGTCATGCCAGCATCTATGTCGAGGCTGCGTCGACCGCCGGACGGCTGCTGGATAATCCGCACGATATCAGGCCCTTGCATGGCGATCTCCACCACGACAACATCCTGCACGGGCCGCGCGGCTGGCTGGTGATCGATCCGAAAGGTGTGCTCGGCGATCCCGGCTTCGACGCCGCCAACATGTTCTACAACCCGCTCGACCGGGACGATCTTTGCCTCGATCCGGAGCGGATCGCGCATATGGCCGAAGTCTTTGCCAGGACACTGGGCCGGGCACCGCCAGCCATCCTCGACCACGCCATCGCCTATGGTTGCCTGTCGGCCGCGTGGCACCGCGAGGACGACAATGCGGTCGAGGAGAACCGCGAACTGTCGATCGCCGGGGCGCTCCGGGCAGTGCGGCTCACCTTCTGAGCGCCGCAGTCACATAGCGTTAGACGTAGCGAGGCAGTTCGACTGCAAAGTAGACTATTGCAGCTGCCAAGAGACCAAAGAGAATGTATCTGCGTTTCATCGGTGGCCGTGTCGGCAGTGGATAGGCGCCCTTGGTGCCGCGCCAATGCGCGGCGGCAAAGCCCAGCACGATCAGTGCAAAAGCTTGATGGGTCAGTGCCATATGCAGCGGCACCTGCATCAGCAGCGTACCGACGCCGATCGAGGCCTGCACCAGCACCAGCACAAACAACAGCGTCGCGCGGCGGGCATGGGTCGAGCCGGGCAGCCGCCGACGTGTGGCGATCATGTGCCAGAGCGCGACGGCGAAGACCGTATAGGCGCCGAGCCTATGGATGAACTGCACCGTCTTCGGGCTCTCGAAGAAATTGCGCCACGCCGGCTCGAGGATCAGCAAATCACCCGGGATGATCTTGCCGTCCATCAGCGGCCAGGTGTTGTAGCTCAGGCCGGCGTCGAGCCCGGCGACCAGGCCGCCGAGATAGATCTGGATTAGCGCCAGAAGCACGATGAAGCCGGCCAGACGCTGCGTCGAGCGATCGGCGGCGGGCTCCGAATGCGGCGCCAGCCCACGCGCGACGACCATGGTGGCGGTAAAGATCAGCGCCGCCAGCGTCAGGTGCGTCGCCAGCCGATACTGGCTCACGGACACACGGTCGACCAGGCCTGAGGCCACCATCCACCAGCCGATAGCGCCCTGCAGGCCGCCGAGAAGCAGAATGCCGACCAACTTTGGCCCCAGGCCGCGCTCGATACGGCGGCTCCCCCAGAAGACCAGCAGCGGCAAGGCGAAAACCAAGCCGACGCTGCGCGCCAAGAGACGGTGCGCCCACTCCCACCAGAAGATCGACTTGAACGCCTCGATGCTCATGCCCTTGTTGAGCTCGGTGTATTGCGGGATCTGCTGGTAGCGCTGGAATTCCTCCTGCCACTCGGCGTCGTTGAACGGCGGGATGACGCCGTGGATCGGCTGCCATTCGGTGATCGACAGGCCGGACTCCGTAAGCCGCGTGGCGCCGCCGACCACCACCAGGGCAAACAGCACCAGAAGCACGACATAAAGCCAGCCGCGCACAAGCGCGCGGTTGTGCAGGTCGCGGTCGCGGGCGACGTATGGCGCGGCGGCTGATATGGCAGCCATGATCTTGTCCCGTCCGGTTGAGGTGGCGGATTGGTGGACCATCGCATTCGTGCTGGCAAGACCATGCAGCGCGGCACGCCGTCGCGCCCGATGTCGCGGGTTGCGCCTGTCCGGCGTTCGGCCTAAGCGGTAGCGATCAACGAGGCCGAGCCATGCCCATTCGCCTGAAAAAGCTGATCGGAATGTTCCTGCTGGTGGCACTGGTCATCATCTATGCCCTGGTCGCATCGATCTTCGCCGTCGCCCGTCTGTCGGAATCGGGCGCGCTGGTGCACTTCCTGTTCTTCCTGTTCAGCGGCCTGCTCTGGGTGCTGCCGGCGATGGGCATCATCAAGTGGTTGATGCTGGAACCGCGGGCGAAGCGCTGAAACGGGCTGGCTCGGTTTGCAGAGGCATAGACGGCTGGATCAACGCGCACGGCGGATTGACGACAAACCCCGGTCAGACGGTGACGACCATCTTGCCGGCATTGGCGAGCGGCGTCGTCACGCCCGACAGCATGGTGCGGATATGGGCGAGGTTCTGGTAGCGGCCATTGATCGAAATGCGCGGCAAGGCATGCAGGAAGCCGGCATGTTCGGCGCGCAGCACGCCATGGCGGGTCGTCACGGCGGAGACATAGCCGGCGTCGCGGGCAAAGCCGACTTCTCGGCAGCCGACCGCGCTTGCATAGCCATAGGGATAGGCGAAATGGAGTGGTTCGCTGCCAAGCTCTGCTCGCAACATGTCCTTCACGGCGACGATCTCGCGCCGCGCATCGGCCTCGGAGAGCCGCTTCAGATTGCTGTGATTGATCGTATGGGCGCCGATCGTGACCAGCGGATGCGCGGCGACGATGCGGATCTCATCCCAGTTCATCAGCGTCCGCAGGCGCGAGGCATCCGCGTCGACGCCATTTGAACTGGCGAGATCGCGCAGCACGGTGCGCAGATCTTCCTCGCGAACCTCGGTGGCGAGGTAGGCGTGCAACCGGGTTATGGCCTGGCTTTTCCGGGCCGAGGTCGCGCAATCGATCACCGCCGGACCATTCGAGGTCGACAAAGTCAGGCGGTCGGACGCGTTGACGATATCCTCGGCCACATCCCACCACAGATCGGCGGTGCCGTCGATCAGCCCTGGCGCCACATAGATGGTCACCGGCGCGCCGTGCTTCTCCAGCACCGGCAGGGCCTCGGTCATGTTGTCGCGATAGGCATCGTCGGCGGTGATGGTGGCGAACCGGCCGCCCTTGCCGCCTGCCTTGATGCGCTCCACGGCCTCGTCCATCGAGACGAAAACATAGCCGTCCGCCTTCATGTCGGCGATCACGGCGTCGAGGAAACTGGGCGCGATGTTGAGGTGCCGGTTGACGCTGTCGGGCTTTTCCGGTGTCGCCGTCACGCGGTGCAGCATCAGGATGGCGCCGATGCCGCCGACAAACGGCCTAGCCAGCGGTGCGAGGCCGGTATAGCGGGCGACGTTGAGCGCCAGCTTCCGGATTGCCTCCCCACCGTCGATCATTCATTCACCTTTTGCGCCTAGGCTGATCCAAGCACGGAATACGCCTGAGCGCGCCCCAAATCGGGATCAATACGCCTTAAGGATTGAGGTATGGTTGACGCAATGGCGTCATTTGACGGCAATCGGCTCGCGGCGACCGAGGCTTCGCCACGCGCCCTGCCGAAGGATGCCGCCGGGCCATCGGTCTCCGTCGCGGGTGCAGAGGCGCTTGCCGCCTATGCAAGGTTCTGCCGCTCGGCGATTTATGCGCCGGCACAGGGCGCGACATGGATCCTGAACTGGGCCGCGCTGCTCGAGCCCGATCTGTTCGTGGCGACGCTCACTCTTGGAGGCAAGCCGGTTTTCGCGCTGGCGCTGGAGGTTGTCAGCCAGGGGCCGTTCCGGGTTGCCCGTTTCATGGGTGGCCGCCATGCCAATGGCAATTTCGCGGCCGCTGACCCGCAATGGCTGGCCAGGGCGGAGAGCGCGGCCGTCGGATCAGTGTTTCGGGCCATCGCCAAGGCTCGGCCCGACATCGATCTCATCGCGCTGGAACGATTGCTGCCCGATCTCGATGGCATCGCCAATCCGCTCGCATCGCTCGATCATTTCGCCAGCCCCAATCTTTCGCTGGCCATCGACCTTGGCGGGGGCTTCGAGGCGCTGCTGCTGCGCGCCAGCGGCAAGCGCAAACGCAAGAAACATCGGTCGCAGATGCGCAAATTCGACGCCGTCGGCAGCCATCGGCGCATCGAGGCGCGCAGCCCCGACGAGGTGGAGCGATTGCTCGACGCCTTCTTCGAGATGAAGGAGCTCCGCTTTCGCAGGATGGGCATTGCCAATGTCTTCGGCGGCGACCAGACGCGCGCCTTCTTCCGGGCGCTGTTCACGCAGTCCCTGGCCGAGGACACGCCCTCGTTCGTGCTGCATGGCTTGGAGGTTGCCGGCAAGCTGCGCGCCATCACTGGATCGAGCCGCTGCGGCAAGCGCCTGATCTGCGAGTTCGGCGCGATCGCCGAGGACGATCTCTCGCACAGCAGTCCCGGCGATTTCCTGTTCTTCGACAACATCCAGGAAGCCTGCGAGACGGGTTTCGCCGTCTATGATTTCTCCGTCGGCGACGAACCCTACAAGCGGCAGTGGTGCGATGTCGAAACCAGGCATTTCGAGGTGCTGGTCCCACTGACGCTGAAGGGCCGCGCGCTGGCGCAGACGCTTCGCCAGGGCGCGCGGTTGAAGGCTTTCGTCAAGAACAGCCCGACGATCTGGAAACTGACCAAGATGCTGCGCCGCAAGGCAGCCGGACAGGCAGCGCAAGCCGCCACGGACGACGAAAACTAGCCGTCAGAAATTGAGAGCCTCGCGAAGCGCCGGACCCGCCCTGACGCGCAGATCGAGATCGGCCTCGATATGGTCGATATGATGCAGCATCAGCTGGCTGGCCCGTTCGCAATCGCTGCTCTCCAGCGCTCCGACAATTTCCGTGTGCTCGCTGTGCCCGCAGGCTGACACGCCAGACCGCCCGTAAAGCGCGATGACAAGCGAGGAGCGCGCGACCAGTTCCTCCATGAAGCGCTGCAGGATGCCGTTGCCGGCGACCGAAGCAAGCAGCAGATGGAAATCGCCGGACGCCTTGATCTCGGAACGCCGCGCGGTCGGACCGCGTTCGGCAATGAAGCGGCCCTCCTCGTCGAGTTGCGCCCTGAAGGCCGCGATGTCGGCGGCGGTGACGCGCCCGCAGGCGGCAACGGCAATGCCGGGCTCGATCAGCCGGCGCGAGGCGAACACCTGGCGGGCCTCCTCGGGCGAGGGGTTGGCGACGAACGCGCCGCGGTTGCGCTCCGTGCGCACCAGGCCTTCGAAGGACAACATCTGCAGGGCCGCGCGCGCCACGGTGCGCGAGACATCGAACAGCGTGCCAACCTCGCCCTCGGACAGCTTGGTGCCCGGCGCCAGCCGGCGGTCGACGATGGCGTCGCGCAGATTGTCGCGGATCGCCTGTGCGCGATCCTGATTGGCGCTGTCGGTGGAATAGATGTGATCGGCAATATTCATGGCGATGATGTTCCCGCACCCTTCTAACGCGACTCGCCGTCTGCGCACGAGAGGCAAAGTGAACACAAAGCCGGAAAAGATTGCATACGATTTTTGTGCAGATCGCGCACAATAGCCCATAATTTGTGCAATGCACAAGACAGCCCGCCAGATAGGCAACCGCAGGCAGGCCTGATTTTCCAGACAATTCAAATGCTTGGCCAGTCACCCCGATATTGGCACGCATGATGCATCGGTTAATGCGACCAAACGGGGAAGCCTGAATGTCCAAAGCCGCCGAGATCGACATCGTGTCCGTTTCGAAAGTCTATGGAACGACGACCGCCGTCGAGGATATCAGCCTGAAGATACCGGCGGGCACCTATTGCTGCCTGCTCGGCCCCTCCGGCTGCGGCAAGACCTCGACGCTGCGCATGATCGCCGGCCACGAAAGCATCTCGTCCGGCGATATCAGGCTCGGCAACGCCGTCGTTACCGACCTGCCGCCGGCCAAGCGCGGCACGGCGATGATGTTCCAGTCCTATGCGCTGTTTCCGCATCTCGACCTCATCGACAATGTCGCCTTCAGCTTGAAGATGAAGCGCGTCGACAAGGAAAAGCGCCGCGCCAAGGCGCTCGACATGCTGAAGCTGATGCAGATGGAGGCCTATGCGACGCGCCGCCCGGCGCAGCTTTCCGGCGGCCAGCAGCAGCGCGTCGCGCTCGCCCGCGCCCTGATCACCGATCCGGAAGCACTGCTGCTCGACGAGCCGCTTTCGGCGCTCGATCCGTT
The DNA here is from genome assembly GCF_002294905.1 of Mesorhizobium sp. WSM4308. Classification (NCBI taxonomy): domain Bacteria; kingdom Pseudomonadati; phylum Pseudomonadota; class Alphaproteobacteria; order Hyphomicrobiales; family Phyllobacteriaceae; genus Mesorhizobium; species Mesorhizobium sp. WSM4308. The sequence continues at coordinate 118,551 of NZ_NSFW01000005.1, read as the reverse complement.
CCTGAAGATCCGCATGCGCGCCGAGCTGAAGAGATTGCAGACGTCGCTCGGCATCACCTTCGTGCACGTCACCCACAGCCAGGAGGAGGCGATGGCGCTTGCCGACCTGATCGTGGTGATGAATGACGGCCGTATCGAACAGGCGGCGCCGCCGCGCGACGTGTTCGAGCGGCCGGCCACGGCCTTCGTCGCGCGCTTCATGGGCGACCACAACGTCATCTCCGGCCGGGTCACCGGCAGCCGAGACGGCATGGTCGTCTTCGACGTCAATGGTGGCGGCACGCTCGCCGCCAGCGGCAAGCCGCAGCAGGCGGGCGCCTCGATCGACATCGCCATCCGCACCGACCATGTGCGCATCGGCGCGGCACCCGCGCCCGGGCTCGGCTTCACCGGCATCGTCGCCAACATCGAATATCGCGGCGCCACCGTGAAGCTCTCCGCCACCGGTGCCGGCATCGACGATTTCACCGTCATCATCGACGATTCCGAGTTCTTCGCCAGACCCGTCGCCATTGGCGACGCCGTACCGCTCGCCTGGGATGCCGAGGATGCGATCGTCCTCGGCCGCCTTCATTCATGACATCAACCAAGCAAAACAAGACAGGGGAATAGACATGACAGACACAATGCAACCCAAGACTGGCATCTCGCGCCGCTCGCTGCTCAAGACGGGTGCGGCCGCCGTCGGCCTCGCCGCCGGATCGGGCGTCATCACCGGCTTCCCGACCATCTGGGCGCAGTCCAACATCACGCTGCGGCAGTTCGGCACCGGCGTGTCGAACCTCAACGCCATCGCCGACAAGTGCAAGGCCGACCTCGGCATCACACTGGAGATGACGGCGACCGATTCCGACGCCGCCGCCCAGCGCGCCGTGACCCAGCCCGACAGCTACGACATCGCCGATATCGAATACTGGATCTGCAAGAAGGTGTTCCCCACCGGCGTGCTGCAGCCGATGGATGTCAGCAAGCTGAAATATTACGACGAGCTGGTGCCGCTGTTCAAAACCGGCAAGCTCACCCCCGACAGCGTGATCGCGCAGGGCACCGCGCCGCACACGGTGGGTTATGTCGAGGCGCAGGACTCCAAGACCTTCGCCAAGGCGCCGACCAACTGGTTCACCATGGTGCCGACCATCTACAACGCCGACACGCTGGGCATCCGTCCCGACCTCGTCGGCCGCGACATCACCAGCTGGGCCGACATCATGGACCCGGCCTTCAAGGGCAAGACAGCCATCCTCAACATCCCGTCCATCGGCATCATGGATGCCGCCATGATCATGGAAGCCAGCGGCAACATCAAATATGCCGACAAGGGCAACATGACCAAGGACGAGATCGACAAGACGATCGACTTCCTGATCAAGGCCAAGCAGGGCGGCCAGTTCCGCGCCTTCTGGAAGTCCTTCGACGAGAGCGTCAACCTGATGGCGTCGGGCGAAGTCGTCATCCAGTCCATGTGGTCGCCGGCAGTGGCCGCCGTGCGCTCCAAGGGCATCGCCTGCCGCTTCCAGCCACTCAAGGAAGGCTACCGCTCATGGGGCGGCGGTCTCGGCCTTGCCGCCCACCTCAAGGGCGCCGAACTCGACGCCGCCTATGAATACATCAACTGGTACACGTCGGGCTGGGTCGGCGGCTACCTCAACCGCCAGGGTTACTACTCGGCCAACATGGTCTCGGCCAAGAAGTTCATGACCGAGGACGAGTGGGGCTACTGGATCGAGGGCAAGCCGGCCAAGGGCGAGATCAAGGCGCCCGACGGCACCGTCATGGAAAAGGCCGGCGCCGTGCGCGATGGCGGCTCCTTCGAAGAGCGCATGGGCAAGGTCGCCTGCTGGAACTCGGTGATGGACGAGGACCGCTACATGGTGAAGCGCTGGAACGAGTTCATCGCGGCGTAAGGCTGCGCCTCTCCTCTTCCCCTTCTCCTGCTGGAGAAGGGGAAGGCAGCTCCGCCCGGACAGCACCCGCACCGAGAGCCTAGATGACAGTCGCCCTCGAACGTCCCACCATAGCCGCCAGTCCCATCAGGCGTCGCCGTCGCTTTTCGCTCGGCGCCGTCACGCCCTATCTGCAGTCGGCTCCGCTGGCGCTGATCCTCGGCGCGTTCCTGCTTTTGCCCATCATCATGATCGTCGTCGTGTCCTTCTGGGATTACGACTTCGCCGCCATGTATCCGGATTTCCTGACAACCAACTATTCCGACGTGCTGGGCTCCTGGGTCACCTGGAAGACCTATCTCAATACCATCAAATTCGCGGCCATCGTCTGGGCGCTGACCTTGTTCATCGGCTTCTGGGTCGCCTATTTCCTCGCCTTCCACATTCGCACCACCGCCATGCAGATGGTGCTGTTCCTGGTCTGCACCGTGCCGTTCCTGACCTCCAACATCATCCGCATGATCTCGTGGATCCCGGTGCTCGGCCGCAATGGGCTGATCAACTCGACGCTGGTGCATATGGGCCTGGTGCCAAAACCCATCGAATGGCTGCTCTATTCCGAATTCGCGGTCGTGCTCGCCATGGTGCACCTCTACACGCTGTTCATGGTGACGCCGATCTTCAATACGCTGATGCGCATCGACCGCTCACTGGTCGAGGCCGCCCGCGACGCAGGCGCCTCCGGCTGGCAGGTGCTCTGGAACGTCATCATTCCTCTGGCCAAGCCCGGCATGGCGATCGGCACCATCTTCGTCGTCACGCTGGTGATGGCCGATTTCTCCACCGTGCAGGTGATGTCGGGCGGCCAGAGCGCGTCCGTGGCGCTGATGATGAAGAACCAGATGTCGCTGCTGCAATATCCGGCCGCCGCTGCCAACGCCGTGGTGCTTTTGGTGCTAGTGCTCTTGATGGTCGCCGGCATCCTGCGCATCGTCGATATCCGCCGGGAGCTTTGACGTGAGCCACGAGAAACGCACCCTCGAATTTTATGTGCTGGCGGCCTTCTTCGCGCTGTTCGTGCTGTTCCTCTACGGCCCGCTGTCGGCGATCCTGATCCTGTCGTTCCAGGGCGAGACCGGGGGCCTCACCTTCCCGCTCAACGGCGTGTCGCTGCACTGGTTCGCTAATCTGTTCGAGCGCCAGTCGGTCGGCGATTTCGGCGGCAGCTTCAAGCGCTCGCTGGTGCTGGGGCTGATGGTGATGGTCGTCACCGTCATCGTGTCGCTGCTGGCGGGCCTTGCCTTCCGCCGCAAGTTTCGCGGTGCCACCGCCCTGTTCTATTTGGCGGTCGCCAGTCTCGTCGTGCCCTCCATCATCATCTCGCTGGGCATCGGCGTCGTCTTCCAGCAGGTCGGCTTGCGCCCAGCCTGGTATACCTCGGCCTTCGGCGCGCAGCTGACCTGGACCTTGCCGTTCGGCGTGCTCATCATGTTCGCCGTCTTCAACCGCTTCTCGCCGGCCTATGAGGAGGCCGCGCGCGATCTCGGCGCCACCTCCTGGCAGACCTTCGTCCATGTCGTGCTGCCGATGATCGCGCCGAGCCTGATCGGCGTCGGCCTGTTCGGCTTCACGCTCTCTTACGATGAGTTCGCCCGCACGCTGATGACATCGGGAACCTTCAACACGCTGCCGCTCGAGATCTATGGCATGACCACCAATGTCACGACGCCGGTGCTCTACGCGTTGGGCACGGTGACCACCGTGTTCTCCTTCCTGGTGATCCTGGCGACGCTGGGCGCCATCCTCTATGTCGGCCGCCGCCGGGCGAGAGCATGACCGTGCAGATCCTGGTAGTGAACCCCAACACGACGGCGAGCATGACCGAGACCATCGCGGCCGCCGCGCGCGGCGTCGCTGGCGTCCGGACTGAAGTCGTCGCCGTCACCTCGTCCACGGGGCCAGCCTCGATCGAAGGCTATTATGACGAGGCGATGGCCGTGCCGGGTCTTTTGATGGAGATCGCCGCCGGCGAACGCCGCGGCGTGCAGGCGGCGATTATCGCCTGTTTCGACGACACCGGCCTCGACGCCGCGCGGGCCATGGCCGCCATTCCCGTCATCGGCATCTGCGAGGCGGCACTCAGCATGGCCTCCTTCATCGCCCAGCGCTTCACCGTCGTAACCACCACCGAACGCTCGCGCGTGCCGGTGGAGGGGCTGGTGCAACGCTACGGCATGGCCGGACGGGCGCGTGTGCGCGCCGCCGACATTTCGGTGCTGGCGCTCGAGGATCCGGCATCGGGAGCAGTTGGCAAGCTGCGCGACGAGATCGCCCGGGCCGTGGAGCAGGATCGTGCCGAGGCGATCGTGCTTGGCTGCGCCGGCATGGCGGACCTTGCGCACCAGTTGCAGGCGGATTTCGGACTGCCTGTCATCGACGGTGTCGGCGCCGCGATCAAGCAGGCCGAAGCGCTCATTGCGCTCGGCCTTTCGACATCGAAGCGCGGCGCCTATGCCAGCCCGCTGGCCAAGCCCTATCGCGGTATGCTGAAATCGTTCTCGCCCGGAGCTGTCGCCGCGGAGTGAGCACCATGAAACGAACCGTCCGCACGCTGTCGCTGGGGGAATTGACCGACCTCATCGACTGGGCGGCTGCGGAGGGCTGGAATCCCGGCCTGGAAGACGCGGCGATGTTCCAGGCGGCGGACCCGGAGGGTTTCATCGGTGCCTTTGTCAGGGATGAAATGGTCGCCGCGATCTCGGCGGTGGCCTATGGACAGGATTTCGGTTTCATCGGCCTTTACATCTGCCGCCCGGACATGCGCGGCAACGGCCACGGCAAGGCGGTGTGGACCGCGGGCATGGACAGGCTGGCCGGGCGCACCATCGGCCTCGATGGCGTCGAGGAGCAGCAGGCCAACTACCGCAGCAAGGGGTTCGAGCCGGTCTACGAGACCATCCGCTACAGCGGACGACCCGCGGCCCTGCCCGTCCGCGCCGAGCGGCCTAGCATGGCGAGTGCGCACCCGACGCCCGACATCATCGCCTATGATGCCCTTTGCTTTCCCGCGCCCCGGCGGTCCTTCCTGCAGCGATGGCTGCAACCGCCACATCATCATGCCGTAACGGCGATCACGTCGCGGGGAACGGCTGGCTATGCGGTGGCGCGAGCCTGCCGCAGCGGCTTCAAGATCGGCCCACTTTTCGCCGACGACGAGCAGACCGCGCTTGAATTGCTCGGGGAGCTGGCGGGCGCGTGCAAGGGTGGCGAATTGAACATCGACGTGCCGGCCACCCAGGTGGATTTCATCGCGGCGCTCGAGGCGGCGGGCTTCACACCGACCTTCAGCACCACCCGCATGTACAAGGGCGCGCCGCCGAGGCTCGATGCCAAGAGGGTATTCGGCGTGACGACGCTGGAGCTGGGATAGGTGGGGCGCGCCGCTGAACGCGGTTTTTTCAGGCCGCGGAGCGCCGTCCCGGAGTGCCAGGCGGCTCGTGGCCAATCGGCGTCACCAGCGTCAGGTCGGGGTAACCGCTCTCGATCAGATTGACCGCGGCCTTGGTGACCTCGTCGTCCGGTTCGAGCATGGACAGGAAGACCTCTGTGGCATCGGCCCCGAGACGGCTGATGCCTTGCGCGTCGGCCGGCCCGCATTCGACCACCACCAGATCATAGGCGGTGGTCAGTGACTGCATGATGATCGGCAGCCGGTCGGCGGCGCGCATGGCGCGGACCGGATCGGCGGTGCCGACGGGAATGACGTGGCAGTCCGAATAGAGATCGGCATGGATGACGTCGCTGAACTGCGCCTGCGAGGCGAGCAGATCGGTGATCCCCGGGAAAAGCCCGCTGTCCAGCATCGGCCGCGAGGCGGCACCAGAGGCGGTGAGGTCGAGCAGCAGGACGCGCAGGCCGGCGTCGGACACCTCGCGCGCCACGAGGATCGCCGACGCGGCTGCCTCGTCGCCTTCGGGCGAAACGAATATGGCGCGGGCGGCCCCGCTGGCGATCAGCTTTTCCGCCGCCTTCTCGATGTCGATTTCACCCAGCACCGAGCGCGGCCGCTGGACCTCTACAACCGGCTCCGGCTCGGTGACCGATTCGACTTCGGCGACAGGCTCGGCCTTGACGGCAGGCTCGGGCTCGGCAAAGGGCCGCGGTTGCGCCACTATCTCCGGGTCCGCAGCCGCCTCGGACCATTGCGCCTCGGCGCCAGGATTGGCGAACCCGCCGGCGACAGCCGGCTCCAGGCGGGCAGATGGCTCAGGGGCGTCCGGCTGCTGGCGCGCCGTTGCCGGCATAGCCACTTCGTCGATCGGCGCAAAACGGGTGCCTGGAGCCGGGCGCATGGCGCGGCCCGAGAAGAGTTCGCGCAACAGCGTGAATATGGCCGCCAGCAGAAGCGAAGCCGCCGCAGCTGCCCCAACGATCGGCCCAATTTTGGGGAAGTATGGCTCGGAGGGCACCGAAGCCGGTGAGGCGATGCGGGCGTCGACCGGCACATAATTGCGGTCCTGACGCGAAGCTGCCTCGCGGTAATTGGTCAGATAGAGCTCGAGCTGCTGGCGCTTGGCGGCGGCGTCGCGCTGCAGCGCGTCGAGATCGACCTGCTGTTCGCCGGCCTGCGCCGAAGCCGCCTTCAGTTGGTTGACGTCGGAGACGAGCTGGCTTTCGCGCGCCTTGGCGGCGTCGGCCTGCATCACCAGGCCCTTCATGATCTTCTGGGCTTCGCTGCGGATCTGCGCGTCGAGATCGGCGAGCTGTGACTTTGCGGCGCGAACGCGCGGGTGGTTGTCGAGCATCGTCGTCGACAGATCGGCGATGGTGGCGCGCAGCTCGGCCTGACGCTCCCGCAAACGCTGGATCAGGTCGGACGACAGCACTTCCGGCAGCGAATCCAGCGAGCCGCCATTCTGCAGCGCCTTGCGCACGCTGTCGGCGGTGCCTTCGGCCGCGGCGCGGTTGGCCCGCACCCGCGACAATTCGGTCGACAGTTCGGCCAGCTGCTGGGTTGCCAGGGTGGCATTGTTGCCGCCCATCAGCAGGTCGGACTGCGCGCGGTAGGCTGCGACCTTGGCCTCGGCATCCCTGACCTGCTTCGACAGGTCGGCGATCTCGGGCGCCAGAAAATCAGCCGCGGCAGTGTTCGATTCGCTCTTGGCCGCGCCCTGCCCCGCAATATAGGCAGCGGCAATGGCATCTGGGATGGCGGCGGCGAGCTTGGGATCCTCCGAGGAGAACTCGATGGCGATGATGCGGGTCTTTTCAACGCCGAAGACGTTGAGCTTCTCGCGCATCTTCTTCAACACGCGTTCGTCGGCCGGAACATCCATCGGGTCGTTCTTCAGCCCAAGCAGGATCAGCACGCGGCTGACCGCCGACATGTTGATCGTTTCGTCGAACTCACGCAGCCGCGCCAGACCGAGTTTCTGCGCCACCTGCTTGAGGATTTCGTTGGACGAAATGATCTGGACCTGGGTGGCGACGCCTTGTTCGTCGAGGATCGGCTTGTCGCCATCATTGTTGCTGCCGGCCGGACGGGTGTAGACGGATTCGCGCGGGGCGATTTCCACCTGCGTCTGGGCCTTGTAATGCTTGGTCGCGAACGAAGCGAACGCAAACGCCAGACCGGTCACCACCAGAACGAAGAGCAATATGCGCAGCCAGTTCCTCGCCAGGCTGGCGAAGAGCTGCCTGAGGTCAACGTCGACATCTGCGGCCGCGGACTGAACGGACATGCATCCCTACTCCGAAACTGGGTCGGGATGCACCGTAAACAACTATGGTAACTCAGCCGTTAAGATCGCGGTAATACTCCATTAGGAATACTGGCCGCGCCCCAAGAAAAACGATAAAAATGGCAAAACCCCTGCTTCGTGCAGCGCTATCGGCCGGCTCCTTTACCGGCCATTAACCCTAACAGGATGATAACGGACCCGATCCCAGATGTTTGCTGCGATGCCGCAGCGGCCAGTCGAAGGTACGTATCCGGTCATGAAAAGCACTGCTTCTCTCTTTCACGCTCTGCTTGCCGTATCGATGCTTGCCGGCTGCTCCAGCTACCGCCCGACGCCGGCTGCCTTCCACGAGGTCCTCGACCAGCCTTACCGTCTCGGCGCCGGCGACCGTGTCCGCGTCACCGTGTTCGAGCAGGATGGCCTGACCAACACCTACAGCGTCGACCAGTCCGGCTACCTCTCCTTCCCGCTCGTCGGCGCCATTCCGGCGCGTGGCCACACCGCGCAGCAGATGGAAAAGGAGATCGCCGACAAATTGCGGCAAGGCTATCTGCGCGACCCCGACGTCTCGGTCGAGATCGATCGCTACCGGCCGATCTTCGTCATGGGCGAAGTGGGTGCCGCCGGTCAGTATTCCTATGTGCCCGGCTTGACCGTGCAGAAGGCCATCGCCATTGCCGGCGGTTTCTCGCCACGCGCCAACCAGGAAAGCGTCGACATCACCCGCGACATCAACGGCAAGGTGATGACCGGCCGCGTGGTGACATCCGATCCGCTGCTGCCTGGAGATACCGTCTACGTCCGCGAACGCCTGTTCTGACAGACACCACGTGGCGGACAAGCTCAGGATCGTCCACTGCTTTCGTTCACCGGTCGGAGGAATTTTCCGCCATGTGCGCGACCTGACCGAAGCGCAGGTCGCCGCCGGCCATGTGGTCGGCATCGTCTGCGATTCGACCACGGGCGGCGAATTCGAGGAGCGCCTGTTCGAGCAGATGAAGGACATGCTGGCGCTCGGCATCCATCGCACGCCAATGCAGCGCCATGTCGGCCCGGGGGATCTCGCCTCGGCCCGGCGCACCTACAGGATCATCAAGGAATTGCGGCCGGACGTGTTGCATGGACACGGCGCCAAGGGTGGCGCCTATGCCCGTCTGTTCGGCTCATTGTTGCGGGTATCAAGGTCTCGCGTAGCCCGCCTTTATTCGCCGCATGGCGGCTCTCTCCACTATGACGAAACGACAGCCACGGGGAAGCTGTTCTTCGCGCTGGAGCGCTCCATGGCGCACTTCACCGATTGCCTGCTGTTCGTCTCGGACTACGAGCGGCGAACCTATCGCAGGAAGGTGGGCGAGCCGCCGATCCCTAACACGCTGGTCTACAACGGACTGCGCGCCACCGAATTCGAGCCGGTACTCATCGGACCCGATGCGGCGGATCTACTCTATATCGGCATGATGCGCGACCTGAAGGGGCCCGACATCTTCATCGACGCCCTGGCCGCCGCCGGCCCGCGGCTTGGCCGCGCGCTGAGCGCGGTGATGGTCGGCGACGGCGACGACCTGCCGCGCTACCACGCGCAGGTAAAGCGCCTGGGACTTCAAGGCCATGTCCGCTTCCTGTCGCCAATGCCGGCCAGGGAAGCCTTCGGACTTGCCGAACTCGTCGTCGTTCCATCCCGCGCGGAAGCCATGCCCTATATCGTGCTGGAAACACTTGCCGCGGCAAGACCGATGATCGCCACCTCCGTCGGCGGCATACCGGAGATCTTCGGTTCCGGCTCCCCTGCCCTGATCCGCCCCGATCCGGCCGAACTGGCCGGCAAGATGAGCGAGGCGCTGGCCGACCTTGCCTCCTATGGCGCCCTGATGCCCGATGGCCCCGGCCTCAGGGCGCGCTTTGGCGCCGACGTAATGGCCGCCGAAATCGAGAAGGCCTATTTCGCCGCGCTCGGCAGGTAACGCCTGACCCTTTCCAAAGCCACGCGTTGTTTCAAGGGTTTCTTAGCTCTCTTTTGCTATTCACCCTGGGGAAGCTTGCGGACTGTTCCATGAATGAGATCGATCCCGCGCACCGCTTTTCACCCGAAGCGGTGCGTAAATTTGACGGCTCGACCGATGGCGATGCGCCCGGCGGCATGAACGACGTGGCCCGGCAGGTCGCGTCGCAATACCGGCGCGATACGATGTCGCCGATCATGGTCAGCGGCGTCCTGCGCATGGTTGAATTCGGGGTGCTGTTCCTCTCGGGGCTCTGCGTCTATTTCTACTTTGTCGGGTTCTTCAACTATCTCGCCTGGCAATATCCGGTGACGATCGCCGCCGCGTCGTTCCTCGCCGTGGTGCTGCTCGACGTCACCGACTGCTACCAGGTGGTTTCGCTGATGCGGCCGATCGCCAATTTCGGCCGCATCCTGCTGGTCTGGGCCGGCGCCTTCGCGCTGATGGCGTTGACAGCGTTCGTCATGAAGATGTCGGAAGATTATTCGCGGCTTTTGTTCGGCACCTGGTTCGTCGTCGGTTTCGTCCTCCTGTTCGGCCTCAGGCTGGTCATGTCGAGACTGATCCGGCGCTGGGCACGCGATGGCCGCATGGAGCGGCGCGCCGTCATCGTCGGCGGCGGCAAGGCGGCGGAAATCCTGATCCGCTCTGTCGAAAAGCAGCCTTACAACGATATCCGCATCTGCGGCATCTTCGATGACCGCTCCGACAAGCGCTCGCCGCCGATCGTTGCCGGCTATCCCAAGCTCGGCACAATTTCGGAATTGATCGAGTTCGCCCGCATCGCCCGTATCGACATGCTGATCGTGTCGCTGCCGCTGACCGCCGAAACGCGCGTGCTGCAACTGTTGAAGAAGCTGTGGGTGCTGCCGGTCGACATCCGGCTTTCGGCGCATTCCAACGCGCTGCAGTTCCGTCCGCGCGCCTATTCCTTCATCGGCTCGGTGCCGATGCTCGACATTTTCGACAAGCCGATCAACGATTGGGATTCGGTCGCCAAGCGCACCTTCGACATCGTTTTCTCGCTGATCGGAATCATCGTCTTCTCGCCGGTGATGCTGGCGACCGCGATCGCCATCAAGCTCGACAGCAAGGGACCGGTGCTGTTCAAGCAAAAGCGCCACGGCTTCAACAATGAGATCATCGAGGTCTACAAGTTCCGCTCGATGTACACGGATCGGTCGGATCCGACCGCCAAGCAGACCGTGACCAAGAACGATCCGCGCGTCACCCGCGTCGGCCGGTTCATCCGCAAGACCTCGATCGACGAACTGCCGCAGTTCGTCAATTCGCTGCTGGGCTCGCTGTCGCTGATCGGCCCGCGCCCGCATGCGATCGCCGCGCAGTCGCACAACCTTCTCTACAACGAGGTGGTCGACGGCTATTTCGCTCGCCACAAGGTCAAGCCCGGCGTCACCGGCTGGGCGCAGATCAACGGCTGGCGCGGCGAGATGGACACCAATGAGAAGATCCGCATGCGGACGGAGTACGACCTCTACTATATCGAGAACTGGTCGCTGCTGTTCGATCTCAGAATCCTGTTCCTGACGCCGATCCGGCTGCTCAACACGGAAAACGCCTATTGAGCGCGATTTCCCATGAACTGCCGCAAGCCGCGGTCAACGCCAAGCTGACCGCACTGATTTCCTCCAGTGCGGTGGTGGTCGGCATCCTTCTGTCCGGCTTCGTCATCAGCGAGCCGGCGCCTTACGAAATCTACATGGCCGGGCTGATCGCCATCTGGGCGCTCTTCGGCCTGCGGATTTCTCGCGCGGCCATGCCGCTGCTGGTGCTGCTGGTGACGATGAACATCGGCGGCATGATCTCGATGACGCAGATGGCGGACCTCGCCTTCACGCCGCTCTATCTCTCCGTGTCATTGTTTCTCGCCTTCAGCGCGGTGTTCTTCGCGTCGGTGACAGCCACGCAACCAGGCCTCTACCGGCTGATCTTCAATGCCTATGTCGTCTCGGCGGTGGCGACCTCGCTGCTCGGCATAGCCGGCTATTTCCATGCCTTCCCCGGCGCGGAGATGTTCACCAAATACGACCGCGCCGCCGGCGCCTTCCAGGACCCGAACGTCTTCGGGCCGTTCCTGGTGCTGCCCGGTATCTATCTGCTCTATCTGATCCTGACAGGTTCGGTCGCGCGCATGCCGCTGCTGGCGGTGCCGCTGCTGATCATCGCATTGGGCATCTTCTTCTCCTTCTCGCGCGGCGCGTGGGGCATGTTCGCCGTGTCGGCGGTACTGCTCACCGGCTGCCTGTTCCTGCAGAGCGCCAGCGGCAAATTCCGGCTGCGCGTGGTGATCATGACCATCGCCGCGCTGTCAATGCTGACGATCACCATCATCGTCATCCTGCAATTGCCCGGCGTGGCGGAGATGTTCTCCAGCCGCGCGCATCTCGAACAGAGCTATGACACCGCGCGCCTCGGCCGCTTCGCCCGCTACGCAATCGGCTTCCAGATGGCGATGGAGCGTCCGTTCGGCATCGGGCCGCTGGTCTTCGGCAAGATGTTCGGCGAGGACACGCACGACATCTGGCTGAAAATGCTGATGGACTATGGCTGGCTTGGCTTCGTGTCGTTCCTGACGCTCGTCGTCTGGACCATGGTGGCCGGGTTCCGCATCCTCCTGCGCGACCGGCCGTGGCAGCCCTATCTGTTGTGCGCCTATGTCGCCTTCATCGGCAATATCGGCCTCGGCACCTTCATCGACATCGACCACTGGCGCCACATGTATCTGTTGCTCGGGCTGGTGTGGGGCGCCATCGCCCTGGAGTACCGCCATCAGCGGCTGTCGCGGCCGGCATTTCCAGGTGCGCCGGCGATCGCATCCACGCAGGCGCGATAAACGCCGAATTTCGGTTGACCCGGGCAGGGTTATCACGATACATCGCGCTCGGTCCGGAGTGTAGCGCAGCCCGGTAGCGCACTTGACTGGGGGTCAAGGGGTCGTCGGTTCGAATCCGGCCACTCCGACCATTTTAAGACAAGGACTTGCCCCCAAAAGTCCACCTTCATTTTCCATCTCTAGGGTAACGCAGGGAGTACCACTCTCCCTTTCGGTGACGTCCAGCGAGCCGGCGGCGCATCGTTCGCGTCTGCCCGTCGGTCGGCACTTCTTATCCCGTTTGGATTCGGCACCGGTGCCTCTCGGACGTCTCGCGGTGGTGGATCGACATGTTCAAGCTCCGAGGGCGCTTGATTGTCGCGATGAGGGATTGGTGTCTTCTTCGGGTCGGGCTCCTTCGGAGGAGGATCTTTGATTTTGTTCCGCATATCCAGTTTCCTCCAACCCCTGCCGGCCTCAGGATTAGCCGCGGCGCTGCAACAGGGAAAACCGAATCGTCAGCCTCTTGTTCCGTTGTGCCCGTTAAAAACCCGCCACCGTGAGGCAGCGGGTGCTGGCGCGGAATGAGGCTGCGGAAATGACGCTGAAATTCGTCAGCGCACCTTGCGCTTGAGACACTACATCTTTCGGCGGGTAGTGAGCGGACGCTTCGGGTCAGCCAGCACAGCGCTCTCGAGCCCGACTGGTCAGGCCCAGCGGCCACCGCTGCTAGTATGTGCGCCCTTGTCGGTCATTGCCCGCCACCTTCCGACAGGGTGCCGGCGGACCGATCGCAAAGCTTCACCAATATCGCGTCGTACGCTCGGCCAGAGCCGGGCGGAGCTTTACCCAAAGCCGCCTGGGGCTCAGGGAGCAGGTGCGCCTTCGTGGATAGATTTCCGGACCTCGGAGCGGAACTCAGGGGTATCGTGTTCCCCATGAACAGACACAGCGTGTTGTACCGCAGCCTCGATCAGTTCGTCCTCCCGATCTGCGGAGATTGCAACGGCGCATTTCATTTCGCTCGGGAATTCTCGGCAGTCAATGTATTTGCGTGCCATAGGTTCCTCCTCGAAATCTCGCTGTTTTCGGCGACCAAACAGCATACTCCTGCCCGCTGACGCAAACGATCTACGTCTATCGGGGGTAGTCTCTCAGTTTGAAATTATTGCGGACAAGGGCGCCAGTTCAATCGAGCTTCTGTATGCGCCCCTTTTCGAGGCGGAACACCCCGCTGTTCCCGCCTTGGCGCTCGAAATCGCTCTGAAGTTCATCCCATGTGCCAAGATACTGGCTGCAATCGGCGCAGCTGATCGGCGTTGAAGGTTGAGCGTCTGTTGGAATCTGCAGACGGATGATGCCGCAATAGGGGCACTCCAATAGATGGTCCAGATACTCGCCGGCCATGATCACTTTCAGCACCCCGTCCGGAACTATCGGGCGAGCAAGCCGCGAACGCAAGGGCTGCAGTACAAAACTACAAGCCGGCGCTCCCTGCCTTCTTCAAGGCGCGGGCGTGGAAAAGAAGCGAAGAACAGTCAGGCCCCAGCAGTCGCACCAGGTCTAGCGCCTGCTCCTCTGATATCCCGGTTTCGATCACCAGGGCTTTTGCGACCTGAGCTTGCCTGATTGAATTGGGATTGGTTTCCGCCACGTCTTGCGCTCCCTGGTGAGGCGGGAGCGCAATGCGGTCTCTCAGCCGGGCGCGCCTTTTGCTAGTTGCACCCGATGTCACCCAAACTAGCGTAGAGATTCGATTAGGCAACTCTATCGGGCGAGGTCGTCAGATTTTCGGCCATGCGGAGCATCGCTCGATCGCTATTGGCAGACATCAATCCATTCGGCGCCGGTAAGGTCGACCATGCGCTGCGGTGCAATCCGTACCGCGGCATTGGTGGCGCCCGCGGCGGGCACCACCTCTTGGAATTCCCGCAGCGAGACGTCGCAATAGATCGGCAGCGGTGCCGGCAGGCCGAACGGGCAGACGCCGCCGACAGGATGGCTCGTGGCGGCAACCACTTCGTCCGCGTCCAGCATGCGCGGCTTGCCGCCGAACTGGTCCTTGAACTTGCGGTTGTCCAACCTGGCGATGCCGCTGGTCACCACCAGCATGGTGCGCTCGCCGACGCGTAGGCAGATCGTCTTGGCGATCTGCGCCGGCAGGACGCCGTGCGCCTCCGCCGCCAGCGTCACCGTCGCCGAGCTTGTTTGCGTGACGATGACCTCGATGTCAGGCGCATGAGCGGCGAAGAAGGCACGAACGGAGTCCAGGCTCATAGCGAAAAAACCACAGTTCACCTCGATACACGGCAGACGCGATCGGCGCGGATTTGGATGCCGCAGGAATAAACACGCGCGACCTGTAAATCGGCAAGCCCGGCCTGCTGGGGAACGCCGTGGCATCAACAAGAAACCCGCCAGGCGGGCCTTGGCGGGTTCCTTTTTGCATGGCTGGGCCTGGCCTATGCCAGGGGTCGGCCTTGCGGGGCCGGTTTCGGCGCGGCGGCAACGATGAGGGCGTCCTGAGGCAGGCGAAGCGCGGACGCAATACGACGCAGCTTCGACGGATCGGCCGCCCGGCCGTTCTCGATGTCCTCGATCTCGCCGACCGATAGGCCGCAAGTCAGGGAAAGCTCTTCCACACTGTATCCGCGGGTTTCCCGCATGGCTCTGAGGGTGGTGTAATTCGGCCCGATCTCACCGGCTAACGGTTCGGAGAGGGCATGGCTTTTTGCATTGTTGGGCATTGGCAACTCCGCTGGCTGAAAGAGTTTGATCAAAAATGGAGCGTTGCCTGAGACGAGCAGGAACATGCCCGCTCGCCAGCGATTTGCCAAGAGCCAAACAGGCCGTCACGCTATCGTGAACCGGACCCGCGAGGCGGCGCACGCACATCGCGCCATCAAGTTCTTTTGAACGGCCCGGTACCTTTTTGCCCGGAGGTTTAGGCCCACCTGTTCGTTGTTCTGATGCGCCGGCGTGAAAACCATCCGGTTCCAGCCGGCCCGTTCCCAGAAGGATCTCCGTTATGAACTTCAAGACTTCCCTCCTCGTGCTCGGCACGATTTCCAGCCTTTTCACCGCCGGAGCGGCGACCGCCGAGGCGGCTGACACGCTGCGCGTGCGCGGCACGGTGGTCAGTGTCGAGCCGTCGCTGCTGACCGTCAAAACCCGTCAGGGCGACACCTCCGCGATCAAGCTCAATACCGGGTGGAAGATTTCCGGCGTCGCCAGCGCCTCGCAAAGGGACATCAAGCAGGGCGATTTCCTCGGCATCGCCTCCGTCTCGAAGGCGGATGGCGGCAGCGGCGCGCTGGAGGTGGTGATTTTCCCAGCCGCCCTGAAGGGGACTGGCGAAGGCGACCGTCCCTGGGATCTGCAGCCGAACAGCCGCATGACCAACGGCACAGTGGCCGACGTAACCGACATCAGCGGGCGCGCCGTGACGCTGACCTACGACAACGGGCAGACCAAGAAGATTTCGATCCCCGACGGCACGCCCGTCGTGACCTTCGCCCCGGCCACGCCGGCCGATCTCAAGCCGGGCGCGACGGTCTTCGCCACCGCCCAGCGCGAGGCTGACGGGACGCTGAGTTCCAGCCGCGTCGTGGTGGGAAACAATGGCGTGATCCCGCCGATGTAGCCACAATCAGCGGCAAGAGCCGGCTTTTCGGCCCTCACAATAAAGTGTCGGGAAGCCGGTTCCCCAGAAACACGCCGGAAACACAATTCTACAATCGGGAAATACTGACGAAAAAAAACAGGAGCGTAATTCCATTCGCGGCGATCGGGCCATCGACCCGATTTTAAGATCTGCCGGCGAAAGAAGGAAACGATCCATGAATAAGTCCCTCCTCTCGGCCCTCGGGCTTGCAGTTGCACTCGCTTTCACGGCGCCGGTCATCGGTGCGACGAGCGCCGATGCGGCCCCGATGGCAAAGCATCATCGTCATCATCGCGTCCATCATCACCATGTTCGTCATCACCGCGTTCACCACTACGTTCATCACCGCCACCACATGAAGAAGGCCTACTAAATACAGACTGCCAACGAGACGACCGGCCTTGGTTTCTTGTTCAAGGCTGGTCTTCTCCTGGTCATGCGATGCCAGGCTGGACACCAGGCCTTCGCGAACAGGGCCAGGCATCCCGATGATGGCAAGGCCCGATATCTCCTGGATGGACAGCACCGCTCTGCCTGTCGCGCGATGGCAGCTCACGCTTCGCCAACACTTGTCTTATGACCGAGAGCGCCCTTAGCGCCGGCTGAACAGCAGGCTGGCGACCAGACCAAGCACCACAAGCCCAACCGCGGCGGCCGCTGCCGGATGGTCACGAGCCGATTTCTCGACCACCCTGCCCTGTTTGCGGATTGCCGGCATCGCATCGCGCAGGCGTCCCGCGAGATCCGAATATGTGTCGAGCGCGGCATCGCGGCCATCTTCATAGTAGGCGCCACCCCGCTTTGACACCGCCTTGCGCAACGCCACGAGTTCCCTCGAAAGGGCCGCGACCTGCTTTTCGAGGTCGATGTCCGAAAGGGTCGAAAAAGATGCCATCATGCGTTTCCTTGTCTTGCCATGCGACGTCGTCTTGCTGAACGACGTCTTGCAGAAGGAAACGTAACGCCTCACCCCAAGGCGGGTTCCGGTTTCGAGGCTTCAGAGCGCTTCGCGCGGTCAGCGCACCTGGTCAAGCAGGCGCTTGCATTCCAGGAGGTCGAACAGCGCCTCCTGCAGCAGCGCGCGATTGTCGCGCGACAGTTTCGACGAGTCCGGCTGAACCGGACCTTCCTCATCGCTCTTGCCCAGACCGAAAAAGCGACGGCTCGGCTTGACCCTTGGCTGACCAACCAGCTCGTCATCGCCGCCGCGCGGCTGCGCCGCCGGCGTCAGCGGCACCTGATCGGCCTGCTTTCGTTGCGAGATCGCCTCGACGGCGGCCATGTCGCCATTGCCGATTGCAACCAGGAAATGATTGCCGTTCTCGCGCAGCAACTTCTGCACGCCCTTGATCGTGTAGCCCTGGTCGTAGAGCATGTGGCGGATGCCCTTGATCAGTTCGACATCCTGCGGCCGGTAATAGCGACGGCCGCCGCCGCGCTTCATCGGCTTGATCTGGTTGAAGCGTGTCTCCCAGAAGCGCAGCACATGTTGTGGCAGGTCGAGATCTTCGGCGACCTCGCTGATGGTACGGAAGGCGTCAGGGCTCTTGTCCATGGGCGAAATCCTCACGCTGGAGCGTGATCCGGAACGGTCTTCAGCGAGATCAGTCTCAACAAAGAGACGCTCATTCCATTTGCGCGGAATGGATCATACGCGGAACACCAATCCGGCCATGCTGCCGAATCGGGCCTTATTTCAGCGGTTTGTGAAGCAATATTCAAGCCCGGCGTGATCGCGGGGCCGGTTTTCAACCGTACAATGAAGGCTATTTGCCGCCCTTTGCCTTGCTGTTCTGGTGAGAGCGCAAGATGCGGTTCTTCAGCACGTTGGACGATTTGAACGTCATCACCCGGCGCGGCAGGATCGGCACCTCTTCGCCGGTCTTGGGATTGCGCCCGATGCGTTCGTTCTTGGAGCGGACATGGAACGTCGCGAAAGACGACAACTTGACCGTCTCGCCACGCACAATGGCTTCGCAGATTTCGTCCAGCACGGCTTCGACCAGTTCGGCGGATTCAGTGCGCGACAGGCCGACCTTTCGGTAGACGGCCTCCGCCAGGTCGGCACGCGTAAGTGTCTTTCCCCCCATGCGACCGTCCCATCAGTTCAAAACGTAAAATCGGCACAACAACGGTAGAGCCTAAGTAATTGATCCGGCAAGGTCAAGGACCGAAACCGAGCCGTTCGGCACTTACCAGCGAACCAGAACGGCGCCCCAGGTGAAGCCGCCGCCCATCGCTTCCAGGAGGACGAGGTCGCCCTTCTTGATGCGGCCATCGGCAACGGCCACCGACAGCGCCAGCGGCACGGAAGCAGCCGAGGTGTTACCGTGCAGATCGACCGTAACCACCACCTTTTGCTCTGCTATCCCGAGCTTCTTGGCGGATGCGTCAATAATTCGTTTATTGGCCTGGTGCGGCACGAACCAGTCGAGATCGTCGGCCGATATGCCGGCGGCGGAGAAGGTTGCCTCGATGACGTCGGTGATCATGCCGACCGCATGCTTGAAGACTTCGCGACCTTCCATCCTGAGGTGACCGACCGTTCCCGTGGTCGACGGTCCGCCGTCGACGAAAAGCTTGTCCTTGTGCACGCCGTCGGAGCGCAGGCTGGCCGCGAGGACGCCGTGGTCGGCAATCGTGCCGGCCCCCTCGCCCGCCTCCAGGACAAGTGCCCCTGCGCCATCGCCGAACAGCACGCAGGTCGAGCGGTCGCTCCAGTCGAGGATGCGTGAGAACGTTTCCGAGCCGATCACCAGCACACGTTTGGCAAGCCCCCCACGGATGTAGAGGTCGGCTGTCGTGACCGCATAGACGAAGCCCGAACACACCGCCTGCATGTCGAAGGCGAAGCCGTGATGCATGCCGAGCCGGTTCTGGATCTCGACCGCGGTGGCCGGGAATGTGTTGTTGGGCGTCGACGTTGCCAGCACGATCAGGTCGATGTCATCAGGCGTCAGCCCGGCATTGGCAAGGGCGGCACGTGCCGCGGCCTCTCCCAGGGAAGCCGTCGTCTCGTCGTCGGCCGCGATATGACGCTGGCGGATGCCGGTACGCTGGGCGATCCACTCGTCCGAGGTTTCAACCATGCCCTCGAAATCGGCATTCTTCATGATGCGGCGGGGCAGCGCGGCGCCCATGCCGCGCACGACTGATCTGATCAAAGTTCTTTCCTATTCCTTCGCGTCGGTAACGACGTCGGATTTCCGGGATGACAGGGCACGCGGGTTGCGCGCATGAAACAGGTCCAGGTCGGCTTCGATGCGGTCGAGCAGATTGTTGCGCACCATGTCATAGCCGAGCTCGATCGCCGCGGCGAACCCGTCCGAATCGGCACCGCCATGGCTTTTGACGACAATGCCGCTCAGCCCCAGGAAGACGCCGCCATTGGAGCGGCCGACATCCATCTTTTCGCGCAGGCGATCGAAGGCGCCCTTGGCGAAGACATAGCCGATCTTGGCCATCAGGGTGCGGCTCATCGCGGCGCGCAGATACCCCGCGATCTGGCGAGCGGTGCCTTCCGCGGTCTTCAGTGCGATGTTGCCGGCGAAGCCCTCCGTGACGACCACGTCGACCGTACCCTTGCCGATATCGTCGCCTTCGACGAAGCCATGATAGTTCATCGAGGCCATGTTGGCCTCGCGCAGCATGCGCCCTGCCTCCTTGACCTCTTCCTGGCCCTTGATTTCTTCGACGCCGACATTGAGCAGGCCGACGGTGGGCCGTGCAATGCCGAAAACGGCGCGCGCCATGCCGGTGCCGAGAATGGCAAAATCAATGAGCTGTTGCGCATCGGCGCCAATGGTGGCGCCGACGTCCAGAACCACGCTTTCGCCGCGCAATGTCGGCCACAATGCCGCGATCGCCGGGCGATCGATGGTGGCCATGGTGCGCAGGCAGAATTTCGACATCGCCATCAGCGCACCGGTGTTGCCGGCGGAGATGCAAGCGTCAGCGGCACCTGACTTGACCGCTTCGACCGCCTTCCACATCGACGACTTCCAGCGGCCATGGCGCAACGCCTGGCTGGGCTTGTCGTCCATCCTGACCGCGATCTCGCAATGGAAGAATTCGCTCACCTCGGCCAATTTGGGGAACTTGGCCAGTTCGGGGCGCACAAGTTCCTCACGCCCGTAGATGACGAAGCGGATGTCGGGACGGCGAGTCGCGACCGTCATGAGCGCCGGAATGACCACGGCTGGTCCGTGATCGCCGCCCATGGCATCGATGGAAATCCTGATCACGCGGTATTCATCTCACGGTTAGGCGGCAGTCGCTTAGCGATCGCAAAGGTTCGGCGAAAATAGCGGTTTTGGCTTTTCGCACAACCGACTTTTCCATCGCGGGCGAGGTTTTCAGGATTTTCCCAGCAAGGATCGCAGTTTTTGCTGAAATTCATTCTCCGCCGCTTCGGTATCGCCGCCGGCATCCAGCGACGCGCCCGGCTTGCGCGGATAAGGGTCGATGGCCAGTCCGAAGAACTGTTCGGCTAGCGCCCCGACATCGATGGTGTCGCCGGAGAATGTTTCGGGGCTGTCGGGCCCGTCCGCATCGAGCAGGATCTCGCCACCGCCCTCGAACCCCTGCCGCCCAAGCTTGGAATCCTCGGGCAACAGCAGTGCCTCGACCGGCTCGTCGATATGCGCCTGGACGGGGTCGAGCGTGACGATGCAGGCCTGCGTGATATCGGCCTCGACACGGCCACTGACCTTGACGCCATTGCGCTTCCAGGAAACGACAAGGAGTTCGGCGCGATAGGCTTCGACTGACAGCAGCCCGTGCTCCTCGGCGAGCGCGGCGCGCTGGGCGGCGTCGGCCTCGATCACCACCGGCAGGCCCTTCTGCGGCAGCCGGGCGACATTGGCGAAAAAGGAAACCGGGCTTCGCGGATCAGCATGTTTCATCAAGCACCTCCCTTGGCGAGCGGAAACACCGCCGTGCCGGAAACGATCGATTCGGACGGCTGGGCGGCCAGCTGCCGGCAGGCATCGGCGACATAGTCGGCCAATTGCGGCGCCTCCGGCCACGTGCCGGCATCGGGCCGGACATTGCGTGCAAGTGCCGCGGTCAGGCCGTCGCGATCGTTTCTTTCCAGCGCATCATCATAGGCGGCGGTGCGGCCATAGAACATCTTCGCCAGTTTCTTCATGCGCTTGGGCACGCCGACATCGCCAATGCCCAGTTCCCGCAGCGAATGATCGACGTCGAGAAAGAACTCGTCGATCAGCACCTGGGCGATCTCCTGCGCCACGCCGTCTTCGCCGCGCAAGCGATGCTGGAACAGGAACATATGCAGCGAAAGCATCTCGAAACGGCCGAGCGGCGTGTCCGGCACATCCCAGTGGGAATAAAATACGGTCTGCCGCGCCGCCGCCACGATTTGTGCGTAAAGCGCGTCCGTTATGGCGCGGTTGGCGTGGCGTTCGCGACCAAAAAGGCGCTGGAACATGGGGATGGTCTCCCGGGGACCGTTTGTTGAATTGGCCTTGTTGCATCGGCAGGCAAGCTGGTTTACCGGTTTTGCGGCCCAGCGCAAGTTGCGGCGATATAATGGAGAATTGTTGTTGCGCGCGCTGAATTTCAAGTCGACCTTCTCGTCCAGGCCTGCCGGCGCGATCTCGCTGCTGCTGGTCGTTTCGGCGCTTTCGGCGTGTCACACCAACAAGATGATCGGCGACCTCAATCCGAGCGAGACATTCACGCAAGGTTACGTCTACGACCAGCAGGCCGTCGATTCGGTGCCAGTCGGTTCCAGCCGTGAGCAGGTGCTTCTGGCGCTTGGCACGCCGTCGACCACGGCGACTTTCGACAACGAGGCATTTTATTACATTTCGCAGACGCGCAAGCGCTATGTCGCCTTCGATAAGCCCAGGCTCGTCGACCAGAAAGTTCTGGCGGTCTATTTCGGCGCCGATGGCCGCGTCACCCAGATCGCCAATTACGGCATGAAGGACGGCAAGATTTTCGACTTCATCTCGCGCACCACGCCGACTGGCGGCAAGGACCAGAACTTCCTCAGCCAGATCATCAACGGCGCCAGCAAGCTGGCGCCCGGCATCCCCGGCGGCGGTACTCCCTGATCATCAGACCCTGCTTCCCCGTGGGAAGCAGCACCATCTCAGGCGACCAAAAACCCGTGGGAGCGATCCCACGGGTTTTTGTTTGGCCAAGGCGAGCAGACGGGGGCGAGCCGGCGTTAAATCGAGCGGATCTTGGGGTTTGAAGTGGCCGTGGAACCTGACGGAGCCAAACAAAAACCCGCAGGGATCGCTCCCCGCGGGTTTCTATCTGACGGCCAGGTTACGTTCAGCCGTGCGCGAGCACGGCCAGAAGCAGGAGCGCCACGATGTTGGTGATCTTGATCGCCGGATTGACCGCGGGGCCGGCGGTGTCCTTGTAGGGATCACCGACCGTATCGCCGGTCACCGAAGCCTTGTGTGCCTCGGTACCCTTGAGATGCTTGACGCCGTCCTTGTCGACAAAGCCGTCCTCGAACGACTTTTTCGCGTTGTCCCACGCGCCACCGCCCGAAGTCATCGAGATGGCGACGAACAGGCCGTTGACGATGACGCCGAGCAGCGAGGCGCCGAGGGCGGCGAAGGCCGAGGCCTTCGAACCCGAGATCAAGAGCACGCCGAAATAGACGACGAGCGGCGCCAGCACCGGCAGCAGTGACGGGATGATCATTTCCCGGATCGCCGCCTTGGTCAGAAGGTCGACTGCACGCGCGTAGTTCGGCTTGGAGGTGCCGGCCATGATGCCGGGATCCTCGCGGAACTGCTTGCGCACCTCCTCGACGATGGCGCCCGCAGCGCGGCCGACGGCCGTCATGGCGATGCCGCCGAACAGGTAGGGAATCAGGCCGCCGAAGATCAGGCCGGCGACGACGTAAGGGTTGGAGAGATCGAAGGAAATCTCGCCCATGCCCTGGAAGTAGGGATATTTGTCGCCGTTGGCGGCAAAGAACTTCAGGTCGTTCGAGTAGGCGGCGAACAGCACCAATGCGCCGAGACCTGCCGAGCCGATGGCATAGCCCTTGGTCACGGCCTTCGTGGTGTTGCCGACAGCGTCGAGCGCGTCGGTGGAGTGGCGCACTTCCTTGGGCAGACCGGCCATTTCGGCAATGCCGCCGGCATTGTCGGTGACCGGGCCGAAGGCGTCGAGCGCAACGATCATGCCGGCAAGGCCGAGCATGGTGGTGACGGCGATCGCCGTGCCGTAGAGGCCGGCGAGCTGGTAGGTCGAGATGATGCCGCCGACGATGACGATGGCCGGTAACGCCGTCGATTCCAGCGAGACCGCGAGGCCCTGGATGACGTTGGTGCCGTGGCCGGTGACCGACGCCTGGGCGATCGAGTTGACCGGGCGCTTGTTGGTGCCGGTGTAGTATTCGGTGATCACCACGATCAAACCCGTCACCGCAAGGCCGATCAGGCCGCAGATGAAGAGGTTCTTGCCGGTGATGACCATGCCGGCGACCGTGCCGATCTCGCCCCAGCCAAGGCATACCGAGGTGGCGACGCCGAGGCCGGCGATCGACAACAGACCGGTGACGATCAGGCCCTTGTAGAGCGCACCCATGATCGAACCGTTGGCCCCGAGCTTGACGAAGAAGGTGCCGACGATCGAGGTCAGGATGCAGGCGCCGCATATGGCGAGCGGATAGAGCATAGCGGCGCCGAGAACGGCGGTGCCGCCGAAGAAGATGGCACCGAGAACCATGGTGGCGACGACCGTCACCGCATAGGTCTCGAACAGGTCGGCGGCCATGCCGGCACAGTCGCCGACATTGTCGCCGACATTGTCGGCGATGGTGGCCGGGTTGCGCGGATCGTCCTCGGGAATGCCGGCTTCGACCTTGCCGACCAGATCGCCGCCGACATCGGCGCCCTTGGTGAAGATACCGCCGCCGAGACGGGCGAAGATGGAGATCAGCGAGGCACCGAAGCCGAGCGAGACCAGTGAGTCGATAACGATGCGGTCATTGGGCTGCAGGCCCATGGGACCGGTCAGGATGAGGTAGTAGATCGAGACGCCGAGCAGCGCCAGGCCCGCCACCAGCATGCCGGTGATGGCGCCCGACTTGAAGGCGATGTCGAGACCGGCGGCCAGACTGTTGGAGGCCGCCTGTGCAGTGCGCACGTTGGCACGCACGGAAACATGCATGCCGATGAAGCCGGCAGCGCCCGACAGGACGGCGCCGATCAGGAAGCCGATCGCGGCGGTGATCGAAAGCAGCCACCAGGCGAGCAAGAGCACGACCACGCCGACGGTGGCGATGGTGGTGTACTGGCGCGCCAGATAGGCTTGCGCGCCTTCGCGGATGGCGGCGGAGATTTCCTGCATGCGTGCGTTGCCCTGGTCGGACGCAAGGACCGAACGTGTCGCCCAGATAGCGTACAGGACAGAAAGCAAGCCGCAGGCGATGACGGCGGAAATAATGGTCATTGCCGATTTTTCCTCGATTGTTGGCCCAAATGAACCCCTCCCTGGGCCGATGAGATAAAGATGGAATCCCGCGTACGGAATCCGCCTCTTCGCATCGGTGTATGCGAAACAGTGCCGCGAACGTCAAGATATTGTTCAGTTTTTGCCCGGCTTTCGCCCAAAAGACAAAAGTCGCAACGACCCTGCCTGGCGTGGCCCTCATTTAGATCGATTGAAATGACGCAAGGGGATCATGCCGACAAAGCCATCAGCTTCCAAAGGACTACTCCGCCTCGCGCCCCATGCGCCGCGCCGCATAGCGCTCGATCGCCGACAATCCGTCGTAGATCAGCACGGCAAGCGCCGCCACGATCAGGCCGCCCTGCAGGATGAAAGCAAGGTTGTTGGACAGAAGGCCAGCAATGATCACCTCGCCCAGCGTCTTGGCGGCAACCGTCGAGCCTATGGTGGCGGTGGCCAGGCTGATCACCACCGAGAGCCTGATGCCGCCCAGGATGATCGGCGCGCTGAGCGGCAGCTCGACCTTGGTGAGCCTTTGCCAGCCGGTCATGCCCGCGCCGCGCGCCGCCTCGACGACATTGGCCGGCAGCGTCGTCAACGCGGTCAGAGCATTCTCGAAGATCGGCAGCAGGCCATAGAGAAACAGCGCAATCAGCGTCGGCTTCTCGCCGAAGCCGACAGCCGGCACGGCGAGCGCCAGCACCGCCACCGGCGGGAACGTCTGGCCGATATTGACCAGGCTGCGCGACAGCGGCAGGAATTCGGCGCCAGCCGGCCTGGTGACAAGGATGGCCAGTGCCACCGCAACGATGGTCGCCGCGGCGGTGGCGATCAGCACGATGCGCAGATGCAGCAGCGTCAGCGTCAGCAGGCTGCCCTGATTGTAGATCACCGGCGCGTTGTTCTCGGTCAGCGGCTTGAGCAGCGGCTCAAACCAGCCCGGACTGGTGACGAACGTCGCAAGCAAAACCACCAGCGCAAGCCTGAGCAGCAAAGGCAGCCAGGCTCTCATGCCGGCCTCGCCGCCCGCTTGACCAGCCCATCCACCGTAACGCGGCCGAGTGGCTTGCCGTCGGCCCCTTTGACCGGCAGCGCCGGCCGGCCTGTCCACAGGAGTTCAGCCAGTGCATCGCGCTGGCTGGCATCGCCGGGGATGGCTTCGCCCTCGGCGGTGCCGTTCTCCACCGCGTCACGCACCCGTCCCAGCGACAGCAGCCTGAAGGGCCTTTCGCTGGCGCCGACCAGGGTCTCTACGAAGCTGCTGGCCGGGTTTGCCAGGATCTCGGCGGGGTTGGCGTATTGCACAAGCTTGCCGGCATCCATGACGGCGATCTTGTCGCCCATGTGCACTGCCTCCTCCATGTCGTGGGTGACGAGGATGATGGTGGTGCCGAAGCGCTTCTGGATCGCCAGCAGATCTTCCTGCGCCTTGGTGCGGATGATCGGATCGAGCGCGCCGAACGGCTCGTCCATCAACAGCACGTTGGGTTCGGCGGCGAGCGCGCGGGCCACTCCGACCCTCTGCTGCTGGCCACCGGACAGTTCGTGCGGGTAGCGCGGTCCGAATTCCTGGGGGTCGAGTTGGTAGAGCGTCATCAGTTCATCGACGCGCGCCTTGATGCGATCTTTGTCCCAGCCAAGCAGCACCGGCACAGTGGCGATGTTCTGCGCCACGGTGCGATGTGGAAACAGGCCGTGGCCCTGGATCGCATAGCCGATGCTTCGGCGCAGTTCGTAGCCCGGCACCGAACGATTGTCGGCGCCGTCTAGCTTGATGATGCCAGCGGTCGGTTCGACCAGCCGGTTGATCATGCGCAGCAGCGTCGTCTTGCCCGAGCCCGAGGTGCCAACGATGACGGCGATGGTACGTGGTTCGATGACCATCGAGACGTCGTCGACGACGGTGGTCGTGTCATAGCGCTTGGTGATGCCTTCGATCTCGATCATGCCGTTTCAACCCTGCGCTTGGTGGCGGTCATTTCGATCACTGCGTCGAGGATGATGGCGGCAGCGAAGGCGAGCGCCACGGTCGGCACCGCGCCGAGCAGCACCAGGTCCATCGCGGTCTGGCCAACGCCCTGGAAGACGAAGACGCCAAAGCCGCCGCCACCGATCAGCGCTGCGATGGTGGCAAGGCCGATGTTTTGCACCAGCACGATACGGATGCCGGTGAGGATCACCGGAAAGGCCAGCGGGAATTCGACGCCGAACAGGCGCTGGCGGTCGGTCATGCCCATGCCGCGCGCCGCGTCGTTGGCGGCGCGCGGCACGCCGGCGAGGCCGACCACGGTGTTGGCCACAACCGGCAGCAGCGAATAGAGGAACAGGGCGACGAAGGCCGGCGCCGTGCCGATGCCTCTGATGCCGAGCGCGGCCGCTCCCGGCACATGCGTGGCGATCCAGCCGAGCGGCGCGATCAGCAGGCCAAACAGCGCGATCGAAGGAATGGTCTGGATGATGTTGAGCACGTTGAGCACACCGGCCCGCAGCCTTTCGACACGATGACAGAGTATGCCGAGCGGCAGGCCGACGACGACCGCCGCAAGCAGCGAGCCAAGCGCCAGCGTCACATGCTTGGAACCTTCGGCCCAGAAACTGTCGGCGCGGTTGGCGTATTCCTTGAGGATGGAAAGGTCGTTCCAGGCCCCCGACACCAAGAGCAGCCCAATGGCCCCGGCGGCGGCAACCAGCACACCGACACGGGCCCATGGCGACAGGTTCAGCCTCGTCAGCACGTCCGCCAGCAAAAGCGTGAAGGCAAAGATGAGTACCCAGAAACCGGAGGCCGGCGATACCCTGGCAAGGGTATTGCCGGCCGGCGTCAAGAATGTGCCAGCGACGCCGACGAGCAGCGCGAGCGCGGCAAGCGCCACGACACTGGACGCAAGGCGCAGCATAAGCGGTGTCCTGAAGAGCGCTGTGAGCGCCGCGACGATCACGATAGCCATCAGCAATGGCCCGGCGGTTGCCGGCAGCGCCTCGAGAATCGAGCGCGCCTGGCCCGGAACGATCCGATTGGCGCGGAACGTGGCGAAGGGAGCGAGGAACGCCGCATAGGCCGCGATCGCGGCAATCACCACGCCGAGCTTATCGAAACGGATGTTCACGCCCTCCCCCGTCGGTCGTTCCGGCGCGCCACGCGAGCGGCGCGCCGGAATCGTCCTACTTCAGAAAGCCGTTCTTCTTCAGGAAGTCCTCGGCGACGCCCTTGACCGGCTCGCCGCCAACCTGCACACGGCCGTTCAGTTCCTGCAGCGTGACCAGGTCGAGCTTGGCGAAGACCGGCTTCAGCAGCGTCTCGATTTCGGGATGTTGCTTGAGCACGGATTCGCGGATGATGGGCGCCGGCTGGTAGACCGGCTGCACGGCCTTGTCGTCCTCGAGCACGACAAGGCCCGACGGCGCGATGCCGCCATCGGTGCCGTAGACCATGGCGGCGTTGGCGCCACTGGTCTGGTTGGCGGCCGCGGCGATGGTCGCCGCGGTGTCACCGCCCGAAAGCGTGATCAGTTGGTCCGGCTTCAGCGTGAAGCCGTAGGTGGTCTGGAAGGCCGGAAGGGCGGCCGCCGAATTGACGAACTCGGCGGAAGCCGCGAGCACCACCTTGCCGCCGCCGGCGACGTATTTGCCGAAGTCCGACAGCGTCACGAGCTTGTTCTGGTCCGTCACTTCCTTGCGCAGGGCGATCGCCCAGGTGTTGTTGGCCGGCGCCGGCGACAGCCAGACGATCTTGTTGGCGTCGTAGTCGAGCTTCTTGGCCGTCTCATAGGCCTTGGCGGCGTCCTTCCAGACCGGGTCGTCGGCCTTCTCGAAGAAGAAGGCGGCGTTGCCGGTGTATTCGGGATAGATGTCGATCTCGCCGGCGGTGATCGCCTTGCGCACCACCGGCGTGCCGCCGAGCTGGATGCGGTCCGATGTCTTGATGTTGTTGGCATTGAGAACGAGCTGGATGATGTTACCGAGCACGCCACCCTCGGTGTCAATCTTCGAGGAGACCACCACCTGAGCACTGGCGGAAGCTGCCGTGATGGCCAGCGCCAATGCCGCGCCGGCGAAAACCTTGACTGAAAACATCGTGAAAACCCTTTGCTGTGAACCGGAATGCGGCGGCCGCATATGAGCATGGCTTCAACGGCCAGTCGGGGCACACGGTTTCATAACAATAGGCACAGAGGCAATAATTTTGTTTCAGATCGGCAAATTCAACCGAAGCAATCCTGACAGCATCATGCCAGTTCGACAGCAGTTTTGGGATCAGGTGCGCGCGTTGCGCGGAGCCGTCAACTTGAGTGCGCCGAGGGCCACGAAGCACAGAACGGTGACCGGAAAGATCATCCAGTTCAGCATCTCCCAGCCCCAGGCGTTGTAGACCATGCCCGACAGCAGCGACGCGCAGGCGACGGAGCCGAACAGGACGAAGTCGTGGAACCCCTGCACCTTGCCCTTTTCCGACGGCCGGTAGCTGGCCGCGACCATGGCGGTGGCGCCGATGAAGCCGAAATTCCAACCAAGGCCGAGCAGGATCAGCGACGTCCAGAATTGCCACAGCGCCAGCCCCGACAAGGCAACGGCAGCACAGCCGATGAGCATGATCAGGCCGATGGCGACAATGCGCTCGGCGCCGAAGCGATGGATCAGCGAGCCGGTGAAGAAGCTCGGCGCGAACATCGCCATGACGTGCCATGAAATGCCCAGCGTCGCATCGTCCTCCGACAGGCCGCAACCGACCATGGCCAGCGGCGCGCCGGTCATGACGAAGCTCATCAGCGCGTAACTGCCGACGGCGCAGAACAGCGCGGCGACGAAGCGCGGCCTGGTGACGATTTCGGACAGGGGCCTGGCATCGCCGCCGGAAACGTCAACCTTGCTCGCCGCCTTCGCCGGCAGGCGCAGAAACGACAGGATCATCGCGCCGACGGCTGCCAGCGGCAGGATGGAGGCGAACGATCCGGCAAACATCACCGGTGCGAACAGTTCCCGGGTGAAGATGACGATCTGCGGCCCGAGGATGGCGGTGACAATGCCGCCGGCCAGCACGAAGGAGATGGCGCGCGCCTTGAACTGCGGAGGCGCATTGTCGGCGGCTGCGAAGCGGAATTGCTGGACGAAGGCGCCACCGATGCCGATCACCAGCAGCGCGAACGTGAACAACCAGAAACTGCCGTGGAAAAGCGCCAGTGTGGCAATCAGGCCGCCAAGCGCGGTGACGACGGTTCCGGTCATGAAGCCGCCGCGCTGGCCCAGCTGGCGGATAATGGCCGCGGCGGGCAAGGCGCCGAGCGCGACGCCGATGTTGAAGCCGGTGATCGGCGCCGTGGCCAGCGATTTGTCGGCACCGAGCAGGTATTGGCCGGCCAGCGCGCCCATCGAAATGGCGATGGGTGCCGCCGAGCCGATAATCGCCTGCGAGGCGGCGAGGATCAGCGCGGTGCGCCGCGCCTCCCTGCCCGTCTCGATGGCGATGGCCGTCACGATGCGTCCTTGCCCCGCCCCTCGCCGCGCACCCGGCGTGACACGCGGTCGAGCACGGCATTGACGAGTTTCGGCTCGTCTTCCTCGTAGAAGGCCTTGGCAATGTCGACATATTCCGAAACGATGACCGCCACCGGCACGTCCTCGCGCTTCATCAATTCATAGACGCCGGCGCGCATAATGGCGCGCAGCGTCGAATCGAGCCTCGACAGCGGCCAATCATCGGTCAATGCCTGGCGGATGACTGGATCGATGGTCTTCTGGTTCTCGACGACGCCGGTCAGGATGGCGCGGAACCATTGCGCATCCGCCTCGCGATAGAGCGCACCGTCGACTTCCTTGCCAAGCCGGAACGCCTCATATTCGGCGGTGATCTCGAAGACACCGCTGCCGGCGACATCCATCTGATAGAGCGCCTGCACAGCGGCCAGACGGGCCGCGCCACGCTTGTTGGCATGGCGCACAGCGGGCTGTCCGGGCGAAGCGGGCTCGCTCACGATCGCGCTCCCAATTGTTCCTTGAGCGCGATCATGGTCAGCGCCGCACGCGCGGCAAAGCCACCCTTGTCGCCTTCCGAGCGCTTGGCCCGCGTCCATGCCTGGGCGTCGTTCTCGGTGGTCAGGATGCCGTTGCCGACACAGACCGAGTCCTGCACGGACAGGTCCATCAGCGCGCGGCTGGATTCATTGGCGACGATATCGAAGTGATAGGTGTCGCCACGGACGATCGTGCCGAGGGCGACAAACCCATCGTAATTGGTGCCGCCTTCCGCCGCGCCGTCAAGCGCGAAGGTGATCACTGCGGGAATTTCGAGCGAACCTGGAACGGTGACGACGTCGTAAGTCGCGCCCGCTTCATCGAGCGCGCTCGTCGCGCCGTCGAGCAGCGCGTCGGCAAGGTCGTCGTGAAAGCGCGCTTCGACAATCAGCAGATGCGCCTTCGCCTTCGGACGAATGAAGGCTTTGCCGTGTTGGGATGTACCAGCCATAAAAGTCTCCGGGGGGTTGCCGGTGACTTAGGCCGAAGCCGGATTGATCGCAAGCGGAAGATTGCTGGAGTGTGTCAGACGCTTTGGACCGGCCGGTCCGGCAGACTTTCTAGAGCCCCTCTTTCGCCGCCTCCGCCAGTCGTGCCGCATAGCGGGCCATGGTGTCGATCTCGAGATTGACGCGGTCGCCGACCTTGCGCTCGCCCCACGTGGTCACGGTCAGCGAGTGGTGGATCAACAGCACGTCGAAGCGGGTGCCCTCGACCTTGTTGACGGTGAGCGAGGTGCCGTCGAGCGCGACGGAGCCCTTTGGCGCGATGAATTTGGCCAGATGGCGCGGTGCCTCAAGCGTGAAGCGCACCGCGTCGCCCTCGTCCTTGCGCTCGACGATCTCGGCGGCGCCGTCGACATGGCCCGATACGATGTGGCCGCCGAGTTCGTCGCCTATCTTCAGCGCCCGTTCGAGATTGACCTTGGTGCCGGATTTCCAACTCGACGCCGTGGTCAGCCGCAAGGCCTCTTCCCAGGCCTCGACCTCGAACCAGCGCGCGTTCGAGCCATGTTCGGGCAGCGCCGTGACCGTCAGGCAGACGCCGCCACAAGAAATCGAGGCGCCAATGGCGATGGTTTCGGGGTCATAGGCGGTATCGATGCGCAAGCCGACGCCTTCGCTAAGCGGCTTGATGGCCGCGACGGTGCCGATATCGGTGACAATTCCGGTAAACATCGATGCTGATCCCTAGAGGTCCCTTACCCACTCGGCGTAGCTGTCCTCGCCGAAGCGCATTTCGCGCAACTTGCGGAAGCCTGCCGGGATATGGTCGGCATCGACCGGCGATGCAATGCCATCCTCGCCAATAGCCTCCGGCCCCTGGAACAACACGATGCGATCGACCAGATCTTCGTCGAGGAATGCCTTGGCGACCTGGGCGCCGCCCTCGACCAGCACGCTTGCCATGCCGAGCGCCGCCAGGTCTTCGAGCAGTTCCGGCAAGGCGACGACGCCGTCATGGGTTTCGGTGCCGATGAAGCGTACGCCGGCGCGTTCGAGCGCGGCGCGACGGTGCGGATCGGCTTCAAGACAGGCAGCGACATAAAGCGGCACGCGGTCGACACCGGAAACCAGCTTCGAGGCTTCCGGGAGCCGTATCTGGCGATCGAGGATGATGCGCGCCGGCGAACGGTTCTCCAGCCCCGGCAGGCGCACGGTCAGCGCCGGATCGTCTTCCAGCGCCGTGCCGATGCCAATCAGTATGGCGTCGGACTCCGCGCGCATCAGATAGACGTCGCGGCGCGCGATCTCGCCGGTGATCGCGACCTGGCCGGCGCCTTTCCTGCCGATCTGGCCATCGCTCGAAAGCGCAAGCTTCAGCGTCACTTCCGGACGTTTTCGCAGAGATCGAATCAAATAACCCGCCATCTGCTCGGCGGCATCCGTGGCCAGGACCTTCTCCACCACCTCGATGCCGGCGGCGCGCAGGATGGCATAGCCCTTGCCGGAGACACGCGGATCCGGGTCGCTGGCGGCCCCCACGACGCGCGCAATGCCGGCATTGACCAGCGCGATGGCGCAAGGCGGGGTGCGGCCGTGATGCGCGCAAGGTTCTAGCGTGACATAGGCGGTGGCACCACGCGCGAGCGCGCCGGCCTCGGCCAGCGCCTCGGTCTCGGCATGCGGCCGGCCGCCGACCGCGGTGACACCGGTGCCGACGATCATCGGCCCCGCGCCGTCATCTCGCACGATCAGCGTGCCGACGGAAGGATTGGTGGAGGTGCGGCCGGCATTCCTGCGCGAAAGCCGCAAGGCGGCGGCCATGAAACGACGATCAAGGGCCGCTTGTTCGGCCTCGCTCAGTTGCGATGCTGCCATGCTCAGCCGGCGTCCTCTTCACTCTTGTCTTCGTCGCCCTTCAGCTCGCCCAGGAGTTCATGAAAATCCTTGGCCTCGCGGAAATTGCGGTAGACCGAGGCAAAACGCACATAGGCGACGTCGTCGAGCGACTTCAGCGCCTCCATGACCAGCCGGCCGACCTCGCCGGAGGCCACTTCCGTCTCGCCGGAGCTTTCAAGCTGGCGCACGATGCCGGTCACGGCGCGGTCGATGCGTTCGGGATCGACATTGCGCTTGCGCACCGCGATCTCGACCGAGCGCAGCAGCTTGTCGCGGTCGAACGGCACTTTACGGCCCGACTTCTTGACCACGACCAGATCGCGCAACTGGACGCGTTCGAAGGTGGTGAACCGGCCGCCGCAATCGGGGCAGACACGCCGCCTGCGGATCGCCGCGCCATCCTCGGCGGGGCGCGAATCCTTCACCTGCGTATCTTCGGACTGGCAATAGGGACAGCGCATGGAGAGCCTTGGGTTCGCGAATCTGGTGAGGCGAAAGGCTTAGAGCCTTTCCGACCGGGATTGAAGCCGTTCCGTCTCTTCAACGGACTGCAGCATCAGAGATAGCGAGGCGCGAGGAAGATTGCCAGCGCGGCAACCAG
Organism: Mesorhizobium sp. WSM4308; assembly: GCF_002294905.1. NCBI lineage: Bacteria > Pseudomonadati > Pseudomonadota > Alphaproteobacteria > Hyphomicrobiales > Phyllobacteriaceae > Mesorhizobium > Mesorhizobium sp. WSM4308. The sequence goes on along the minus strand of NZ_NSFW01000005.1, from coordinate 85,030 downwards.
CCAGACGGCGATGCCGCCGGCAACAGCCAGGCGATAGTCGACCTTGTCGATGAACAACCAGCAGGCGCCGAGGAAGGCAAGATAGGCGGGAATTGTCTTCATTCCGGCAAGGCAGGCATCGCGGAAACCGCCCGGATCGCCCTTGGCGCCGACGGCGAGCAAGGCAATGACGGCAAAGGTCGGCGCCAGCGGCAGGATACCTGGCAGGACATTGCCCCGCTTGGACGCCCAGACGATCAGCGCCGTCACCAGCCCGCCGACCACACCCTTCCAGACAATGTCCATCCGCGGTCCCTACTGCGACCGAGCCGTCACGGCGCGACATCCTTGGTCGGGAAGCCGCAAGACGTTCCGAGGTTGCGGTAGGCCTTGGTGAAGCCGTCCATCGGGATGCTGGCGAAGGCCTGCTTGCCGAAAGTCACGTCGAGCGAGACGACCTGACGCATGGCTCGCAGCAGCGCGAGACTGGTCTTGGCCTGGTTGTCGACCGTCCAGCTCGGACGGCCGATGCCGGCATCGTTGGAATAGACCGTTGCCGAAACCTTGACGCCGGGATCGCCGAACGTCGCCGCGATCTTCTTGCCGGTCGGCAGTTGCTTGTTGTCGACGGTGAGCATGATGGCGGGATAGGCATCAGGCGGCAGCGCATCGCCGGTCGAGATCGACAAGGTCAGCGTGCCTGAATTGCCATTCGCGTCGAAGAACGCCGTCGAAGCCGCACAGGTCTTGTGCGCATCCTGGCCGGTATCGAGTGTATCGACCATGGTTGTCCATCGGCCGAAGGTGCTCGTGGCAGGCATGTCCGGAGCGGGCTGTGTCTGCGCCGAAGCGGGCCCACAGACGGCCAGCCAGCCGATAGCGCCGAGTAACGCGATACGAAAATTGCCCATCATCGTTTCTCCAGTTCCATGCGCCACCCGATCAGGGTGGCGCACCGCCGGCGGATAAAAGATGACGCTTCGCGCCTGGTCAATCGATAAGGATGGTCAGCCGAGATACGGATAGAGCGGAAAACGATCGGTCAACGCCACGACCTTGGCCTTGACCGCCGCCTCGACCGCGGCATTGCCCTCGTCCGAATTGGCGACCTTGAGACCATCCAGCACTTCGGCGATCAGCTTGCCGATCTCGCGGAATTCGGCCTGGCCGAAGCCGCGCGTGGTGCCGGCCGGCGTGCCCAGGCGCACGCCCGAGGTGACGAAAGGCTTTTCCGGATCGAAGGGAATGCCGTTCTTGTTGCAAGTGATGTTGGCGCGGCCAAGGGCTGCCTCGGCGCGCTTGCCGGTGGCGTTCTTGGGGCGCAAATCGACCAGCATCAAATGGTTGTCGGTGCCGCCGGAGACGATGTCGAGGCCCGTCTCCTTGAGGCTCGAAGCCAGCGCCTTGGCGTTGGCGGCCACACTCTCGGCATAGACCTTGAAGCTCGGCTTAAGCGCCTCGCCGAAGGCCACCGCCTTGGCGGCGATGACATGCATCAGCGGGCCGCCCTGCAGGCCGGGGAACACCGCCGAATTCATCTTCTTGGCAATCTCTTCGTCGTTGCACAGGATCATGCCGCCGCGCGGGCCGCGCAGCGACTTGTGCGTCGTGGTCGTCACCACATGGGCGTGCGGCAATGGCGAGGGATGCACGCCGCCCGCGACCAGGCCAGCGATGTGCGCCATGTCGACCATCAGATACGCGCCGACCGCATCGGCGATCTCGCGAAAGCGCTTCCAGTCCCAGATGCGCGAATAGGCGGTGCCACCGGCCAGGATCAGCTTCGGCTTGGTCTCATGCGCGGTCTTCTCGATCGCGTCCATGTCGAGCAGATGGTCTTCCTTGCGCACGCCATAGGAGACGACCTTGAACCACTTGCCGCTCATGTTGACCGGCGAGCCATGGGTGAGATGGCCGCCGGAATTGAGGTCGAGGCCCATGAAGGTGTCGCCGGGCTGCAGCAGCGCCAGGAACACCGCCTGGTTCATCTGGCTGCCGGAGTTCGGCTGGACGTTGGCGAAATTGCAGCCGAACAGCTTCTTCGCCCGCTCGATGGCCAGTTCCTCGGCCACGTCGACGAACTGGCAGCCGCCATAGTAGCGCTTGCCCGGATAGCCCTCGGCATATTTGTTGGTCATGATCGACCCCTGCGCCTCGAGCACCGCGCGCGAAACGATGTTTTCCGAGGCGATCAGCTCGATCTCGTGGCGCTGGCGACCGAGTTCATTGCGGATGGCACCGAAAATCTCCGGATCGGCGTCTTCCAGCGTGGTTTCGAAGAAGGATTCGAATTTGTTCGACGCTGCCGCTGCTGTTGCCATGGCCTGAAATCCTCCGGTTCGGGGCAATTTGTTTATGCTTATCGTTGCCCCAAAACCGCTGCACACTTTTGGGCGACACGCATTGCCGCGCCATTAACACAGTTGTTTTCGACCCGCCACGTTTGCGGCGCGAAATTTGCTGGCCGGTTTGCGGCAGAGACTGCAAATCCGCAGCCGCCGAGCACCGCCGGTGCTATTTCCGTGTCTGCCTGCCGTTCAAAAGGGCTTCCGTCAGGGTGATCTCGGTGAACAGCGCCCGCGCTGTGTGGTCGTTGATCTCGCCGCGGCGAAGCATGGCGCGCAAGGCGCCACGCTCGGCGGCGATGCCGGCGAGCCTCAGATCGATCTCCAGCCTTCCCGCCTCCCGCACTTCGGCGCGCGCCTCATCGGCCTCGTCGGACGCCGCGATGCGGCGCCGATAGGCCGCGACAATGCCGTTGGCGGCGGCGAGCTTGAGGCCGGGCACATCGCCCTCCTCTTCATCCGTCTGGGCGATGCTTTCGAGGTGGGCGATCGCCGCCTTCGCAGCGCCAACGCGAGCCATGCGTTCCTCGGCGGCGCCGGCGTCTTCGCCGGGCTCGACCAGCCCGCGCGCGATCACCGGCAAGGCCAGGCTGGCGATCACAAGGGAGCAGATGATGACGCCGGCGGCGAGAAAGATGACCAGGTCGCGCGCGGGGAATGGCGAACCGTCCTGGAGGGCAAGCGGCAGCGACAATATGCCGGCCAGCGTGATGGCGCCGCGCACGCCCGAGACCGAACCGGCGAGCCGCACGCGCAGGCCGAACGGTTCGGTCTTACGCTTGCCGAGCCGCGCCGCAAAACCCGCCGTGATGTCGCCGATCCAAATCCAGACGAAGCGGAGCGCGATCAGGCAAAGGGTCAGCAGAAGGACCGTCAGCACCGGCTCGAGCAGCCAATGGCGGCTGGACAGCTCCGGTGGCACCTTGCGGATGATTTCGGGAAGCTGCAGGCCAAGCACTATGAACAGCGCGCCGTTGAAGACGAAGGAAAACGTCGTCCACAGCGAGATCGTCTGCATGCGCGCCGAGACGCCGAGAAAGCGGAATATGCCGGTGCTTCCGGTCAAGAGACCGGCGGTCACCGCGGCCAGGATGCCCGAGGCCCCGAAATGCTCGGCGCCGAGATAGGCGACGAAGGGAAGCAGGACGGTGATCAGCACCTGCGCCTCGGCGGGCACGCCGCCTATGCGGTTGAGGAGTTGCAGCGCCTTGGCGGCGACGAACAAGGCCGCCACGCCGGCCAGGATACCGACCGCCACTGCGTAGACAAAACTCAGCGAAGCGGCGGCAAAGGAAAAACTGCCGGTCAATGCCGCCGCGACGGCAAAGCGAAACATGACCAGGCCCGACGCATCGTTGAGCAGGGACTCGCCTTCCAGAATGTGCATCAGCCGCGCCGGGACGACGTTCCTGTCGACGATCGAGGAGACGGCCACCGCATCGGTCGGCGACAGCACGGCCGCGAGCGCGAAGGCCACGACCAGCGGAATGCTCGGCACCAGCCAGTGCAAGGCATAGCCGAAACCGACAATGGTGAAAAAGACGAGGCCGATGGCAAGGTCGAGGATCGGCCCGCGCAGGGCCATCAGCTCGCGCTTGGGCGCGCCGAAGGCATCGCTGAACAGCAGCGGCGGAATGAACACCAGCAGGAACAGCTCCGGATCGATCTCGACATGAATGCCGCGCACCGGCCAGGCAAGGGCAGCACCTATGGCGATCTGCAGGACCGGCAGCGGCACCCGCACCAGCCGCACCAGCGCGCCGGAAACAGCGACGAAGACCAGCACGACGAGGACGAAGATAGCGGCTTGCATGGCACGATTCCGGCTGTTTTGCGAACCATGCGCAATCGTCGTCCTCGCGTCCAGGCAGCGCCGGAACGGCGATGGCCGAGGCCGGCCTATGTTTGCGGTATAGAAAAAGCGGACCGCGCGGACGGCAGGCCGTCCATGCAAAAGGCGTTGCCCAAGCGACCGTCTGCTTCCGCGTCGACAATGTTGCAAACTCGGCGCCGTCAACCGCGCGCAAGCGATGGCGCGGTTGGTCAACCAACGGCTGATCTAACCACCCTGCAAACGAAAGGCCGCCCCTTCGAACGGCCTTTCGTCAAAATTGTCAGTCTCTTAGAGTGAAGAGGTAATCTGCAGTTCGCTGGCGCCGTCGAGCGCGTAGACGTCGTCGCGGAACTGCACGACGCCCGGGGCCGTCGACCAGGCCGAGAGATAGAGGAAGTGGACCGGAACCGGGTTGGTGACCTGGATCGGCGTGTTTTCGCCGGTCTTGATCGCCGCCTCGAAATGCTGACGGTCCCAGCCCGGCGTGTCGCGCAGGATCCAGGTGACGAGGTCGCGCACATTCTGCACGCGCACGCAGCCCGAGGAATCGAAACGCATCATCTTGCCGAAAAGGCTCTGCTGCGGCGTATCGTGCATGTAGACGCCGTCTGGGCTGGGGAAATTGATCTTGACCGAGGCCATCGCGTTGCCCGCGCCAGGATCCTGGCGGAAGCGATACTTGGCGGCGTCGTCGGTCGACCAGTCGACAGTGAGCGGATCGACCTCGCTGCCGTCCGGCGCGAACAGGCGGATATGGCTGTCCTTCAGATAATCGGGATTCTTGCGCATCAGCGGAATGATGTCCTTGCGCACAATCGAGACCGGCGCGTTCCAGTACGGATTGACGATGATCTCGTTGATCTTGGAATTGACGATCGGCGTCTGGCGATCGATCTTGCCGACGATCGCGGTGTGGCGGAGCACGACACGGTCGTTCTCGACCGCTTCGATCTGTGCCGCCGGAATGTCGACCAGCACGTAGCGGCTGCCGAGCGTGCCGGCCTTCTCCTTGAGCCGCTGCAGGTTGGTCTGCAACTGGCCAAGCCGGATCTGCGCCGAAACGTTCATCGCGGCATAGGTGTACTTGCCCATGGAGCCGTCGGCCGGCAGGCCATGGCGCAACTGGAAGCGCTTGACCGCCGAGTCGACATAGGAATCGAAGGCGGTCGAGATGCCGGCGCTCTGCGACAGATCGCCCGCAGCCATCAGACGCTTGCGCAGCGGCACGACATCGGGATCATCGACACCGAGCTGCAGTTTCTTGGTTGCGGGGACCTCTGCCCAGCCGCCCTGCCCGACGATGTTTTGGTACTGCGCGACCGCCTGCTCGGTGAAGGCGACGGTCTGCGGGCTGAAGATCGGCAGCGTCGAGGCCACTTTGCCGCCTTCGCTGGCGCGAGCGTCGAACTGGTCGTCCCAATTGCCGCGGGCCGAGGATTTCAGGATATCCCCGATCACATCCTGCGCGCTCGCACGGCCGGCCACCATGGCGGCGGCGAGCAACGAGGCTCCGGAAAGGAAAAAGCGGCGGCTGGTTCTCATGGACGTTCCAGACATTCTTGTAGCATTCGATCAGGGGCGATTTTGCCCGCACTCTAAAGTTGGCAATCTTAACAATTAGCCAACCATGTCCGCATCGGTTCGGCCACAAACGCGTGACGCACCGTCCGGTTCCAGGTGAACGCACAGCCTGGACCGCAGCTTCACCGGCATCCTCGGTTCCATTGGAATATGGCGGCAACGTGGCCTTGGCCCGCGATTTGCATCGGGCGACGCAGCGAAATGAAGAGCCCGTGCTTTTTCGGTACCGATGCGCGATCAGCGGCCGCGACATCGACCGATGAACCGCAGGCCGATGATGATACACTGACAAGCCAGTCCAACGCGAGGAATGAGACCATGCCTGGTGTCCTTTCAGTCGTCGCGGCCTTCGCTTTGGCCGGAGGTCCAAACGGCAGCAGTCCAACGCCGGAGGAGACGGTCGCCTATTTCGTGCACGGCCTGGAACAGGGCGCGATCCCCAAATACGGGCAGCAGGCCGACGAACCGATGAAGCAGGTGTCCCGATCGCCGGCTATCTTCACCAGCACGGGCCCGAACGAGGTCGGCGACAAAACCGAAACGATCAGGTTCATCGTCACCAGGCTGGACGATTGCACCTACAAGGCAGAACAGCAGTTCGAGGAGGACGGCGACATCTACTACCGCCTGACCTACGAAGTTCGGCTTGGTAACGTGACCGCCCTGTCGTTCGACAGTCCGCCTTCAACCATCTCGCTGAAGGGACTGGTGAAATCCTGCTCAACCGACACCGAGGGCAGCTGCGACCTGACGCGAGAACCCGAAACAATCGGCCCGTTCTTCGGCGAACCAGGCCCGGCCGAACAGGCGCTTACCTATTTCCACGAGAAATTCTGTCCGCTGAAGCCGTAATCCTATCTGGCTGACTAATCGCACGATCCCTCAGCGTGGAGTTGCAACATTTGGGTCCGGACTTGGCTGCGCCCTCAATTCCGAACATCTTTGCAACACCTCATGCTGAGGATAGCGCAGGACCTTGTTATCCTCCAGTTTGAGCAACAGTTCCCGTCTCTCATCCGTGCTTTCACCATCCGTACACGACATGTCCAGGATGACGACATCCAGGCGGTTGATCTTCTGCACCTTGTCCAACGTGCAGCCCACCTCCCACATCTCCACTGCCTTGTCGGTATACGTCACGATCGAGTCATTGTGGTCACATGGGGAACTGCCTTCCGCTGCGAAAGAACCCTTCCACCACTCCTCGGCGAAGGCCGTTTGCGGGACCAGCAAAAGCACTGCGGCAACCGAGCAAGTCCTCGAGCGTTTTCCCAGACCCATCATGCGCGCGCTTCCCAGCCGTGACATTAGGCACTGCTGCAGCGAAAGCAAACCTGGCGGGATAGTGCCGACCGGGCGCCTGGGCTTCGGGATCAGGAAAAGAAAAAGGGCCGATGCCTTTCGGCACCAGCCTTGACCAGAGGTCGACATTTCGGCCGCGCTTCTGTGGCGCGGGCCAGATCTGATGTGGATGGCTTACATCCGGTAGGCGATGGTGTCGTTCCAGAAGCGGTCGAGGCGCTGCAAGGCGCGGTTCATCTGCTTGAACTCGTCGGTGTTGATGCCGCCGACCTGCTCGATCGAGCCGACATGGCGCTCATAGAGACCGGCGACGACCTCGGCCACCTCATTGCCCTTCGGGGTCAGCGAAACGCGGACCGAACGGCGGTCGATGCGCGAGCGTTGGTGGTTGATGAAGCCGAGATCGACCAGCTTCTTCAGATTGTAGGAGACATTCGAGCCGAGATAGTAGCCACGCGAGCGCAGTTCGCCGGCGGTCAGCTCGGAGTTGCCTATGTTGAAGAGCAGCAGCGCCTGGATGGCATTGATGTCGGAACGGCCGTTGCGGTCGAATTCGTCCTTGATGACATCAAGCAGACGGCGGTGCAGCCGCTCGACGAGCTGCAGCGATTCCATGTACAGCGAGCGGATAGCCTCGCGGCGGTCGTCGGAAACGTTGGCGGTCTTCGCCGCCGGACGCGAATTGATCATTGTCTTTGCCTCTCGTTTGTCGCCCTGGTGATTTTTTGTTTTTCACCTTGATCGCGACACTATCGAATACTCATAAAATTCGACTTAAACGCTAGGGCTAACAAGAGCTTACCGGTAAGAGGTTTCGGAAGAGGCTTAACGAACGGTCACCCGAGTAAGGATAATTAACCTAAAGGCTTAGGCACTTATCGCAGGGCTCAATCCGGGCGTTTGCCAAGTCGTCAACGGCCTCAACGGCTTAGTGCCGGACGGGGCGTTTCTGCAGCCAGATGACGACGCGAAAGACGATGTAGAGCAGCGCCACCGCCGCATGCGAGACCACGATCAGCGGCCGATGGCCAAAAAGCTCGGGAAACCCGGCATACATGACGGTCTCGGTGACCGCGCAGATGAACCAGATCACCGGGCCCCACGAGGCCAGCATCCACAACCCCGCCGCGGCAAAGGGGAAAAACACGGCGAGCATCACCGCCGCCACCTGCCAATGCACCGGCATCAGGTCGAAGCGCCACAACGGGCCTGGATAGAAGCCGATCAGCTTGATCCAGTACAGGATGCCGAACAGCAGGCAGTAGCCTGATATGACGCGCTGGAACCAGGCGAAGATCACCTCGACCGTCGAGGGCTGCAGCACGACGCGTCTCGACGTCACCTCGTTCATAGCGGGAGTTCCCGTTCGCCGAGCGGGGCGAAATAGGCCTCGACATCCGCCTCGCCGACCGCATCGAGCGTTGCCGGCCGCCATTGCGGCTTCGATCCCTTGTCGATGATGGCGGTGCGGATGCCTTCGTAGAAATCGTGGCCGGCAAGCATGCGGTTGAGGATGCGGAACTCCATCTTCATGCACTCGTCCATCGACAAGGTCTGCCCGGCGCTGATCTGCCGCCAGGCGACGCGAAGGCTGGTGGGCGAGCGCGTGCGCATCGTCGCCAGCGTCTTTGCCGCGAATTCGTCGGCGCGCGCCGCGCGGTCCAGGCTGTCGATGACATCCTGTAGCGAGGGCTGGGCGAAATGGCGTGAAATCGCTTCCAGCGTCGGCCTGTCGGTCTCCCGCTTTGCCGGGACGAAGAAACCGCGCAGCACCGATTCCGGATCGCCGGTAAGCACCAGCCGATCGAGAAAGCTGGCCTGGTCCTCGGCCTTGATGGTGTGGGTGGCCAGCCCCGACCACAGCGCATCGCCATGGCGGATGCGGTTGCCGGTCAGGGCCAGATACATGCCGAACGAGCCGCCAAGGTCGGGCAACAGATGGCTGGCGCCGACATCCGGGAAAAAGCCGATGCCGACCTCCGGCATGGCGAACTGGGCATTCTCGGTCATCACCCGGTGCGAGCCGTGAAAGGAAACGCCGACGCCGCCGCCCATGACGATGCCGTCGATGAGCGCCACATAGGGTTTCTTGAAGCTGTTGATGCGGGCGTTGAGCCTATACTCGTCGGCGAAGAACTCGACCGGCAGCTTTCCAGCCCGGCCGGCTTCATAAATGTGCAGGATGTCGCCTCCAGCCGAAAACGCCCTGCCCTCGGCCTTGACCAGGACGACGTCCACGCCGTCGTCGCGCTCCCAGGCATGCAGGGCCTTGCCCAGCGCCCTGACCATGCGATGGGTGACGGCATTGAGCGCCTGCGGTCGCGTCAGCGTGACGACACCGGCCCTGCCCAAGCGCTCGAAGCGAATTTCGTCGCCTCCATCAAAATCCATCGCCAGAGAATCCCTCCCCCGCGCCTGCGGGACTGAAGTGCTAAAGGCGGCGCATGGGTGCGTCAATGGCAGCAGCCTCCGCGCCGTGGTCTTGGCGACCGGCGGCGGGCGGTGCTACGAAGATCGCCGCCGTTGCAAGCGACGCGCCGATATCGCGCACAGACGGCGTCGGGGAACAGCTGGCCATGCCCGGATTTCTTCGTGCCGTGCTTTTGACGATCGGGGTCATGATCGCTGGCCTGGCGCCTCGTGCCGCATTGGCCATCACGACCGACGATCTCTACCAGTCGCGGACCATCGTCACCGGCCAGGGCGAGGTGAACCGCCGGATAGGCTTCAAGGATTGCCTGGACCGGGTTCTGGTCAGGGTTTCAGGCGATCAACGCCTGCTGGAGAAACCCGAAATGGCGGCTCTGCGCGACAAGGCAGGCGATTTTGTCGACTCCTTCCGCTACCATGACCGGCTGGAGGGCATTCCGATCCATGACGAGCAAGGCACGCATGACCGGCCGCATGATCTGAACTGTCTCTACAAGCCCGCCACGGTCAACAAGCTGCTCGCGCAGCTTGGCAGCAAGCCCTGGCTTGGCGAACGGCCAACGCTCGCCGTCTTTCTCACCGTCGAACAGGGCGCGAGGCATTTCGCGCTCAGCGCCGAGGAGGAGCGTGGCAAGACGATGCGCGAGTCTTTCGCCAATGCCACCGATCCGCTGTTGATGCATGTCGTATTTCCGAAGGCGGTACAGCTGGCCGAGCTGGGCGAAAAAGGGCTGCGCACCGACGACATGGCAAGGCTGGATCTGCTGGCCAAACATGCCGGTGGCGCGCAAGCGCTCGCTGGCAGCATCGTCTGGAGCGACAAGGATCTCGGGTGGATCGCCGATTGGCGCCTGGCCGATCACGGCAAGACCTATCGCTGGCAGGTGCGTGGCGTCAGCTTCGACGAGGCGTTCCGCGTGGCAATTGGCGGCGCCGCGCAGGTTCTTTCGGGTAATGGGCAGCCCTGACCGGATAGATATGGCGGGACGCGCCCATCTCGGCTTTGCCGATCTGCCCACAAGGCGGAGATTGGCGGCTTCGGCCTGGCACAATCGTGTCGCATTGGTCAGCGGCAAGGGCTCGTGATAAAACCTGCTGATCCGGAGTATTGGCCATGAACAAATTCACCCCGACAAAGCCAGCCGGCGCGCGCAGCGTCGACGACGTGACCGGCAGCCGCCGCCTGCGCCGCATGCGCAAGGCCGACTGGTCGCGCCGCCTGGTCCAGGAGAACCGGCTTTCGGTCGACGACCTGATCTGGCCGATCTTCGTTGTCGAGGGCCGGAATGTGCGCGAGCCGATCGCCGCCATGCCTGGCGTCTTCCGCCTGTCGGTCGATCTTGCCGTCAAGGAGGCCGAACGCGCGGCCAAGCTCGGCATTCCGGCACTCGCCACCTTCCCCAATGTCGAACTGGCCTTGCGCGACCAGACCGGCTCCCACATTCTCGACCCGGAAAACATCATCAACCGCGCCACTCGCGCGATCAAGGACGCGGTGCCCGGGATCGGCATCATCACCGACGCGGCGCTCGACCCGTTCACCAGCCACGGCCATGACGGCATCCTGCGCGACGGCATCATCGTCAACGACGAAACGGTCGAACAGGTCGCGGCGGCGGCCGTCATCCAGGCAGCGGCCGGCGCCGACATCATCGCGCCATCCGACATGATGGACGGCCGGATCGGCGCCATACGCGACGCGCTCGACGCCAACGGTTTTCAGGACGTCGCGATCATGTCCTATGCGACGAAGTTCGCCTCGGCCTTCTACGGCCCCTATCGCGAGGCCGTCGGCACCGCAGGCCTGCTCAAGGGCGACAAGAAGACCTATTACATCGACCACGCCAATTCGGATGAGGCGGTGCGCGAGGCCGAGCAGGACATCGCCGAGGGCGCGGACATGCTGATGGTCAAGCCCGGCCTGCCCTATCTCGACATCATCCGCCGGCTCAAGGACGAATTCCAGATGCCGACCTTCGCCTACCAGGTGTCGGGCGAATATTCGATGATCAAGGCGGCCGGCGCCAATGGCTGGATCGACGGCGAGAAGGCGATGCTGGAATCGCTGCTCGCCTTCAAGCGCGCCGGCTGCGACGGCATCTTGACCTATTTCGCGCCCGAAGTGGCCGAAATGCTGAAGGGGTAGTCCGGCCTGGCCGGCAAAGCCTTTCAGTAGACGTCACCAATCTTTCGACCGGTCGGCATTTCTTTCGAATTCCCGCAGACAAAAACCGGCAGCCCCGGCTATGATAGCCGCACGGCCGGAGACGGCCGGCAGCCCGCACGTCGCCAGGAGGCATGGCGAACGCCTCCAGAGGATACGTCCTGACCCGCTTCACCCGTCGGGCGATCGGCGGCCGTCCCAGCGGCCGGTTGTGATCCGAATCGATCGTCACGAAACGATAGGGACATCGCTTGGAGGCGAGATCCGGGTATGTGTCTTTTTCCCCTTAGAAAATAGCGCTTGCAATTTGCAATTGGTTTGCTAAACAACAACCGATTGCAAAACGCAACTGGTTATCGAGGAGGCTTTCATGTCCATGCTGCGTGTCAACGCATTCACCCTATCGCTCGACGGCTATGGCGCCGGCCCCGATCAGGATCTGCAAAATCCGCTCGGCATCGGCGGGGAATCCTTGCACAAGTGGTTTATCGACACCCGCACCTTCCGTGAGATGGTGCTCGGGCAAGAGGGCGGCACCACCGATATCAACGAGGCGTTCGCGGCGCGCAGTTTCGAAAATGTCGGCGCCTGGATCCTCGGCCGCAACATGTTCGGGCCGATCCGCGGCGAATGGCCTGACAACAGCTGGAAGGGCTGGTGGGGCGACAACCCGACCTACCATGTGCCGGTGTTCGTGCTGACGCACCACGCGCGGGCACCCATCACGATGGAAGGCGGCACGACCTTTTATTTTGTGACCGACGGCATCCATTCGGCGCTCGAGCAGGCGAAGGCGGCGGCCGGCGGCAAGGATGTGCGGATCGGTGGCGGGGTCGCCACCATCCGGCAATATCTGCAGGAGAGCTTGATCGACGAGATGCATCTGGCAATCTCGCCGGTGTTGCTTGGCAAGGGCGAGCACCTCTTCACCGGCCTGGATATGTTGAGGCTTGGCTATCAATGCACCGAGCAGGTGGCGACGGCGCTTGCCACGCATGTGGTGATCAAGCGGGCGTAGTTACAGCGCTTTCTCCCCGCCAGCGGCAATTTCATCAGAACAGGTTTGGCTGCGCAACGCCAACGATCGAAGTCAGCGCCGCCCCTCATCCGCCCTTCGGGCACCTTCTCCCCGTGAAACGGGGAGAAGGAAAAGGTGCTCAATACTTCTCCGGCACGTAGAGCTCGCGCGGCAGCGTCTGGCGCTCGTATTCTGGGTTGAAGACGCGTTCCGGCAGCGTGATCTCCTCGTGCGGCACCTCTTCATACGGCATCTGCTTGAGCAGATGATCGATGCAGTTCAGCCGCGCCCGCTTCTTGTCATTGCCCTCGACGATGAACCAGGGCGCCTCGGGAATGTTGGTGCGGGCGAAGGTCTCTTCCTTGGCCTTGGTGTACTGCTCCCAGCGCACGCGCGACTGCAGATCCATCGGCGACAGTTTCCACTGCTTCATCGGGTCATGGATGCGCATCAGGAAGCGCATCTGCTGCTCCTCGTCGGTGATCGAGAACCAGTATTTGACCACGGTGATGCCGGAGCGCACCAGCATCCGCTCGAACTCGGGAACGTCGCGGAAGAATTCCTCGACCTGGCCGGCATCGGCAAAGCCCATCACCCGCTCGACGCCGGAGCGGTTGTACCAGGAGCGGTCGAACAGCACGATCTCGCCGCCCGCCGGCAGATGCGGGACATAGCGCTGGAAATACCATTGCGACTTCTCGCGCTCGGTCGGCGCCGGCAGCGCCACGACACGGCAGATGCGCGGGTTGAGCCGCTGGGTTATGCGCTTGATGACGCCACCCTTGCCCGCGGAGTCACGGCCCTCGAAAATCACCACCAGCTTCTTCTTATGATAGGCGACCCAGGACTGCAGCTTGATCAGTTCGGACTGCAAGGTGATCAGGTCGCGAAAATATTGCATGCGGTCGATCGAAGGCGGATGCGCGTTCTTGTAGATCTTGGCGATCTCCATCGACAGCGCCGGCTCCGACATTTCGAGCTCATAGTCTTCGTCGAGCGTGTCGGCGAGCTCGGCTTCGAGCCAATCCTTGGCGGGAGAATTCTGTCTTTGCTCAGTCATTTGCACTGCTCCGCTTGCAAGCCCTGTCGGTTCCCATACGGCGCCCAAATTGCTGGCTAGCGGCCTGGAAGGGAAACACCTGAGCCGACTTCAATATAGAGCGGCAGTGACGGTTTTATTGCAGCCGGACGCTATAGCGGCCGCAGCGGCGTCCGCCATGTCCAATCGATCCATCGCCATGGCATGGCGACAAGCCGGCCGAATTGTCCTACAAATCCTCTGTCGCATTCCGGGCTGCCCTTTGGCCCCGCCCCCATTTAACGCAATCGCGAGGACTGACATGGAATACCGCATCCTTGGCCGTTCCGGCCTGAAGGTTTCGACACTGACTTTGGGCACCATGACCTTCGGCGGCACCGGGCCCTTCGCCGCGGTCGGCAACAGCGATCTTGGCGAAGCCAAGCGCATGATCGACATGTGCATCGATGCCGGCATCAATCTCATCGACACGGCCAATGTCTACTCCAACGGCCTGTCGGAGGAGATCATCGGCGAGGCACTCGGCGGCAAGCGCAGGAACGACGTGCTGATTGCCTCCAAGGCGCGCATGCGGATCGGCAGTGGACCGAACGACGAAGGCCTGTCGCGCCACCACCTGATCCGCGAATGCGAGAAGAGCCTGAAGCGGCTGAAGACCGACGTCATCGACATCTATTTCGTCCACCAGTGGGACGGGCTTACCCCGGTCGAGGAAACGGTCGCGGCGCTCGACACTTTGGTCAACCAGGGCAAGGTGCGCTATATCGGCTGCTCCAACTGGTCCGGGTGGCAGGTGATGAAGGCGCTGTCCGTCAGCGACAGCCGTCACCAGCAGCGCTTCGTCACCCAGCAAATCCACTACACGCTGGAGGCACGCGAGGCGGAATATGAACTGCTGCCGATATCGGTCGACCAGGGGCTGGGCGTGCTGGTCTGGAGCCCGCTCGCCGGCGGCCTGCTGTCCGGCAAATACCACCGCGACAGCCCGACCGCACGGCAACTCGCCGGCTGGTCCGAGCCGCCGATCCGCGACGAGGACCGGCTCTGGCGGATCGTCGATGTGCTGGTCGAGATCGGCAAGGCTCGCGGCGTATCGGCCGCGCAGGTGGCGCTGGCCTGGCTACTCGGCCGTCCCGCTGTCTCCTCGCTGGTGATCGGCGCCCGCAACGATGCCCAGCTCAAGGACAATCTCGCGGCCGCAAGCCTGGCGCTCAGCCCTGAGGAACGCCAGCGCCTCGACGCGGTCAGCCGGCCGCCCGTGCTCTACCCCTATTGGCACCAGCAATTGACGGCCAAGGATCGCTTCGGCCCTGCCGACACGGTTCTCGACCGCAGCGTCATCTGACCATCAGGCGGAGGCGCGCTTGCCCTCGATGAAGCGCCAGAGCTCGGGATCGGGCTCGATCTGGCCGCTGAGCACGAAGTATTTGTAGAGCACGAGCAGGGAGATCGCCTGCTCGTCTCGCTCATTGGAGAATTTCCGGCAATAGGCATTGGCCGCGGCAATGATGCGCTCTGCCTGCGCCGGATGTCGTTCGAAATGGCGCACCTTTTCGTCGAGATCAGCGAAATCCGGATCGAGCGGCACATAGTGGACATTGGCCTCGAGCTGGCGCTCCGCGAACCATGTCTCGTATGTCGGCGGCGGCATCAGGCAAAGCGACTTCGAGCTCAAGATCCATTTGAGGTTGGTCGCCACGTCATTGCCCTCGAGCGAGACGATGTAGCGGTAGCGCTGGTGCTGGCTGATGCTGAGAAAGGGCTTGGCGTATTCGGCCGGTGCGTTCGGCTTGTGCGAGCCGGCATCGCAGAATGGCAGGTCGCGCACCGCTTGCAGAAACCGTGTCCTGATCGGATTGTTGAGATCACCGCGCCAGACCACCATAGACAACTTGTCGGCGAACGAGATGGTGTCAGCCGGCATCTGGAAGTGACGGAATTTGTCGAGCTTCATGATGACCGCGTTCTGGTCGTCATCACGAATCGGCCTATCCTTGACGATCGTCGGCACCTTCGGCACGTCCCTGACGTCGCCGAATTCGACGTCGATGAGCAATCCGGGATCGAAATAGCGGGCGAATTCCTTCAGGTCGTAATAGTACATGGTCGGCGTGAACGGCAGTTTGCTGATGCGCACCGCATTGGCGCTTGGCGCGAAACCGTCCTGCAGCTTGTTGTAGTAGTTCAACCGCCACCGCGCCGCCTCGTCGGAACGCATGGCCTGTTCGAGGCGAGCAGCCAGCCTGCGGCGGAACAGGGCTTGGGGAATGACATCGCGCACGACGTTTCGCGCATAGTAGAAAACCCGTGCCGACGTCCGCGCAATTGTAGCCATGATTCACTTGGTCAAAACAAACGGGCAGCACTCAAATACGCTGGCGCCCCGCGTTTCCTACATCATTATGGCGCCGATCTGGCAAGCCCCTCGATCTCCGGGGCGGCGCCCGTGCACTGTCGTTTCAGCTGTTGTGTTTGACGGCTAATGCTCCTAGGCAGGGTCGGAGCCGCAAGGCAGGTCAAAAGGAGCCGATATGGCACGAGCACCAAACTACGATCAGGAACGCAAGGAACGCGACCGGCAGAAGGCGGCGAAGAAAGCCGAAAAGCTGGCGGCCAAGGTTGCCGCGCGCGAACGTTCCAAGCCCGAGGCAGAGATCGAAAACGAAACGGCGGAATGACGGCAAAAGGCCCGCATATGCGGGCCTCGCGTCAATCCAGGCTGTGGTCCTGCGTCAGGCAGGAGCCTTGTCGCTGACAAAAACGTCCACTTCGCGCGCCGCGGCGATAAAGGCGCGCCGCGCGTTCATCGCCGGCTTGTCGCCGGCCAGTGCGTCGTGGCAGGCCTGCAGCGCCGCGCGATGCTTGGGACTGCGCTTGCCTGGCCAGCTGTTGAGTAGATATTCGGATGCCTCGCGGGCCGTTCGCAAGAGCTGGGTGCTTCCCGCCGTGACGGACTTGACGGTCACTGGTGTTTCAAATCGGTTGTTTTCCATCGCCGCTCTTACGCCATCGGCGTCCGTGAAGCGAGGCCGAAAGTGCGCTTGGCGCGAGGCGTCGCCTGTTTTTGCCGGCGAGCGCCCTGCCCCATAGCGGTGCTAAGCAGCGACGACGGCAAATCCCCTGGCGCGAAGGCCGCGCCGGTCGTTGGCGAGCGACGTCACCAGCCGGTCGCGGCTGCCGACGATGTGCGCAGAAAGCAGGCGGGCCGCTTCATCGGCATCGCCAAGGCGTGCCGCGGCCAGAATGGCGCGGTGTTCGGCCCAGGCGCGACCAAGGGCCGCTTCGTCACGCACTTCCAGCCAGCGAGCGCGCGACAGGCGCGTCATGGCATCGCGCACCGCCCTGAACAGAAATTCGTTGCCGGACAGGCGCGCCAGCTCGATGTGAAAATCCATGCCGACACGATGCCACTCCTCGCGCGGCGTATTGTCGTCGCAGGAATCGAGCATCGCCTCGATCACGTCGATGGTGCTGCTTTCGGCATGCGTGCATGTCAGCCGGACAGCTGCGACCTCGACTGCTTCGCGATAGACCGCGATCTGCTCGAGCTCGGCAAGGTTGATGGGCGATACCGTCCAGCCGCGGCCATCCCTGCCGACCAGCCCCTCGGTCTCCAGCCGCAGAAGTGCTGCCCTGACCGGCGTGCGCGAGGCGCCGAAGCGGCCTTCGATCCAACGCTCGGTCAATTTCTCGCCTGGACCGATCTCAAGCCCCAGGATCATCTCGCGCAACTGCCGTTCGACATTCTGCATCTGCGACATAGCGCTTCCTTGTTCCGAAGCCGCATTGACAGCAGCCGGGTTGGAGTTCATGACGGATACCAGTTTGGTATCCCAAAATGGTATCCGCAACAAGCGCTGATATCGGGCAGGCAGGACATGACACAGGAAGACACGCAACAGAGCGGCTACAACATCCACTGGCGGCGCAATCTCGCCGTCTGTTTCGGTGGCTCGTTCAGCACGCTCATCGCCATGACCCTGCTGTTGCCCTTCCTGCCGCTTTACGTCGAACAGCTCGGCGCGCAAGGCCATGCCGCCATCGTGCAATGGTCCGGCATCGCCTATGGCGCCACCTTCTTCGCCGCGGCCTTGGTCGCGCCCTTGTGGGGACGGCTGGGCGACCGCTACGGCCGCAAGGTGATGCTGGTGCGCGCCAGCTTCGGCATGGCGATCTGCATGTCGCTGACAGGCATGGTCGAGACGGTCTGGCAACTGGTGCTGCTGCGCCTGCTGATCGGCTTTGCCGGCGGCTATTCCTCGGGGTCGACCATATTGGTGGCCATGCAGACGCCCAAGGACCGTTCCGGCTGGGCGCTGGGCGTGCTGTCTGCGGGAATAACGGCGGGCTCGCTGGTCGGGCCCCTGCTTGGCGGTGTGCTGCCGCCAGTGATCGGCATTCGCGCCACCTTCCTTCTGTCCGGCGGCGTCATCTTCCTTGCCTTCCTGGCAACGACCTTCCTCATCAAGGAGACCCCGCGCCCGAAGCCGGTAAAGGCGGGATCTGGCGCCAGGCCGAAAAGCGGCTGGTCACGGATTCCAGACAAGCGCCCGGTCGTGGCCATGCTGATAACCGGTATGCTGCTGGCCTTCGCCAACATGTCGATCGAGCCGATCATCACCGTCTATGTGCAGCAGCTCATCGAGGATCAGAGCCGGGTGACGATGGTCGCCGGCGTGGTGATGTCGGCGGCGGCGCTGGGCACCATCCTGTCGGCGTCCTGGCTCGGCAAGCTCGCTGACCGCGTCGGTCACTGGAACGTCGTCGTCGGGGCGCTGACCGTCTCGGCCCTGCTGCTGATGCCGCAAGCCTTCGTCACCAATGGCTGGCAACTGATCGGCCTGCGCTTCCTGATGGGTCTGGCGCTCGGCGGCTTGCTGCCCTGCATCACCAGCGTCATCCGCCACAACATCCCGGACGGCGTCGGCGGCAATGTGCTTGGCCTGGCGATCTCGGCGCAGTATGTCGGGCAGGTTGCGGGACCATTGACCGGCGGCTTCGTCGGCGGTCATTTCGGCATGCGGGCGGTGTTTCTCGGCACATCGGCGCTGATGGCCGGCGGCGCCGTCTACAACTGGATCGTCCAGTCGCGGCGCATACGGCATATGGCGCTGGAAGCAAGTGAGTCCTGAGAGCGTTAGAGGGAGCTGGCCGACATGAATTCCGCCGAACCAAGCGCCAGCCGTCTCCTCGTGCTTGCCGGCGGTCTCTCCGGCGCAGCGGGCGTGGCGCTGTCGGCAGCGGCCGCGCACCGCGGCGGCGCCTTTACCGGCACGGCCGCGTCGTTCCTCTTGATGCACGCGCCTGTCTTCCTCGCCGTCGGCCTCATCGGCGCGAATCGCTGCCTGCGGATCGCGAGCCTCGTCCTGCTTGCCGGGCTCCTGCTTTTCGCGGGCGATCTCCTCGCCCGCGATTTCCTCGGATCGAGACTGTTTCCGATGTCGGCGCCAATCGGAGGCACCCTGCTCATCGCCGGCTGGCTGGGGATAGCGATCTCCGCCCTGGTGCGTCCGCGTTCCTGAGACCGACTACGCGGGTATCAATCCTTGGGACGTTCGGTACGTACCCAAAGATCGCGATTGCGCGCGGCCGGCTTTGTCAGGCGCCGCACCCTCGGCCGCTCGGCGGCCGGGGCGATGCCCCAGTAGTTGCGATAGATGTCCTCGAACAAATGCTTGATGGGATGCATGGTTCTTCTCCCTTTGAATTGAATCGATCCAATCAGTGAGCAAAAAATGCGTCGCTTAGCTGCACTTGCGCTCCACAAGGAAGCGAAGATCGCGAATCCAAGGGCCGGTCCTGCCCCGGCGCCTGGAGCTGTTGGCGGATCCGATCCGCCAGCCGTTGCGGTAGATGTCTTCGAACAGATAATTGACGGGATGCATGGCTACCTCCTCCTTGTCACTCAGCAGAGGCAAATCTGCAGTTTGGATCGATTCAAACATAGTCTTCAAGGCATCTTCGGTCAAGCAAAATTTGAATCGATCCAACGAAAATGCTAGATGCAAATCCGGAACGTGCTAAATGCATGTCAGGAGGCACGCACAATGGCGTCACTCACCGCAGGCAATCGAAGACCCGTCCGGCTGGCCGACATCGCCAAGGCCGCCGGTGTTTCGCACGGCACCGCATCCAATGTCTTCAGCCGCCCGGAGATCGTGCGCGAGGAAGTCCGCGAAAGGGTAAAGGCGGCGGCCGAGGCGATGGGCTATGGCGGGCCGGATCCCAAGGGCCGCCTGTTGCGGGCGGGCAAGGTCAACGCCATCGGCGTTGCCACGGCCGAACCCCTCTCCTACTTCTTCGACGATCCCTTCGCGCGCGTCATGATGGCGAGCATCTCGCAGGCCTGCGACGCTACGGGAGCCGGCATCTCCCTGGTCTCGGCCGCCAACAATGAACAACTGGCCTGGAACATCCAGAGCGCCTTGGTCGACGGCTTCATCGTCTTCTGCATCGAAGGCGGCTCGCGCCTCGTGGAACTGGCACGCGAGCGCAAATTGCCCTTCGTGGCGCTCGACCTGGACTCCGAGGATGGGGCGGTTGCGGCGATCGGCGTCGACAACATCGCCGGCGCCAGCCTGGCGGCTCGCCATCTGACGGATCTCGGACATCGCCGCTTCGCCGTCCTGGCACTGCCTTTTGCCGACGGCAGGACAGGGCTCGTTTCACCCGAGCAGGTTCGATCCGCGACCTATGCGGGAACGCGCGACCGCCTCACCGGCTATCTCCAGGAACTCTCGCGGGTCGGCATCGACACATCCAAGGTGCCCGTCTACGAGACCGCCAACGATGCGGCCAGCACGAAAGCGGCGCTCGAAACCATCTTCGCCGCCAAGGAGCCGCCCACGGCCATCCTGGCGATGTCGGACAAGATAGCCCTGGTGACGCTCGAATGGCTGAGCGCACGCAAGCTCAACGTCCCAAACGATGTTTCCATCGTCGGGTTCGACGGTGTTCCGGAAGCCACCATGTCGGAGCCGCCCTTGACCACGATCGCCCAGCCGATCGCCGAAATGGGCCGCCTTGCCGTCAAGGCGATCCTGGAGAGCGACGGCAAGGTCAGCCGGCAATTGCTGCCGGTCGAGCTGATCGTGCGCGCCTCGTCGGCTCCCCCGCGCGGCTGAACCGCCCCTCAGCGATTGGCCCTTGCTACCGCCGAGATGCCGAAAGACGCACGCACCGGCGTGATGTCCTTTTGCGGCGCGCGAACCTTGCCCAAGCCACCGATGGCCGACAGCCATTCGAGATAGAAGGCCAGCGCGAACTGCATGGCGATGCCGGCCGACAGCAGCAGGGTGTCATAGGCAAGCCCGCCCGGATTGATCAGTTTCATCACCTGCGCGACCATGGCGATCACCGTGCCGGCGATGAAGACCGGCAGAGAGCGCTTGCCGAGTATCGCCAGCGGGTGATCAGGGCTGGTGCGGAACAGGTTCGACAGCGCCGGCAAGGCGACGATGAGGTAGCTGACCGCCAGTATATGCAACAGCCGCGGCAGCGACAGGAACGTCTTGTCGAAGCCACCGAGCACCACGGGAAGCTTGAACCAGGTTATCTGCCCCCAAAGCGGGCTGTGCACCCAGACCAGCGCCGTCGCCACATAGGCCGCGGCCGCGCCGACCAGCCAGCGGTTGACCGGAATGACTCCGCCGCGCCTGACATGCAGCATGGCGGCAAGGCCGATGTTGAACAGGAACTGCCAGGACAGCGGGTTCAGGAACCAGAAGCCGGGCTCGGGATAATTGGGCGGGGCAATCTGCCAGATGCCGGCGACGAGCCACAGCGCACCGGACGCGGCAAGTGCCGCGGCAGGCCGGTAGCTGATGAGCAGGACGAAGGCCGGAGCCATCAAGAGCAGCGCGGCGTAGACTGGCAGGATGTTGTTGTAGCCAAGCTGATGGCCGAGCGTGACGATGCCGACCAGCACCTCCGGCGTGTTCTTCATCAATGGCTCGATGTTGATCAGTTTCAGCAGCTCCGGGCGCCTGGCGAACACCGCCACGGTGCAGAACAAGCCGATCACCACCATCGTGGTGACGATGTGGGCGACGTAGAGCACGGCTGCGCGCCGCCACATCTTCAACGTGGCCAGAAGCCGACCACCCGGCCGGAACTTGGTGCCGTAGGCGAGCGCGACCGAGATGCCGGAAATCAGCACGAAAGCCTCGGCCGCGTCCGAAAAACCTAAATTCTTGTAGGTCAGGGTTTCGAAAGCCGTGCCGGGCACATGGTCGATGAAAATGATGATCAGGGCCAGCGCGCGCAGCACATCGATACGCGTATCGCGTTGGGGCGAAATAGGGGTAGTCATCGACAAAAGGCCTCAAAGCTGGTTGTTCATGTCCAGCAATGCGACCCCCGGCGCACCGCTTCGATTCCTCCCACGCGGAGTATATCGGCGCATAAACGGGCCGGAATGCGCCCGGTTCAATCAACTTTCGCGGAGCATGAAAATATTGCGTTTTGAAGCCGGCAAATTGAGCGGAACCTCATATAATCAAGAGGATGCGGGATGATTGGCGACGACCCCGAAAACGCCCCCCTGGTCACGGATATGGCCTTTGCCTATCGCCTCCTGGCCGCTGGCAGAGACAGCCGTGAGTGCCTGTTCCTGCTGCATGGGTCGGGTGTCGACGAGACGACCCTGATACCGCTGGCAAGACGGATCGCGCCCCGCGTCACGCTGGTCGCGGCGCGTGGCCGCATCCCCCAGGAGGACGGTTTTCGCTGGTTCGAGCGGATAAACCCGACGCGCTTCGAACAGAAGAGCATCCTCGTAGAGACGGCGGCTTTCGCTTCATTCGCAAGCGAGGCAGCCAGACGCCATGGGCTCGATCCCGATCGCGCAACGTACCTCGGCTATTCGAACGGCGCCAATCTGGTTTCCAGCCTGATGCTGCTCCATCCAGGCATCGTCCGCCAGGCGGCACTGCTGCGACCGATGGCCGTCCTCGACCATGTGCCCGCGACGGACCTGGCGGGAACAAGGACGCTGATCATCGCCGGTGCCGCCGACGAGACCTACGGACCGTTCGCGCCGGCGCTGGTGACGCTGCTCAGCCGCCACGGCGCCGAGATCGACGCCCGGATCATTCCCTCGGGCCATGAAATCGGCGATCCGGACGCGGCCATAGTCAGGCAATGGCTGGTGGGATCGGCTGCCGTGGCGTAGGCCCAATCGCAGGCCGCGACCCGTGCCTGCACTCCGGCAATCGACAGAAGGACTGGAGCCTACCGCCCCATCCTGTTCCAGGCATCAAGCCCGGCTATCTTGTAGGCTTCCGCCAGCGTCGGATAGTTGAAGGTGTTGTTGACGAAGAAGTCGACGGTGCCGCCCAGATTGATGACGGCCTGGCCGATGTGAATGAGCTCTGTGGCGCCCTCGCCCACGATGTGCGCGCCGAGCAGGCGGCGCGTTTCAATCGAGAACAACAGCTTGAGGAAGCCGGTGTTGACGCCCATGATGTGGCCGCGCGAGGTCTCGCGGAAACGCGCCACGCCGACCTCATAGGCGGCCCCACTTTCACGCACCTGTTCCTCGGACTGGCCGACGGTCGAGATCTCCGGCACCGCATAGATGCCATAGGGGAAGGTTTCCGGCGGTGGCGGTAGCGTCACGCCGAAAGCGTGGCAGGCGGCCACCCGGCCCTGCTCCATCGAGGTCGAGGCTAGACTCGGAAAGCCGATGACGTCGCCGGCGGCGTAGATGTTGGGGACGCTGGTCTGGAAGGTCTGCGGATCGACCTTGATGCGGCCTCGGGAGTCTGCCTCGATTCCGACCACGTCGAGGCCCAGGCTGCCCACATTGCCGGTGCGGCCTGCGGCGTAGAGCACGACTTCCGAACGGATGGTGCGGCCATCGGCCAGTTCCACTTCGGCGGCTTCGGGCTTGGAGCGGATTTCCTTCACCGCGCTGCCAAGCCTTATCGTCATGCCGCGATCGCGCATCTGGTGGATGAAATCGTCGACGATCTCGCGGTCGACGAAATCGAGGATGGAATTGCGCGGCTCGACCAGCGTCACCGGCACGTCGAGCGCGGAAAAGATCGTGGCGTATTCGACGCCGATGACACCGCCTCCGATCACCGTCAGCGTGCGCGGCAGGCGGTCGAGTTCCAGCATCTCGTCACTGTCGAAGACGCGGGTCTTGTCGAAGGGCACATCGCGCGGCCGGTGCGGCCTGGTGCCGACCGCGACCAGGGCGTTGGCGAATCCGACTTCGCTGTAATCGCCATTGTCTGATGTCAGGCTGACCTTGTTGGGGCCGAGAAATTTCACCGCCGCGCGGGCGCTCTTGACGGTGTTGCGGATGAACTGGTGCTGCAGCACCTCGACCTCGTGATCGAGCGTCTTGTGCAGGCGTTCGATCAGATCGCCGACGGAAATGTCCTGCTTGACCCTGTAGCCGCGTCCATAAAAACCGCGCTCGCGCCAGCCCGAGAGATTAAGCACGGTTTCGCGCAGCGTCTTCGAGGGGATGGTGCCGGTGTGTACGGAGACCCCGCCGAGGCGCCGGCCGCGGTCGACCACCAGCACCGATTTGCCGAGCTTGGCCGATTGCACGGCGGCGCGGCGGCCGGAGGGGCCGCTGCCGATGACCAGCATGTCATAGTCCATAGTGCCCCGTCCCTCTGCCCCTGAGCGCATTTGTTGCGCCGCAGCAAGCTAATGCCATCCGCCCGGCAAATTCAACCGATTCGGATCGTGTCCTGTGTCGCTCGCGCCTTGCGCCCCCCGACGGGATCCCGACCTTGATTCCTACACAGGCCTTCACCATTTCATTGGCGTGCGGCCCGCACCCTATGTTGGGCCTTGTTACGAGGAAATGACATGAACGCGCGCGTTCTTGACGGCGAAATCATCAACACCCGGGTTGACGATGTCCGGGCCTATGAAGGCGTGCGCACACGGCGCATCCTGGCCTTCGTGCTCGACTACATCATCGTTGCTCTGCTCACCATTCCCTTCGCCATACTGGTGTTCTTCCTCGGGCTTTTGACCCTCGGTCTCGGCTGGATGCTGTTCGGCGTCCTGGTGCCGGCCGTCGCCATCCTCTACATCTGGAACACGCTGGGCAGCGCCGACCAGGCGACCACGGGCATGAAGATGATGGGTATCCGCCTCGATCGTCTCGACGGGCGGCCGATCGACGGCCTGACCGCGGTCGTCCATTCCGTGCTGTTCTGGGCGGGCAACGTCATCCTGTCGCCGCTGGTCCTGCTGGTGACCTTGTTCTCCGACCGCAAGCGCACGCTGCACGACCTTTTGCTTGGCACGGTGGTCAGCCGCACCGACCGTTAAGGGCGTTTTTCGGGAGCGCTTCTGCCTTGTCGGCGCAAATGTGAAGGCGTTCGCATGCCTGCGCCTTCACAATCCTGTTGAATTTTTCGCTTTCCGCGCCAAAGGTAGAGCGACTCGAAGGAGCGTTTCCAAGACGTAAATGACGCAGCATCCGACCCAGTCGCCGCAGTTCTTCCTGACAGCGCCGTCGCCGTGCCCCTATCTCGACGGCCAGTTCGAGCGCAAGGTGTTCACGCACCTGGTCGGCGACAAGGCGTCGGAGATGAACGACCTGTTGACGCAAGGCGGGTTCCGGCGCTCGCAGAACATCGCCTACCGCCCGGCCTGCGAGACCTGCCGCGCCTGCGTCTCGGTGCGCATCCTCGCCCAGGAATTCACCGCCAGCCGCAACATGAAGCGTGTGCTGCAGCACAATTCCGACCTCGTCGGCGCCATGCACAATGCCGAGCCCTCGACGGAACAATATTCGCTGTTCCGCAGCTATCTCGATGCCCGCCACCGTCGCGGCGGCATGTCCGACATGACGGTGCTCGACTATGCCATGATGGTCGAGGATACCCATGTCGACACCAAGGTGATCGAGTACCGGCGGCGTGGGCCCGACACCTTCATCACCGGCAAGGGTCAGGGTGAACTCATCGCGGTGGCGCTCACCGACAAAATGGCCGACGGCCTGTCGATGGTCTATTCCTACTTCAATCCCGATTTCGAGGAGCGTTCGCTCGGCACGTTCATGATCCTCGATCACATCGCCCGCGCCAGGGCGATGGGCCTGCCCCATGTCTACCTCGGCTACTGGGTCAACGGCTCGCGCAAGATGAATTATAAGATGCGCTTCATGCCGCAGGAGCATCTCGGCCCCAAGGGCTGGGAGCGCTACACCAACGAAGCGGTTTCACGCTGAGTTTATCCACGATCCGCGCTTAAACGGTTTCAAGGCAGGGGATGCTGGTCTTTCAGCCGGTCGGCTGGAGAGAGTGCGCCATTGCACCGGTCAGCCCTCGGCCTGCATTTCATTGCGAAAGTTCCTGCATGTCCTCTCACAACCACCACCAGAAGGGCCTCTTGATAACCGCCATTGGCGGGCTGACTCTGACCGTCGACATTCCGCTGATCCGCCTCGCCGATGGCGGCGCATGGACGATCCTCATGTTGCGCACCGGCACCACTTTCATGGCTGCCTTGGTCATCTGGGCAGTCTGGCGCTCGCTGAGCAAGAACGCGCCGCAACTCATTCCGGGCTGGACAGGACTCGTCGTCGCCGCGTTCTACGGGCTTGGCTCGATCGCCTTCATCACCGGCGTCTTCAATACCTCGACGGCCAATCTCGTCTTCATCCTGGCTTTCACCACCATGTTCTCCGCGCTGCTGTCATGGCTGTTCCTGAAGGAGCGGCCGCGGCCTGCGACGCTCGCCGCGCTGGCGCTGATGATCTTCGGCGTGGCCATCATCGTCGGCGATTCGATCGGCGCGGGACATCTCTTCGGCGACCTGATGGCGCTGTGTTCGGCCTTCTGCATCGCTTCGGCCATCACCATCTCGCGCGCCAGCGGCAAGGACATGGGTTTCACGGCTCTGATCGGCGTCATCCTGCCGCTTATCGTTGCGGTGTTCATGGTCTCGAAGACCGGCTTTCACGTGAACGCGCCCTGGTGGATCATCTTCAACGGCGCCGTCATCATGCCGATCTCGTTCTTCTGCCTCGCCGCCGGGCCGAAATACATTTCGGGGCCGGAAGTGGCGATGTTCTATCTGCTCGAAACCGTGCTGGCGCCGGTCTGGGTGTGGATGATCTTTGCCGAGACACCGACCCGCAACAGTCTGATCGGTGGCGCGATCCTGATCGTCACGCTGGTCGCCCATTCGCTCTGGCAACTGCATGACGGCCGTAGGCAGCGGGGTGACCTTGCGGTGCACCATCCGGTCTGACTTGTAATTGATGTGCCGGCGCAAGTCGCGTTTCGGGATCAGGCGCTGGCTTTCTTCGCCACGCCGGGTTCCGGCAGGATTTCGATCTGCGGCGGCCCGCCTTCGATTTCGGCCGCCGAGTCGGCGGTCAACTCGTCGACCAGTTCCACCTCGCGCAGCCACTCGCGCCAGATGGCGACCAGCAGCGCCATCAGCACCGGGCCGATGAACAGGCCGAGGAACCCCATCGTCTTGACGCCGCCGATCAGGCCGAAAAAGGTCGGCAGGAAGGGCAGCTTTATCGGCCCGCCGACGAGCTTCGGGCGCAGTGTCTTGTCGACGATGAACAGTTCGACCGCGCCCCACAGGAACAGCGCCAGACCGGCCATGGGCGAGCCGCTGGCGGCCAGATAAATCGAGACAAGGGTGAAGGACAAAGGCGCCCCGCCGGGGATGAGCGCCATGACGCCGGTCAGGGCGCCAAGCGTCACCGGCGACGGCACGCCAGCCAGCCAGTAGGCGATGCCCAGCACCAGCCCCTCGCCGATGGCGATCACGGTCATGCCGGTCACCGTCGAGGAAATGGTCGCCGGGACGACTCGCGAAATCCGCTCCCATCGCGTCGGCAGGATGCGTTCGCCCAGGCGATCGACCTGGCCGGCAAAATGCTCGCCGTCGCGATAGGCGAAGAACAGGGCGATCATCATGAACAGCAGCGTCAGGAGCAGCCCAAACGCACTGCCGCCGGCGGCGAGCGCGCCGCGATAGATGCTGCCTATGTTTGCGCCGCTGATCAGCTGGATCAGTTCACCAATGCCGCCGGGATGACCAAAATTGGTCGTCCATTGCTCGTTCAGCCAGTCGCCTACGACAGGCATGGTCGCGATCCAGTGCGGCGTCACGGCCCCATGCCGATTGGTCTCGATCGCCCAGCCGACCCACTCGCGCACCTCGTTGATGGCGTAGGTGCCGGCGAGCGCGATCGGTATCACCAGGAAGGCGAGGATGAACAGGATGGCCAGAGTGGCGGCGATAGTGCGGTTGCCGCCGACACCAGCCAGCAGCCGCTGGTAAAGCGGCCAGCTGGCGAAAGCGATGACAAGTGCCGCCAGCACCGGGAACAGGAAACCGTGGAAGAAATAGACGCCGGCGGCGACGATCAGCACCAGCAGCCAGCGCGCCGCCGACAGCGGCGGAATGACGGCCGACCGCAGCGGCGTCGACAGGCCGAACAGGCGCTGCTGCCGTTCCGGTTTCTGGATCCTGGATTCTTTCAAACGCCCGTCTCTCCCAAACACCTTTCCCCGTTATGCACTGATATAGTGCAGCAATCGTGACGATACTCCAAATGCCCTGGAATCGGCCCCCTTGAGGGAGGTGGCCGGCAGGCCAGAGGGGTTGCCGCGCGTAAAGCGCCAGCGTTCTCTGCTCAAAGTATTAGGTCGCGTCCGGTCGAAGCCGGAGGCCGGTCCGGTCGAACCGACCCCTCTGTCGCCTTTGGCGACGTCTCCCCTCGAGGGGGAGAGCAGCTACCCGAACTTGCCCGTCCTCGGGAAACCCTTCGGCACCATGCGGCCGGCCGATGCCCGGGCGCCGATCCATTCGGCCAGTTCCTCGCGCGACCTCGTGAAGGTGCGGTCGGCCGAATCCTGCCAGGACAGGCCCGTCTCCAAGCTGAACGGCTTGAGATCGAGCAGGCCGCCATCCTTGTATTTCTGCAGCCGCACGCCCTTGCCGCGGCCCATCTCGGGAATTTCCGAAAGCGCGAACACCAGCATTTTCCGGTTCTCGCCGACGATGGCGAGGTGATCGCCGGTGACCGGCACGCAACGCTTGGCCTCGTCCGGCGCCTTGACGTTCATCACTTGCTTGCCCTTGCGGGTGTTGGCGACCACTTCCTCCTCCGGCACGATGAAGCCATTGGCGTCATATGAGGCCAGCAGCAGCTTGCGCTTCGGATCGTGGACGAAGGCGGTGACGATGTCCTGGTCATTGTCCATGTCGACGATGATGCGGATCGGCTCGCCATGGCCGCGCCCGCCGGGCAGCCGGTCGGCGCCGATTGTGTAGAACTTGCCGCCGGTGGTGAAGACCAGCACCTTGTCGGTGGTCTGCGCGTGGAAGGCGAGCTTGAGGCTGTCGCCTTCCTTGAAGGTCAGCGTCGAAAGGTCGGCCAGATGCCCCTTCATCGCCCGCAGCCAGCCTTTTTCCGAAACCACCACGGTGACCGGCTCGCGCTCGATCATGGCGTGCGCGATGTCGGTCAGGTCGTGCTCGGGTGCATCGGCGAACTGGGTGCGGCGCTTGCCGAGTTCGGTCTCCGGGCCGAACTTGTCACGGATGTTGGTGACTTCCCACTTGATCGTCGACCATTGCTTGGCATCGGACGCCAGCAGCGCCTCGATCTGCTTCTTCTCGGCGCTCAGGCCATCGAATTCCTTGCGGATCTCGAATTCTTCCAGCTTGCGCAAGGCGCGCAGGCGCATGTTGAGGATGGCCTCGGCCTGGTTGTCGGTGAGCGACCAGCGGGCCATCATCACCTGCTTGGGCTCATCCTCCTCGCGGATGATCTTGATCACCTCGTCGATGTTGAGATAGGCGATCAGGTAGCCGGCAAGGATCTCCAGCCGTCTTTCGATCTCGCCCAGGCGATGTTTCGAGCGGCGGATCAGAACGTCGCGGCGGTGGTCGAGCCATTCCTGCAGCACGCCCTTCAGCGACAGCACGTTGGGCACCTTGCCGCGCGACAGCACATTCATGTTGAGGGGGAAACGGCTTTCAAGCTCGGTGAGTTTGAACAGCGATTCCATCAGGATGCCCGGATCGACGGAACGGCTCTTCGGTACCAGCACGACGCGGATATCCTCGGCGCTTTCGTCCCTGATGTCCTCGAGCAGAGGCAGTTTGCGGGCCATCAGCAGTTCGGCGATCTTCTCGATCAGCCGCGCCTTCTGCACGCCATAGGGGATTTCGGTGACGACAATGCTCCAGGTGCCCCTGCCCTGGTCCTCCTGGCTCCATTTCGAGCGCACACGAAAACCGCCGCGGCCGGTCTCGTAGGCCTCGAGAATGGAGGCGCGGCTGTCGATGATGATGCCGCCGGTCGGGAAATCCGGACCCTGGACGAAATCCATCAGCTTCGACACCGGCGCATCGCGATGCTCGATCAGGTGCAATGCGGCGTCGCAAAGCTCGGCCGCATTGTGCGGCGGGATCGATGTCGCCATGCCGACCGCGATGCCGGACGAGCCGTTTGCCAAGAGGTTCGGGAAGGCGCCGGGGAGCACCACCGGCTCCTCGTCCTCTTCATTGTAGGTCGGCCGATAGTCGACGGCATCCTCGGTGATGCCGGACAACAGTTCGGTCGCCACATCGGTCATGCGCGCTTCGGTGTAGCGCATGGCGGCAGCGTTATCGCCGTCGATGTTGCCGAAATTACCCTGCCCGTCGACCAAGGGATAGCGCATCGAAAAATCCTGCGCCAACCGCACCAGCGCGTCGTAGATCGACTGGTCGCCATGAGGGTGGAACTTACCCATGACCTCGCCGACGATGCGGGCGCATTTGGCAAAACCCTGGTCGGGGTTGAGCCTGAGCAGCCGCATGGCGTGCATGATGCGGCGATGGACCGGCTTCAGCCCGTCGCGGACGTCGGGCAGCGCCCGGTGCATGATGGTCGACAGCGCATAGGCCAGATAGCGCTCTTCCAGCGCCTTCTTCAGATCGACCGGTTCAATGTGATCGCCACCGCCATCTTGAGGCGGCAAAAGCCTTTTTCCCATGGGCTGGAACTAGCCGAGCGGGCGATTCGCGGCAAGAGGCCGACAGATATACCCGCCGTTCTGCAACATGAAACCGTATGCCTGGGGATGTCGACCAACATCAGCCTGTTACATCAGGCCTTTATGGCCAAGCGTGATGATATCGGGCAACCGGCTCTTCATGACAAATTCACCGGTTTGCGCCAAGACGGTGGGATCGAATTTGCCTTTCACCGTGATTTTCGACCATGGTACCGGGACACGCCTTTTTCCCGTCCAGTTCGTCACGGAATGGTGATGGCGCGAAGAATTGAAAAACAATTTCAGGACACTCTCAGGGACCTTGCGATGACAATCAAACGCTCAACTCTCCGGAAATTCGCTCTTTCGACCTTCTTGTTCACACTGCCGCTGAACGCGGCCCTTGCCCAGGATGCCGCAGTTGCCGACCGGCTGAAGGCCGCGCTGGCTGCCCAGGGCGTCAACATCTCCTGGACCGGGGTGACCGGCGACAACACCAGCATGGTGCTGCAGGGCGTTGCGATCAAGCCGGCCGCGGAAAAGGAAGCCCTCACCATCGGCGACGTCAAACTCGAGAACGTGACCGCGGCCAATGGTGGATTCGATATCGGCACCGTCTCGACCTCGGCCTTCGAGCACGCCAAGGACGGCGTCACCCTCAACCTCAGCCCCTTCGTCATCCATGACATGGTGGTTCCGGCCGATGGCGCCACCGGCCCGCTGGGCTCGCTGATGATGTACAAATCCGCCGAACTCGCCAACATGACGGTCAAGGTCGCCGACAAGACCGCCTTCTCGATGGATGGGCTTGCCATCCAGATCACGCCGCCCGCGGACGGCAAGGCGATGGAATTCACCGGCAATACGGAAAAATTCACGGCCGATCTCTCTTTGGTCGACGACCCCAAGTCCAAGGAAGTCATCGATGCGCTGGGCTACCAGAACATTTCGGGCAATCTCGCAATGGCTGGCACCTGGCAGCCCTCGGACGGCAAGATGGAACTGTCGAAATACGACATCTCCGTCGAGAATGCCGGCACGCTCGGCATGACCTTCGACCTCGGCGGCTACACGATCGACTTCATCAAGTCGCTGCAGGAAATGCAGAAGAAGATGGCCGCGCAGCCTGAAGGCGCGGACAATTCGGCGCAAGGCATGGCCATGCTCGGCCTGTTGCAGCAGCTG
Source organism: Mesorhizobium sp. WSM4308 (assembly GCF_002294905.1). Classification (NCBI taxonomy): domain Bacteria; kingdom Pseudomonadati; phylum Pseudomonadota; class Alphaproteobacteria; order Hyphomicrobiales; family Phyllobacteriaceae; genus Mesorhizobium; species Mesorhizobium sp. WSM4308. Next base: position 53,162 of record NZ_NSFW01000005.1, on the reverse strand, counting down.
TCGTTCAACGGCGCCTCGATCCGTTTCGACGACGATTCGCTGACCGGCAAGGTGCTGGAATATGTCGGCAAGCAGCAAGGCATGTCGGCCAAGGACATCGCCAACCAGGCCAAGGCGATCGTGCCCTTCGGCATGGCGCAGCTCAACAATCCGGAACTGACGGCGCAGGTGACCGCGGCGGTCAGCAAATATCTCGACGACCCGAAGAGCCTCGAAATCTCGGCCGAGCCGCCGGCCTCGGTGCCGTTCGCGCTGATCATGGCCGGCGCCATGTCCAACCCGCTCGACCTGCCGAAGACGCTCGGCATCAGCGTCAAGGCGAACGAAGACTGATCGAACGGCCTCAGAATACAAAAATAGCCCGGCAGCGATGCCGGGCTATTTTTTTTGGATTATCGAGTCGAAAGAATCGGTTCTGGCGGGTTTTTAAAGTACCGCCCGAACCTCGCCATCAGGCGTCCTTCCTGGTCGGGGCGACACGCAGTGCCAGTTCGCGAAGCTGCTGCGGGCTTGCTTCCGACGGCGCGCTCATCAACAGGTCGTAGGCCTGCTGGTTCATCGGGAACATGGTGATCTCGCGCAGGTTCTTGGCACCGACCAGCAGCATGACGACGCGGTCGACGCCGGCCGCCATGCCGCCATGCGGCGGCGCGCCATACTGGAAGGCGCGATAGAGGCCGCCGAAGCGCTCCTCGACGGTGGCACGGTCCAGTCCGACCGTCTCGAACGCCTTGACCATGGTTTCGGGCAGATGGTTACGGATGCCGCCTGATGCAATCTCGAAACCGTTGCAGACCATGTCGTACTGGAAGGCCTTGATGCCGAGCAGGTCCTCGCCGTTCAGCGCATCGATACCGCCCTGCGGCATCGAGAACGGGTTGTGGGCGAAGTCGATCTTCTTCTCCTCCTCGTTCCATTCGAAAAACGGGAAGTCGACGATCCAGCACAATTCGAAGCGCTCGCGGTCGACGAGATTCAGTTCCTCACCGGCGCGCGTGCGGGCCGCACCAGCGAAAGAAACGAACTTCTTGGGATCACCGGCAACGAAGAAGGCGGCGTCGCCATCGGCAAGGCCGAGCTGCTGGCGGATCGCCTCGGTGCGCTCCTCGCCGATGTTCTTGGCAAGCGGACCGGCGCCTTCGAGCTTGTCGCCCTCCTTGCGCCAGAAGATGTAGCCCAGCCCCGGCTGGCCCTCGCCTTGCGCCCAGGAGTTCATGCGGTCGCAGAAGGCGCGGCTGCCGCCGGTCTTGGCAGGAATGCCCCACACCTCGGCCTTCGGGTCGTTGGCCAGGATGTTGGCGAACACCTTGAAGCCGGAATCGCGGAAATGATCGGAGACGGCCTGCATTTCGATCGGGTTGCGCAGGTCTGGCTTGTCGGAGCCGTATTTGCGCATGGCGACATCGTAGGGAATGCGCTGGAACTTCTGCGTCACCGGCTTGCCGTTGGCGAAGGTCTCGAAGACGCCCCGCATCACCGGTTCCATGGTCGACAGCACGTCGTCCTGTTCGACAAAGCTCATTTCCAGGTCGAGCTGGTAGAATTCGCCCGGCAGACGGTCGGCGCGCGGGTCCTCGTCGCGGAAGCACGGCGCGATCTGGAAATAGCGGTCGAAGCCCGACACCATGATCAGCTGCTTGTACTGCTGCGGCGCCTGCGGCAGCGCGTAGAACGTGCCGGGATGGATGCGCGACGGCACCAGGAAGTCGCGCGCCCCCTCGGGCGACGAAGCCGTCAGGATCGGCGTCGAGAATTCGGTGAAGCCGATATCGTTCATGCGCTTGCGCATCTCGGCGATGATTTTTGTGCGCGCCACGATGTTCTTGTGCAGCGTGTCGCGGCGCAGGTCGAGGAAGCGGTACTTCAGCCTGATGTCCTCGGGATAGTCCGGCTCGCCGAACACCGGCAGCGGCAATTCCTTGGCCGCCGACAGCACCTCGATCTCGCGGGCGAAGATTTCGATCTCGCCGGTCGGCAGGTTGGCGTTGGTGGTCTCGGGCAAGCGCGCCTTGACCTCGCCGTCGACGCGGATGACCCACTCGCCGCGCACGGTCTCGGCGACCTTGAAGGCCGGCGAATCGGGATCGGCGACGATCTGGGTCAGGCCATAGTGGTCGCGCAGGTCGATGAACAGCAGGCCGCCATGGTCGCGCACGCGATGCACCCAGCCCGACAGGCGAACGGAAGAGCCGACGTCGCTCTTTCTCAACTGGGCACAGGTATGGCTGCGGTAACGGTGCATTGTCATTGGTAAAGTCCGGGGTGCTGGGTGGCAGGCCAAAGCATCGAAGCCCGGCCCAAAATTTGCGCGAAAAGCGCATGGGAGGCCAGATTTGTCAAGGTAAGGAGAAGTTGGGCCGTATCCAGGTTCGACCGTCAGGGCTCAAGTCTTTGCCGGCCTCCACGCATTACCGCTGGACGTGTTTCCTGAGACAACGCCTCTATCAAGCGATCTGGTATGAAGCGACCTGGAGACGCCCAGTGCCAAAACGCACTCTCCCGCCGGGCATTGGGCCACACAATGGCCGCGAGCTGGAACTGACGCTTCAGGGCGACAAGCCAATGGCTCTGTTCGCGGCGGAACCGGGCATGGACGCCGAAGATGTTGGTGAGGCCGTCGCACATGCTGCATCGCTGAAACTGCTGAATTCCAGCATGGATTGAACGACTGCGTCCCAAGCCGGGATGAATTCGCCATGGAATGCAACGGCCTGCCCCCTCAATGCCGGCCTAGATTTGCCGCTGGCATTGACGAGGGTAATGGTTCAAGAAGGGATCACTGATACGTGATCGCCTTTTCATGTCCTCCATCCGCCCGCTGATCCCGCTTCTTGTCGCCGCAGGCATCCTGCTCGGCGGCAATGGGCTGCAAAGCACGCTGATCGCACTGCGCGGCGCGCAGGAGGGGTTTTCCGCTTCCTCCATCGGCCTGATGGGCACCTTCTATTTCGCCGGCTTCCTGCTCGGCTGCCTGGCCATTACCCGAATCATGAAGGCGGTCGGCCATATCAGGGCGTTTTCGGCACTGGCCGCCATTGCATCGGTCGGCACTCTGCTGCTGGTTCTGGTGCTCGATCCTGTGATGTGGTGCGCCGTGCGCTTTGCCGGCGGCTTCTGCTTCGCCGGACTGTTCACGATCGTCGAAAGCTGGCTGAATTCCGGCGTCACCAACAAGGATCGCGCGCGGGTGCTGGCGATCTACCGGATGGTCGACACCGGCTCGGTGACATCGGCCCAGTTCCTGATCCCGGTCTTCGGCGCCGGCGGCTTCACCATCTTCGCCATCATGTCGATCATGATAACGCTGTCGCTGGTGCCGGTCTCGCTCGGCGACCGCTCCAACCCGACACCGCCGGAGGAGGTCAAGCTCGACCTGGCGCGCGTCTGGCGCATTTCGCCGCTCGGCTGCTTCGGCTGCATCGCCGTCGGCGTCACCAACAGCGCATTTCGCACGCTGTCGCCGGTCTATGCCGAACAGATCGGCATGTCGGTCGCCGATGTCGTAACCTTCGTCAGCGTCGGCATTTTCGGCGGCGCCATCATCCAGTATCCGCTCGGCTACCTCTCCGACCGCTGGGACCGGCGCCGGGTGCTGTTGCTGACGACCTGCTGCGCGATGCTTTCAGCCCTGGCGCTGGTGTTCATCGCCGGCAGCAATCCGCTGTTCAACTTCATCATCATCTTCATCTTCGGCTGTTTCGCCATGCCGCTTTATTCGCTGTCGGCGGCGCATTCCAACGACCGCGCCGGCACGGGCGAGTTCGTGCTGATCAATGCGGCGCTGATGCTGTTCTACTCCTTCGGCGCCATCGGCGGCCCTTTCGCCGCCTCGACAGTGATGCAGCATTTCGGGCCGAGCGCGCTGTTCGTTTTCAGCGCCACCGTCTATGCGATCTTCATCGCCGTCATCCTCTACCGGATGCAGGCACGCTCCGGCGTGCCCGTGGGCAAGCGCAGCCGCTTCATCGCGCTGTTGCGCACGTCGACCGTTTTCGCGCGGCTGGCCAGGCGCAATGGCGATACCGATGGCCCGGGAAGCGCATGATGGCGGCGCCAAAGCTTGACGAAAGCCTTCCCGGCTGAAATCTAGGAAGACCTTACTCCTGCCAAAAGCGATTTGATGCACGTCATCACCACACAGAAAGAACTCGAGACCGTTCTCGCCGCTTTCGAAAAGTCGGATTTCGTTACCGTCGACACCGAGTTCATCCGCGAAACGACCTTCTGGCCGATCCTGTGCCTGATCCAGATGGCGGCGCCCGGCGTCACCGCGCTGATCGACCCGCTGTCGCCCGACATCAACCTCGCCCCGTTCTTCCGGCTGATGGCCAACGAGGCCGTGGTCAAGGTCTTCCATGCGGCGCGCCAGGACATCGAAATCATCGTCCATCTCGGCGATCTCGTGCCGCACCCGGTGTTCGACACGCAGGTCGCGGCCATGGTCTGCGGCTTCGGCGACAGCGTTTCCTACGATCAGCTCGTGCAGCGCATCACCGGCGCGCGGCTCGACAAGTCGTCGCGCTTCACCGACTGGCGCCACCGGCCGCTGTCCGAGAAGCAGCTCGATTACGCGCTCGCCGACGTCACCCATCTGATCGAGGTCTATCAGCATTTGAGCGCCGAACTGGCGCGGGAGAACCGTGCCCACTGGCTGAACGAAGAGATGGACGTCCTGACCTCGCGCGAGACCTACGATCCGCATCCCGAAGACGCCTGGAAGCGGCTGAAGATGCGGCTGCGCAAGCCGCAGGAACTGGCGATCGTGCAGGCCGTGGCGGCATGGCGCGAACGTGAGGCGCGCGAGCGCGACGTGCCGCGCGGCCGCGTGCTCAAGGACGACGCGATCTACGAGGTGGCGCAGCAGGCGCCGCGCGACACGGCTGCCCTCGCCAAGCTGCGCACGACGCCCAAGGGCTGGGAGCGCTCCTCGACGGCGACGGCCCTGCTTGGGGCGGTCAATACCGCGCTGGCCTTGCCCAAGGAGCAGATGCCGAAACTGCCGAAGAATTTCCAGCCGCCGGAAGGCTCGAGCGCCGCCGCGGAATTGTTGAAAGTGCTGCTCAGGATCGTCGCCGAAAAGCAGGGCGTGGCCTCGAAGGTGCTGGCCTCCAGCGACGACATCGACCGCATCGCCGCCGAAGGCGAGGACGCCGATGTGCCGGCACTGCAGGGCTGGCGGCGCGCCGTGTTCGGCGAAGCGGCGCTGAAGCTGGTGCGCGGCGAGATCGGGATAAAGTTCGACAAGCGTAAAATAGCGGTGTTCGACCTCTAGAGGCTTTCTAGCCGATGCGTTCGGATCAGGACGAGAACCGGCGATACGAAGCGATCGACGCATTGCGTGCGATTGCCGTGATGCTGGTTCTGATCTTCCACTATACGTCCCGCTTTCCCGCCGACTACATCGGGTTCGACCACCAGATGACGCTGCCATGGCAAGGGATAGTTGGCGTCTTTCTCTTTTTCATTATCAGCGGCTACTGCATCGCGATGACAGCAGAGCGGTCTGGAACCGTGTGGATGTTCTGGCTGCAGAGATTTACGCGGCTGGAGCCCGCGCTCATCGCCTGTATCTCGATCACGCTTGTCGTGGTTGCGGCTCTGGGTCTTCCGGGTAGGGAGGTTTCAGCGCTCGACGGACTGAAAAACGCAAGCTGGGTAACCCTGTTCGCTCCAACGCCGCTTGTCGACGGCGCCTACTGGTCACTGCTTGCGGAAGCAAAATTCTACTTCGTGTTCGGCCTCATCTTCTATCTCTGGCCAAATCGCGTCCTCGTCCTTTTCACCGGCTTTACCGTTCTGGGCGCAATTGCACAGTTTTCAGGGTTGTGGAGAGACCATCAGGCTCTGATTTACCCCTTCAAGGGCGTCGCCATGCCGTATTTTCTGTTCCCCTACAGCCTCTTCTTCTTGATGGGCATCGCGGCGAGGCGATCGACCCGAACTGTGCAGACGGTCGTGACAGCCGGATGCCTGGTGGTTGTTGTCAAGCTGTGGGGCGGTTCAGCATTCAGTGCCTGGGTGATCGCGCTTTCAATTCTTGGGGTCATCGGCCTCCAGCTGCGCGATATCAAGATCTGGCGAAGCGTTAGTTACATCGGCTTGATCAGCTATCCTCTGTATCTTCTGCACCAGAATGTCGGTGTCGCGATCATACGATGGCTGGCTCCGTGGATCGCCTCCCCGTATCTTCGGATCGGCATAGCGTTCTGCACCGTGGTCGCCCTTGCAGCATTCGTCGCGTGGGCGGTCGAGCATAGATTTCGGCGGAGGATCGAAATCCATGCGGCGCGCTTGATGTCGAGGGCCGCAACCCCCGCATGACCCTGCCTCAGACGATGTCGAGCAAATGCAGCGCAAACCAGATCCAGGCCAGCGCCAGCACCACCGCACCGGCGAAGAAAGAGCGGCTGCGCAGCCGCAGATTGTTGCTGGTCAGGTGAACCCAGGCATGAAAATAACGCGTCAGGACGAAAATCCACGCCAGCGCCAAGGTCAGATAGTTGACCCCGTTGGTGACGTGGAGCGTCAGGCACAGCACATAGAAAAGCACCGGCAGTTCGAACTGATTGCAGAGATTGGCGGCAACGGTGATGCTGGACGCCGGCTCGGTCGAGCGGGCCTTGTACTGTCCGACCTCGGCCTCACCTGATCTGATTGCGCCATTTCTGCGGCGCCCCAATACGCCGTAGACGATGTAGACCAGAGCCACATGCGCCAGAACGGGCCAGAAGATCGTCGTCTGGTTCATGGATATTTCCCCTGCTCTGTCCGGCTTCAGGCCTGGCGTCTTTGGCCCACCAGCCAGAAAGCGGCGATGACGACCACCGGGATGGCGAGAAGCGCGAATTTGGTGACGATCAGAGCAGAAGCGAAAGACAGTGAATCCGGGTTGGCCGACAGGAAATCGGACAGAAGCCGCGCCACGGCGATGTTCTGGGCATAGTCGGCCAGCGTGTAGGGCAGCACCAGAACCAGGGCGAAGATCGACTGCACCTGCCCGGGAAGCTCGCGGAAGTTCTGCAGGCGCCGGCCGCTGGCCAGGACCAGGCTCACCAAGGTCAGCGACAGCAGCGCCGGGAACAACAGATCGAAGGTCAGATAGTGCCAGACCAGAATGATCTCGCCGCCGCGCCGTCCGAGCGCCGTCAGCCAGGCCATGCCTTCGTCGGGCGTGAAGCCGAAATAGCGCATGTCGAGCGACGGCAGGCCGCCGCTCAACTGGCGGAAATAGAAGAATTCCATCACCGTCATGGCGATGAAAACCGCCGCCGACAGGAAACACAGTGCGGCCGCGTGGCGTGGCAGCCGCAGGACCGTCGCGGTCAGGCTCCGCCCGAGCCCGTATTGTTCAGGCTCCGCCGGGATAGTTCGGGCTTTCGCGGGTAATCGTGACGTCATGGGCGTGGCTTTCACGAAGTCCGGCGTTGGATATGCGCACAAAAGTGGCGCGCTCGCGGAAATCGGCAAGGTCGCGGCCACCGACATAACCCATAGCGGCTTTTAGCCCGCCCGCAAGCTGGTGCAGCACGCCAGACACAGGTCCTTTGTATGGAACCTGGCCCTCAATGCCTTCCGGGACCAGTTTGAGGGTATCGCGCACCTCGGCCTGGAAGTAGCGATCGGCCGAGCCGCGCGCCATGGCGCCGACCGAACCCATGCCGCGATAGGCCTTGAAGGAGCGACCCTGGTGCAGATAGACCTCGCCCGGGCTCTCATCGGTTCCGGCCAGCAGCGAGCCGATCATGGCGGCACTGGCGCCGGCGGCGAGCGCCTTGGCGAGATCGCCGGAATATTTGATGCCACCGTCGGCAATCACCGAGACGCCCGACTTATGCGCCGTCTCGACGGCGGACATGATGGCTGAAAGCTGCGGCACGCCGACACCGGCGACAATGCGGGTGGTGCAGATGGAGCCCGGGCCGATGCCGACCTTGACGGCGTCGGCGCCGGCGTCGATCAGCGCCTGCGTGCCTTCGGCGGTGGCAACGTTGCCGGCCAGGATGCGCACCGAGTTGGAGAGTTTTTTCGCCCGGGTGACGGCGTCGAGCACGCGCTGCGAATGGCCGTGCGCGGTATCGATGACCAGAAGATCGACCCCGGCGTCGATCAGGCGCTCGGCGCGCTCGAAGCCATCGTCGCCGACGCTGGTGGCGGCCGCCGCGCGCAGGCGGCCCTGCGCATCCTTGGTGGCGTGCGGGTTGAGCTGCGACTTCTCGATGTCCTTGACGGTGATCAGGCCGACGCAATTGCCCTGCTTGTCGACGACGACGAGTTTTTCGATGCGGTGCTGGTGCAGAAGCCGCTTTGCTTCGTCCTGGTCGACATTCTCCTTGACCGTGATCAGATTCTCGCGGGTCATCAACTCATAGACCTTCTGCGCCGGGTCGGAGGCAAAGCGCACGTCGCGGTTGGTCAGGATGCCGACCAGCCTGCCGGTCTTGTGGCCGCCAGTGCCGCCATTCTCGACCACCGGAATGCCCGAGATCGAATAGGTTCGCATCAGCGACAGCGCATCGGCGAGCGTGGCGTCCGGACCGATGGTGACCGGATTGACCACCATGCCGGATTCGAATTTCTTCACCTGCCGCACCTGCTCGGCCTGTTCGGCCGGCGAGAAATTGCGGTGGATGACGCCGATGCCGCCGGCCTGGGCCATGGCGATGGCAAGACGCGCCTCGGTGACGGTGTCCATCGCGGCGGAGAGGATCGGCACGTTGAGATCGATGTCGCCCGCGATGCGGGTGCGGACATCGGTTTCGCCGGGCATGACCTCGGAGTGACCCGGCTGCAAAAGCACGTCGTCAAAGGTCAGCGCCAGTGCGCCTGTGGACGTTTCGATGATTTTTGCCATGGCCAGCCCTTTAGAATGCGGAAAAAGCGCTGGACCGGAATGGACAGCGCCGACTCTCATCTTCCCTTTCAGGATTGGCGCTGGCTGGTAACACGTCGCGACGCGGATGAAAAGCCGATCGTTGCATTGCACAACAGCCACCCACGGTTGCGGTCGCACAAAAGTGACAGCAATTTAACACGACATGGGTGTCTAGCCATGATAACCGCCCCCTGTATCGGTTCGCCCCCGGCCGAAGAGAAAATTTGAAACGGTCACGCTCGTGAATCGCACCATTCCGCTGATCCTGGCGGTCGCACTTTTCATGGAAAACATGGATTCGACCGTCATAGCGACATCGCTGCCGGCGATCGCCGTCGACATCCACACCAGCCCGATCGCGCTCAAGCTGGCACTGACGGCCTATCTGGTGTCGCTGGCGATCTTCATTCCCATCAGCGGCTGGATGGCCGACCGCTTCGGCGCCAAGAACATTTTTCGCGCCGCGATTGCGGTGTTTATCGTCGGTTCGGTCGCCTGCGCCTTGTCCGGTTCGCTGCCGGCCTTCGTGGTGTCGCGCTTCCTGCAAGGCATTGGCGGCGCCATGATGACGCCGGTCGGGCGCCTGGTGCTGGTGCGGGCCACGCCCAAGAGCGACCTGGTCGCCGCCATGTCGTGGCTGACCGTTCCCGCGCTGGTCGGACCGCTTGTCGGCCCGCCGATCGGCGGCTTCATCACCACCTACTTCACCTGGCACTGGATCTTCCTGATCAATGTGCCGATCGGCCTGGTCGGCATCTGGCTGGCGACGCGCTTCCTGCCGGAAACCGAATCGATGGAGACGCCGCCGCTCGATTTCATCGGCTTCGTGCTGAGCGGGCTTGCGGCATCCGGCGTGGTCTTCGGCCTGTCGGTGGTCAGCCTGCCCTATCTGCCGCCTGCGACCGGATTCATCACCGTGGGGGTCGGGCTGCTGTCGGGCGCACTCTACCTCATGCATGCGCGGCACGCCAAAAATCCACTGCTGGCGCTCGAACTGTTCCGCAACCAGGTGTTCCGCTCATCGGTGCTTGGCGGCTCGCTGTTTCGCATCGGCATCGGAGCAGTGCCGTTCCTGCTGCCGCTGATGTTCCAGATCGGTTTCGGGCTGACGCCGTTCCAGTCCGGCATGATCACCTTTGTCTCGGCGGTCGGCGCCATCGGCATGAAATTCGTCACCGCACTGATTTTTCGCCTCGCCGGATTCCGCCGCGTGCTGATCGTCGGCTCGCTGGTCGCCGCCGCATCGATCGCCATCTACGGCCTTTTCACCCCGGAAACGCCTTACGCACTGATGTTGGCCATATTGCTGGTCGGCGGCTTCATCCGCTCGATGTTTTTCACCGGGGTCAACGCGCTCTCCTATGCCGAAGTGTCGGCCGAAGACACCAGCAAGGCAACGCCGATTACGGCGGTGTTCCAGCAGCTGTCGATCGCGCTTGGCGTGGCGCTGGCCGGCGGCATCCTGGAAGTCTCGACCTCGATCCATGGCGGCCCGCTGACGCTGGGCGATTTCCACATCGCCTTCTTCATCGTGGCGGCCGTATCGGCGGCGGCGTCGCTGTTATTCATGCGGCTGGCGCCCGATGCCGGCAATGCCGTCTCCGGCCATGGCCGGCTGACGACGCCCAAGACGCTGGAACCGGCGAGATCGCCGGGCGAGTGAGGGCCAGCTCAGCGGTCAGCGTCCCCCGGCCCTTCGCTATGGTTCCGGGCGCTCGAGTCCTTCGGAACGTCCACTGGACGTTCCGATCCGCCTGATGGCGGAACGGACTCTCGCCCTTTGAAGTCCTTTGCCAACAGATAAAGCTCGACCGATTCATCGCGCGAGGCCGGCGGCTTGACGTGGTGGACGGAGCGGAAATTCTTCTTGAGCATGGACAGCAGTTCGTTCTCGGCGCCGCCCTGAAAAGTCTTGGCGAGGAAATGGCCGCCCGGCTTCAGGACGGACAGCGCGAAATCGGCCGCCACTTCGCACAGATGCATGGTGCGGATGTGGTCGGTGCGCTTGTGGCCGGTGGTTGGTGCCGCCATGTCGGACAGCACGACATCCGGGTTCCCACCCAACGTCTCGGCGAGCTTGCGCGGCGCATCCGCATCCAGGAAATCCATCAAAAGCACCGGTGCGCCGGGCACGGCATCCATTTCCAGATAGTCGATGCCGACGACATGCGGATTTTCCGCCGTCGATTTGGTGCGCGCGGCCGCGACCTGGCACCAGCCGCCGGGGGCGGCACCGAGGTCGATCACCTTCATGCCGGGCTTCAGCAAATGGTGCTTGTCGTCGATCTCGATCAGCTTGTAGGCCGCGCGCGAGCGATAGCCGTCAGCCTTCGAGCGCTGGACATAGGGATCGTTGATGTGGCGCTGCAGCCAGCGCCGCGACGATTCCTTCAGGCCGCTCTTTTTCTTGATCCGCGTCTTCAGCACGCGAATGCCGGCCGATCCTGGATTTTCCGGTTTCTTGGTCATTGACGGCCACGCCCATCGTTGCGCCAGACGCCGTCATCGGCCATCAGCTCGCTCAATATGCCTTCGCGCAGGCCGCGGTCAGCGACGCGCAGCCGCTCCGAAGGCCAGACGGCGCGGATCGCTTCGAGGATGGCACAGCCGGCCAGCACCAGATCGGCGCGGTCGGCGCCAATGCAAGGGTTGGCGCAGCGCTGCTGGAAATCCCAGCCGACCAGTCGCTCCACCATGCGGTCGACGCTGTCGCGGTCCATCCACAGCCCGTCAACCCGACGACGGTCGTAACGCTCGAGATCGAGGTGGACGCCGGCCAACGTCGTCACCGTGCCGGACGTGCCCAGCAGATGGAAATTCGGGTTGGCCTTGAGGTGGCTCAGCCGGTCGCGGCCGTCGAAGCTCGCCAAACGGCTGGCGACGTCGTCGACCATGGCGTCGAAGATCCCGCGCGTCACGGTACGGCCACCAAAGCGCTCGGCCAGTGAGACGACGCCGACCGGCAGCGACGTCCACGAGACGATATGATTGGCGAGCCGCGGCGAACGGCGGCCAGTGAGATCGATCAGCGCGATCTCCGAAGAGCCGCCGCCGATGTCGAACAGGACGACGCCCTGCGTGTCGCGCTCGACCAGCGAGCCGCAGCCGGAAACCGCCAGCCGCGCCTCGGTCTGGCGGTCGATGATCTCGAGCTTCAGGCCGGCCTCGCGCTCGACGCGTTCGAGGAATTCGACGCCGTTCTCCGCCGAGCGGCAGGCTTCGGTGGCAATCAGCCTGGCCTTCCTGATCTTGCGGCCGCGCAATTTGTCGCCGCAGATCTTCAGCGCCTCGACGGCGCGATCCATCGCCGGCTGGCCGAGGCGGCCATTGGCGGTGAGCCCCTCGCCCAGCCTGACGATGCGTGAGAAGGCGTCGATGACGCGGAACTGGCCATGCCGTGTGGGAACGGCGACCAGCAGCCGGCAATTGTTGGTGCCGAGGTCAAGGGCCGCGAAGACCGGCAGCTCATGCACCGGCGGCCGGCGCGTGCCCTGTTCGGGGCGTGGCGCGGGAGCGGTGGGGGAGACTGCCGGCGCCGTCGGCAGCTTCGCTTCCAAAGCCGGAACAGCCTGGCCTGGCACCGGCGCTCGATTGCCCTGCGTTTCGTCGCGCGCAAAAACCTTGCGCCCGCGCCTTCGCTTGCGCCGCTTCTTGGGCTTGCCCTTCTGGTGATGGGTCGCGTCACCCGCCTGCCCACCGGCGGAGCGCGGTTCCGTCGGGCGGCGTTTCTGCCAACCGGCTGTCCCCGAGCCCGATGGCCCTGGGGAAGCGCTGGACGCGCCCACCTCCGACGCGCCTGCGCCGGTGTCGCGGTCTTCCACTGTCGTTCCTTCCGGCGCCGCGCGAACCGGTGAAGGACGCAGCAGGCGCTTTGGCATGTTTCAAGTTGCCGCCAGACTAACAGTGCCGTGGCCGATCACCAAGAGCCGCATGCCGAATTTTGCCGGCTGGGCGCGGACGGCCTTTTTAAGCTACCGCGTAATGTACCGGCAAGGCTGGACTGGTAGCGCGGATGCCGGCGAGGACAATGCTGGTCGAAGCCGATGCGTTATCCCCGCCGTTTGCGCCGCCTCGGTGCGAGCAGATCTTGCCGGCGGCCAGCGCGACGAGTGTTCGCGGTTGAATAGCCGGCTTCGATGAGGCATTTCTGAAATGAATGGAAGTCACCGGGCAGCCGGCCTCCCACCATCGAGCGAAAAGGACGCGGGCACGCAGCGCATGGCAGTCAGGCAATGAACTGGAAACGCTATTTCTGGCCGGTCGTCGGCATCGCCGCGGTGATCTTCTCGCTGCTGCTGCTCTGGCATGAACTGCGCGGTATTTCGCTCGACGATGTCTGGGATGGGCTCGCCGCCATCCCAACCCGCGGCTGGGTGCTGGCGGCGCTGAGTTCCGTCATCGCCTATGCCGCGCTCGCCGGCTACGACCACATCGCACTGCTGCATATCGGCAAGCGTGTGTCGTGGCTGTTCGTGACCCTTTGCTCCTTCACCACCTATGCGCTGTCGCACAATATCGGCGGATCGGTGTTTTCGGGCGCTGTCATCCGCTACCGCGCCTATGGCACCAGGGGGCTGACCGGTCAGGATGTCGGCGTGCTGGTGGCGATCTGCTGGATCACCTTCGTGCTGTCGACGATTCTCGCCTCCGGCCTCGTGCTGGTGTTCGAGCCTCAGATCATCGATCGCTTCTCTGGCATCGCCCATCATGGCCTGTCGGAAGCGGCGGGCATCGCGATGCTGCTCCTCGTCGCCGCCTACATCTTCGGCAGCTGGCTGCATTTGCGCCCGTTGAAGATCGCCAGATTCCAACTGCACTATCCGGCACTGCCGATCGTCGCCAGGCAATTGCTGATCGGCCCGATCGAACTGATTGCCGCCGCGGCGATCATCTTCTTCGCCCTGCCCGAGGCGCACAATCCCGGCTATTTCGTCGTGCTCGGCGTCTTCCTCGTCTCCTTCTCGGTCGCCCAGATCTCGCACGCACCGGGCGGCCTTGGCGTGTTCGAGGTGGTGTTCCTCACCGGGCTTTCCGACATGGAGCCGGTCGGCGTGCTGGCGGCGCTGCTGGTGTTCCGGCTGTTTTACCTGATCATCCCGCTGATTCTGGGCCTGGGCGTGGTGCTGTTCTTCGAGCGTTCGCAGTTCAGTCGGACGGAGAGCTGAGGCGCGGATTGGATTTTGTGCCCGCCCCCGCGCACCTGAACCCCGGCGTATGAAACCCAGCTGTCAAAACGTAGCGATTGAACCGCAGAGCAGGCTTGACTATTTTCCGCTGGTGGCTACAAGGCAGCGCTCAAGCGGCTCAGCCGTTCGGCCCGCGCGGTTCATACCGCGCCTGCTGGGGAATAGGTTAACGGTAGACCCACGGACTCTGACTCCGTTAGTCCTGGTTCGAATCCAGGTTCCCCAGCCAAGCCATCCCATTGATTTTCCTGCATTATGTCACCTGAGAAATCTCGGAAATACGAGAACAATCAGTGGACATCGGACGCACGAAAACCGGCACAGCCGATAGGAGATGACAATGGAAAAGCATTTCGTGCAGTTTTTGTCACCGGGGACATTCGTCTCTGAGATGACCGCAAGCCGCAAGATGCCTGAACGTATAAACCTCGGCCGGCATTTCGCCTCAGTGATGGCATCGCCAATGATGCAGTTACGAGAATGGAAGGAAAACCCTAGAGGTGTAAATCCGCTCGGGCTGCGCACTGTCATGGGCTACTGCTTGCCAACATGGCAGCGCGGTCTGGTGTGGTCCGATGCGCAGAAGATCTCCTTCATCGAAAGCGCTTGGCGCGGCATCAGCCTTGGGACATACACCTACAACCAGGCGGATATGGGTTCTCCCTTCGATAATCTGCTGATCGACGGTCAGCAGCGGCTCTATGCGATCCAGTGCTATTTGAACGACGACTTCCCTGTCTTCGGCTGGCACTGGTCGGAAGTCACTGTCGTTGACCGTCGTGTATGGGAGATGACGGTACATTTCAACAGCTATGTCACGAACACAGAGGATGAGAGCTATCTACGCGGATACTACAACCTGATGAATTTCGGCGGCGTAGCGCACAAGGAATCTGAGCGAGCATGAGCCGCTTTCCCGGAGACGTTTCCCTGATCCTGTTGATAGTGGCTGTAGGCCTGCCTATCGGGGTGGTTTATCAGGTGCTGGTTTGGCTGGGAGCTTTTTGACGAATTTCATAGCGTTTTCAATGGAATAAGATATACTTCGGCAAAGGAGAAGGCAATGGGCATCACCTTCGGCGATCACCTCATTGACAGCGGATATTGTGACATCACGCCTGAACAGGAGCGTGAGAAAGATGGCCGATGCACTTGCTACTACCCCGGTGATTGTGACGGCTCATGCACCCATCCTCCCCGTCGCTGCGAAACGCAACTCGTCGGCGGTATGGGTGAATGCCTCAATTGCCATGCCGATCAAGGCGAGCATTGCCGCCTACCCGCCGGTCCTAAAGGGGGAAACTATGAGGCTAGGTGAACTTATCGGCATAGCCCGCGAGATCAAGGGCTGGACCCTGCGCGATCTGGAAAAGGCCAGCGGCGTTTCGAACGCGCTTATTTCGCAGATTGAAACCGGGAAGGTCCGCGATCCTGGCTTCACTACGGTTGTTCGCCTGATGGACGCGCTCAGGCTCAGCCTTGACCGCGCCGCGCAAGCAGAGCGTGAGAAACTAAAGGTTCTGCGGAAGGCTGGCGTCTGGAAGCCCGAAGTGCCAGAAGCCGCGATATGCGAGCACTGCAATGGGACATGCGGTCATCACGGCATTATGGGTGGCCCTGACAGCCCCGCATGTGGCCACTGCGGCGGAACTGGGCGCGCGGCTGGAGCCATCCAGTTCGGCGCTACCGCATCTTCCATCTCGGAAACGTCTCAATCCGCGCCTTCACCGAATCCTGTTCCATAGCCGCCTTCATGGCTTCTGCTTCATCTCTATCTCTTGTAGCCAGGACAGTCTTCCATACCTTCTCTTTGGTATCGTAGGCTGAGACGATGTAGGTGGTTGGCATCCGGGGATATTTGGGCGCGGCGGGGAGGAAGGCAATGACTGAGCCGGGGAGCGTGAGGAAGCTTGGCAACCTCAGAGGCCGGCCCCGGCTATGCAATATTAAGGACCGCGCTACCCGTGCGAGGGTCTACGTCGCACCGCAGACAGACCGAAGTCACTCGCGCTAAGTCCCAGCATTCTTATACCAAATTCCATCGAATCCGGCAACCTCCCAAACGACAAAAGGCCCCGCCAGCCGAAGCCAGCAGGGCCATAGGTAGAGCGGATAAGCGCTCGGGAGGAACTACGGGTCTGGCGTCAATGGCGCGACGGAGGCGGGCGCCGCTGTAATCATGAAGCGGATCGGTGGCGCGTCGACGATGATCGGATAGGCCAGCTTCTGCATGATGTTGCAGGTGTAGGTGAAGCGCGCATCGTACTTTGCCGGTCCAATGGATGCCGCCAGGGGGACGGTCACGGATCGATGGTAACTCTCTCGTCCCTCCGGCGGATATCCTTCGATCAGCGCCTGTTTGCCGACTGTGTAGGTGGACGGCACATGGATGTTCCCATCAGCATCGGTTATGAACCGGTCAACCGTAGCGGGGCATAAACGGTTCTGTACAACCATGTATTGGACGTCGAGGACTCCTCCCTGCGGAACCTTTGGCGTCAGGGCTACGGCCATTTCGAAGGCAGTCGGCGGCTCTCTGTCCAGCACCGAGGAAACAGCACTGGCCAGCCCCACACCGGCCAGAGCGGCCATGATGAAGACCGTTGCCGCCGGCACGTCGACCTTGCGCCAGAAGCCATCCCAGGACCGGCGCAGCATCATTGCTTTCCTCCGGAAGAGCCGAAGTAGGCGAGCACCTGATTGATCGCGACCAGCGTCCCCGCCACGATCAGCAGGAGTTTGGTCGACGTTCTGGCGATCCAGCTTACCTTCGTCCACAGCTCGACGACCTGAAAGCCGGCTTCGAACTTCTCCCGCTCGAGTGCCAGGAACAGGTCCAGGCGGTCCCGCTTGTACTTTGGCAGATGTCCTGCCCAGATGAGCGCCGTTCGTTCTTCGGTAGTCAGCCTGTCCAGCCATCCGACTGTCTCCTCATCAAGATCGAGAAGTCTTCGAGGGAGTTTTCTCTCACTGCCATTCTCAATCATGCCCCGGGAGCCCTTTTCGCAATGCACTGCTGCTTACGGACGCCAACCACACAGGGTGGCGCCCTTTTCATCGTGAGCCAGGATCGCCGCGACCGAAGCATCGGAGAGCGTTGCGACTTCGGCCTTCGTGGGACGAATGGGATGCTCGACGGCGCAGAAGCTGCCACCAGTCGTGGTGCAGCCGGCAGCGACAAGCAAGAGTGCCAGCGTCAGGACTTTGACCATCTATCCAGCCTCGCGCGATTGTCATCTGGCAGTCTGCTTGCCACTGCGTCATCGATCTTCTGGCTCTGGCTGCGTGCGGCAGCGTCGGCCTCATCATGCTTCGCCTGGTTCTTGGCCGCGCCTGCCGAGTAGGCTTTCCAGAGCGCAGCAAGAGCGGCGGCGCCTGCCAGCAGATAGGGCCAGAACTGGAGGAGCAGCGCGGTCACAACGCGCCACCCAGCCCGAGCAAGGGCAACGCCTTCAACAGGATGATGAGCAACGCCACCAGCAACACCAGAACCTTGGCGATCTGTTTGAACGGGCCATCGATCGGCAGCATGTCGATGATGTACGTGACCAACCAAGCGATGATGCCGACGACAATGACGGCTATGAGCAATGCGATAAGGCCGTTGATCATTTTCACTTCTCCTCTGCTGGCGGTGGCGGCGCGACCATGCCGGCCGGGCCATCACGAACCGCGTTGATGATGAGTTTCAGCAGCGCCAGGCCGCCGGTGATTTTCAGCGCCACGCTGTCCCCGACGCCGAACAGCGTCCAGTCGAATCCGGCAAGCGCGCCACCAGCCACAAGGGTGATCAGGATATTGATTGCGTTGTGAACTGAGTTGGTATTGAGCCATTTCATCAGAAGATGCTCCAGAAGGCGTTGACGATGTGGTGCCAAAATCCGGCAATAGCCGCACCGATCAGGATGACGATGCCAGCTGCGGCTGGTTTCTTGCTGGCGGGAGGAGGCAAAGGCTGCGGCTCCCGTTGTGCTGGCTGCGGGGCCACAGGAGCGGCGGCAGGCGCTTCCGGCTCCGGTGGGACCGGAGCAGGCTGAACGGGTGCTGGTGTGGCTTCCTGCGGCGCGGCGATGCCATAACCATCGGCGATCAACAGCGTATCGTACTGCTTGGCATAGCCGGCGATCAGATCTGCCTTGTCCGTGCCATTGATGACGCGCCTCGCGTTGGCGAAATCCGATTTGGCCGAGTTGATATAGTCGGACAGCTTCTTGCCGGTGAACCACCCTTCGACCATGCCGAGGACGATGATCTGCGCGGCGTTCGCTGAGAGCAGCGCCAAGTCGGGTTGCCGGAGCAGGTCAATGGCAAGCTCTTTCCCTGCTCTGGCGTAATTTGCGCGGCCCGTCAGCTGGACGTAGCCCCTGCCCCGGAACAGATAGCCGTCGCCCTTGACAGAATTGCCAAGCGCCTTCCCGATCTTGGTTCCCGGCTTGTATTTGTTGAAGTATGCCTTTGCCCCGCGCTCATAGATCGGCTTCACGGTATGGGCCGTCTCGTGATATGCCGTGGCCAGCACATAGGCCGCTTGGCTGCGTTGCAAGCCATCCGCTTTGCACGCGTCTATGATAAGCCGGGTGTCGCCCGTCTTCAGGTCCATTAGGGTATCCCTTCTATGAAAAAAGGTGACTGGTTCAGCCTGCCAAAGCCGTGGCTGGAATTGCGCGAAGCCTACCGGGCTGAGGTGGTCGAGAAAGCCGGCGAGATCCACACCTTTGACGGCGGTGTGCTCAAGCGGTCAGATGGCGTTTGGGAAGTGCTGAAGCCTGGCTCAGCTAACGATGCTGATGTAGTGTTGAACGTATTGAGGAAGCCCAATTAGCACACGCGCAGGTTTACTTGCGGGTTGCTGGATACCTCGTCTTCAGGTAGAGACCGACCATGCTGAAAGCGGTCGGAACAGAGACCCCAACCAAAACAATCCAGAGATACGTGGCGCTCGACGGTCTTCGAGGGCTGGCGGCTTATACGGTGGTCGTTTCCCACTACATCGGGTCGGCGTCGCCTGTCGCCTATCCAGGCCAATCGATCTTGGGGGCGCTGCATCTCGCGGGCCAAGTCGGCGTGATGCTGTTCTTTGTGATATCCGGCTTCCTCATGGGCGAGCTGTACATGCATTCGCCCTTCACGTTGGAGAACATCCGCTCCTTCTACGTCAAGCGCATCGCCCGCGTTGTGCCGCTCTACTACGTCGTGGTTCTGGTGAGCTTTGCGCTTCCCCTCGTAGCCAACACCCGTAGCGTCTGGCCGTTCTATTACATCGGCAACGTGTGGAGCTACCTGCTGTTCTGGCGCGGCGCCAACGTGCTCTGGACAATCCCCGCCGAGGTCCAATTCTACGCGCTGTTCCCGGCCATATGGTGGGCATTCAGCAAGATCGGTAACACGACCATTCTGCTGCTGCTCGTTGTTGCCGCCTTGAACCAGGCGTTCTGGCTAGAGACACCGGTCCTGCTCCAATCGTTCCTGCCGTACTTCGCGGCTGGCCTTGTACTGTCCATGATCACGGTGCCTTACGCACGCCTGATAGAGTTTTTGGTCATCCCAGCATTTATCGGGCTGGTCGTTGCGCTGCCTGAGGTGAGCGTGGCCCTAGGCTTTAAGCCAACAGGGATGTGGGGGTCATCGGCATATATGCTGCTGGTCCCGACAACGGTCCTACTTGTGATCAACTCGCGGTGGGCCACACGTATACTGGGCAGTCGACTGGCCATCTTCCTTGGCACGATTAGCTACTCCGTATACTTGCTGCACATGCCGGTGCACTTCGTCCTGCGGGAACTGCCTATCTACAAGACAGCCCCGCTGTTACTCATGGCCGTGGCGCTGGTCGTCACCACTGCCGTGTCATGGCTCTCCTTCATGTTCATCGAAAAGCCTGCGCGGCGGTGGATATATAGCTATGCCTAGGCACCGATCGGATACTTCCCGCTTATGATCATGGTGCACGCCGAAGCGTCAACCGGGATGTCACTGGCCGCGCCGCCTGTGGTGGCCTGACGTAGAATGATCGACGCGTTACCGCTACCGATGACAGCCTGCGGAACGCCGGTAAACGTCAGGTCGGTGCAGTAGAAGGCACACGCACTTCCCGCTGGTACAGAGGATGGGGTGTACATGCTAGGCCATGAGACGCGCATTGAGCCCGTCCCTGTGTGTGCCGTCCACGTAAGCTGTAGACTGAACTCCACATGGTCGCCGCAGCGCTTATGCCAACCAGACTGAACCGTGTAGGTGCCCGCGCCAGCAGTTGCGGTGCCGGTAGCAACCGGTACAATAGCGGTGCGCTTGCTGTCGTAAACGTAGTTTAGCCCGGACACGTCGATCACTTCCGAGGTCGTACCATCGTCGCATTTGTTGTTTGCGACGGTGACGTTCCTGACGTTTGCACTTAGACTTACACCTATGCCGCCATCTTCGAACACGTTATTGGTGATGGTTGACGCACGCACCGAATAGTTCCCGGCCGGGTACGTGACAGCCTGCATGTTGACGCCAGTACCATTCGTCCCAGCCACCGACGTAGCATTGCCGGAGATGGTGGTCGAGGAACTGTCAACCAGATGGATAGCGATCTGATCCGTACCAGATATGAAGAACAGGTTGCTGGTGATCTGACTCCAGAAAACCTTGGTCAGCCACACACCCCTCGTAGTGACGTTTACATGACACCCGGTCATGCACAGCTGAGCCTCGCCACCGCTTGTAGTGCCGTCCCAGACCACGCCGTAGGTGCCTTGCACAAAGTCACAATCCGTGACGTGGACGCCTTCAACATATGATCCCGCATTGACGGCAGTGCCAAAGAAGTAGGCCTCGCACCCTCGGATATGGTAGGGGGAGGCATCCTTGCCGACTGACGCGATGAGATCGATGAACGTCCCTAGCGTTGGCGTAGAGAGGGCACCATACCAGTAGGTCTTTTCAATCGTGGCCGACGAGACTGAGGTTAGCTCAATGCCCTTGGCCCATGCCGTCACCGATTTGTTGGAGCGGAATACGCATTCGCTAGCCAGAAAGAACGGGGCTGGGCGACCCCCAAGGTTCTGCCCGTTGACGGCAAGCGCCTTGCCAACGGCTCCGGTGGTGGCCCCTTGAATGAAGGACAGGCCCTTTACGGTTACCGCGTTACCAGGCCCCGAGGCATCCCCCATGAACCACCACGGGCTGGACACCATCGTGATAGTGATGCCATCGGTGTTGTTCCACCGCAGATTGGTTTTGCCGTAGCCGTCACCCGTGATGTGGAGCGCATCCGAGTTGCCGGTCATGGTGATCGAGACGGCATTCAGGTTGTAGTCGCCGGAGGGGATATGCACGGCACCGGTATATGTGCGGGCGAAATTAAAAGCAGCAGTCAAGGCCGTGGTGTTGGCTGTGGCCGTTGCGGCCGGATCAAGCCCGAACCATGTAGCAAAGACCTTGCCGTCGTTCTTTCGAACCCAAGCGCCACTGGCGCCAGTGGTATCGCTCGCAGGCGCTACATAGACACCCTGAGCGGTGTCGGCGGTAACCAGAGTCGAAAGATTGCTGGACGAGAACAGGAACGTTCCGTTGCGGCCGCCTTCATTGTAAATGATCGCAACTGTGTCATTGACAACGCTGAGCGCGGCGAGCGCGGTGCGGTTCGCGACGTAAACCGGAGCATCAAGGGCGTCACGGATGGCCGCATTGCTCGCGAGCGTTAGTATATTTCTACCGGCGGCGGTTGTCGTCAGGGCTGCAATGGCTGTCAGATCGGAGTCGAGAGGCTGAAGGCCAGTAGCGGAGACAACCGGGCTTGCCGGGTTGGTGTTGTCGACGGAGATATTGGCGCCGGCAACGACAGCCTGGAGGAGTCCCGGAGCACCCAGCGCACCTTGTGGAAGTCCGAAATTGAGCACGGCGGCACTTGGCGTGCCGACGTTGCTGACGGTGGCAAGACTTCCGGCCGGCAGCGTGGTTACGGTGCCTATGGCAATCGTCGAATCCAACGGGATGGCGCGCGGCAGCACCCGCAAGCTGAAGGCCGGATTTTTCTGGACACGAACGGAAAAGGTCATTGCCAGGTGAACCCCGTTTCCCGAACGACCAGCTCAGCCAAAAACAGGCTGGTCACTTTCCCGCCAAGCGTCATGCGGCTGGCGACTTTGTAGGTTGCCCCGGATGGCAAACCGGCCATCTGAGCGGCTGTGAACCGCCATGTGAACTGCCCTGATGCGGGCTTGGTGATCGAACCATCCGCACTCGATGCGCCCAGCACGACCTTCTGGCAGGCGTCCTGCACCTGAAGCTCGATGAGTGCCGTATCGATGTCAGTCAGCGGGCCGTTTGTGGTGTCATCGGTGACTTGGGCGGTTTCTGCCCAATCTTCGCCTGAGGTGATAACAAATCCTTTGGACATATATCGGCCTCAGAGCTTGATGAAGAACTGGACTTGGGCGAAGGGCGGCATGTTGTTGTGCGCCGTTCCCGAGCCGCTTGCGTCGGTAGTGAAGGCGTGGGTATGGGCGCCGGCTGTCTGGGTGACCGTGCCGCCATCGGTGCGGTTGCCGTTACCCCACACAGCCAAGCTCGCCGCGCCGCCGAAAGCGGTCTGGCCATTGAGGTTGTGGGCGTGGGCGCCATCGCTGTTCGTCGTGCCGGTATGCGTGTGAGACGCCAGTTCTGCAGTTAGCAGGGCGTGTCTGTTTTCGCCGCCGGAGCCACCAAGGGCGTTGGAATTTCCGCCTGTCGTGTCGCCGTTTATGACGCGTCCGGCTGATGCCGCGCCCATGCCGTCAAGACCAAACAGCGCGCGGCCGCGAAGGTCAGGCAAACTTATCGCCTTTGATGCCGCATAGTCGCCAACGGCAGTAGCACCACGACCGCCAGAGACGGTCAGTGTTGCGTCTTCGGTCCACAGGAACTGGAATAGCGCGCTGGTGTCAGCGTTGGCTCGCTCTGTCGCTCCAGAGGTCGCATTGCCGATCGTTCGCCCGTTGCATCGCACGAAGCCCGTAGGCGTGCTCGCGCGCCATGCAGACTTGAGGTCTCCAGTATTGAGCAGAAATTCCGCCGCCGTGCCACCGCTGGGCGGGGCGGGCACTACCGTCGTAGGCGCCTGGATATTGTCCACATCCCAGATTGTCGAGCCGCCGGCATCCTGGATGCGAAGATGGTAGATCGTCAGATCGGGGAGGAAAATCGGCGGAAACATCCCGCCGGAGTTCGCTGGGACCGGGAAGGGATTCGGGATCGACAGCTCGGCATCAGTGTACGTCACGATCGGCGTCAGCGTGCCGGCGCTGTAGAAATAGGCTTTTGCACCGCTGTAGGGGTCGCCGTCTGCATCAAGCCACGGCACCAGGCTCCGTTCCCAGAGAATGGACATCTTCAAAACCTCGGTGTTGGGTGCTATATGCTGGGGATGGACAAGGACGAATTGCTGACCTTCGTCAGCTATCTGATCGCCACCGCCATCATCATCCCGATCGGTTGGTGGCTAAAAGCTCATGAAGCGTTTGGTTTCGGCGCGTGGGTGATGAGTTGGCTTCAGTGATTGACCGCTATCGCAGTCCCGCGAACTGGCGCCGCCAATAGTCCGCTCAGATCTTCAAGCGCTTTCATGTAGGTTGGGCTCGCCGCCGCCTGTTTGATGGCGCTTTGCAGAATCTTTGGATCATCCGAGGCAAGCATCTTGGCGACTTGCTGCATCACGCGCTGATCGATCTGTTTTGACCCGTAGCGTGCGCCAGCAGCGAGGGCGGCGCCGGCAGTCGCACTTTTCCAGTCCTGCCCGCCGAACGCATAGCCGGCCCCCGCCCCGATGCCCATCTCAGCCAACTGGCGCGCGGTGGTCGAATTGCCCAGAGCGCCGCGCAACCTATCGGCCAAGTCCTCAACTCGCACATAGGCTTCGATCTGGCGAGCCCTCTGCGGCCCAAGAGCAAGATCGATCTGCGCGCGCGCTGCGGGCGATTTGAACACCTGCGAAATGACATTGGATCGATCGTCAATGGCGCCGATCTTATCAATGAGCTCCGACGCGAAGCCAGTGCCAAAGGCTGCTTTCTCTGCCGGTGCGAATTTATCAAAGGCCGCCTTTGCCTCTGGAATGGAACGCGGCGTGTTGACGAACTTGCGGCCGGCGTCGAGCGCATCCTCCGCGCCGAAATACGAAGCCGCACCCTGTCGAGCAGCCTTGTAGGCGGGGACCGCTGCATCGAGGCTTGAAACCAGTTTCCCTTTGAGCGCGGTCAGGTCTGCGGTCAGCGTATTGTCACCAGCGCGGCTGGCCTTACCGATTTCGCTGTCCAGGTTGCGCTTTACCTGATCCCAAAATTGGAGTGTTGGCGCCACCAACTTGCCGTCCGCCGTCTGCTTCAGCTTGAAAGTGCCGTCGGGCGCTTGGTGGAATGGGTTTTCCACAGCTTTGAAGCCGTCGACAGCGCCACGGTTAGCGCTTCGACCGACCGCCATGCGCGCCGCGCGCTGAACTGCCGGCGACTGCATCAATTCCTGCAAATCAGGGCTGAACATTTGCTGTGCGGCCGGGCTGGCGAAAGCCTTGTTATAGGCAGGCTTGTTCACAAGTCTGGCCGTGTCACGAATAGCCTGTTGATAGCCTAGATCATCCACGGCCCCACCGGTAACCTGTCGGATGAAATCCGCAGCACGCTGGCCTTGGCCGGCAAAACGGTCATTCGCCGCCTTGTCGATAGTGGCGCGGGCCTCTGGCGATTGGTTCGCCACAGATCGAGCGAGAGCTCGTGTCGTTTCGCCGCCGCGATCAGCATTGAGCAGAGGCACGCCCGCCTGTTGTGCTACAGCCTCATCGGCTGCGCTAACCAGATTGCCGGGGTTGGCGGCTTGATCCCTGGCCATAGCCATTCCAACACGCCGCTCGGCTTCGCCGACAGGCGAGATGATCCCGTTGACAAGCGGCGCAATCCGGTTCCCGACTGCACTCAAACCGGCTTGAACCGCCGCACCGGCCGCCGGGATGGCTGCACCGGTTCCCGCGCCGATCGCCATGCTGTTCAGAACGTCCTTCCCGTCACCGCCGCGCGCAACCGTATCGGCTCCTGAAATAGCCGCATTGGACGCTCCCGACGCCAGAATGCGCCCCAACAGACTATTCCCGGTCACGCCAAGCGCCTCAGCACCGCCGGCAGTCGCCCCGAGAGCGCCTGTGCTGGCGATGGCGCCACCAAGCTTTCCCGAAATGGCGGATGCTGGATATTGCTCGTCACGTTGCGCGCGCCTCGCCTCGATATCGGCGCGCATCTGTGCCGGGTCTTGGCCGGTTGCCAGGCCAATGACCTCGGTGCCGAGATAGTCGGAGCCCTTCTTGATCGCCGGGCCAACGATCGGGATGCCCGAAATTGCGTTGTCAAGCCATGTGTTAAGCGCGCCGCCATAGGTCTGCTGTGGCTGCTGTGGCTCAGGTCCAGCCGGCGACTGGATGGGCGCCTTGTCCTGCTGAGGAGGCTGCTGCATACCCTTCAGCGCACCGATAGCGCTTTCCTGATCCGGTGCCTCGACCTCGAAGCGGCCTTGCGGCGTATCGAACTGGAAACGGGCCATTACTGGACCTTCCTCACGCGAATACCGTTGCCAAGGTCCTGCCAGCCGTCCCCGGCAGGCTGCGTGGTCCCAGAGCCTTGAGGTTGCCCTCCATATGTCTGCTCATATGCGCTTTGCAGCCTCTGTTTGGCACCCTGCACATAGTCGGTGATCTTGCCAAGCTCGCGCTTGAGATCATCCTCCGACTGCGCCTGGTCGAGAGAGGCCAACGCGTTTTGCAGCATCTCGTTTTCGCGATCGGAGATGGCACCCAAGGCGCCACCAGTCTTGGATGCATCGCGCATGGCCTGAAGAACCGTGAACCCGATCTGGGTTTTCATGGTGTTCAGTCGGGCTTGGACGCTTGCAGCCTGGCCGCCGGGGCGGTTCGGGATGAGTCCTCTCCAACCCGTGATGCTGCCAAGCGACGGGTCCGCCGCGATGTCTTGCGCGGCGTTGCCCAGCCGGTCAAGGCTGCTGAGAGTGGAACCGAGTGTAGCCTGAGCAGCAACGCGTGTCGGGTTGGCGTTCGCCTCACCTTCGATCTTGCCCTGTGCTGCCGCAGCGGCTTTGCCTGCATTGTCGATCGGCACGGTGTTGATGACCTGGCCGTTTCGATCGCGCATGCCGTACTGCGTCCCGAGGTCAAGATTCGACATTCCGGGAGGCGAGAGCTTTACGCCTTTCGGCGTCGGGGCGAGTTCCAAACCGCCCGCGCTGGACGGTTGCATGGCCACCCAATTGCCGGCGTCATCCTGGCCCCAGACGACGTTATTGCCGAACTTGCCTTTGCCCGCCCCTGTGCCTTCGGGCGGCGAGATCCACTGTTTCGTGTTCGGGTCGTAGATCGAGCCGCCTCCGGCATTGATGAGCTTGGACTGCGGGTCACGCAGAGCTTTCAGCTTCTCGACCGCGATCTGATAGGCGATCTGCTTTTCGGGGTCATTCTGGTCAAGCTTGAGCCCCTGAGCCGCCTGAACAAGCTGGATGGCCAGCGGGCGGGTGCCAGGCGACTTGAACAGTTCGGCCATGACTTCACGCGGGGGAAGGATGGATGCGGCCTGTTGCGGCTGCGGAGCGGCCATAGGGGCTTGCTGAGGCGCATTGCCCATCGGTGCCGACTGGCCCACCGCAAGGCTCTCAAGCGCCTGCTGTGAAGGTGCAGGACCACCGGAGCCGCCGAACTGAGGCGCATAGGCTTGAGCATCGGCAATGCGCTGGCCAGCCTCGCCGCCGGTCTGGTCGTAGCCGGCGAATTTCCATGCCTGGTTCATGATCTGCTGCGCTTCGGCCGGCGACTGGGCAGCGTTCAGCTTCTGGATCAGCGAAGGATCTTCCGCCAGAAGAAATTTGCCCTGTATCTCAGGGCTGGGCTTGTTTGGGTCATCGCCATTCTGCTGAGCGAACTGCTGAAGCTTTGCCAGCCGATCGCCGCGCCACGACATGATGCCGCCGGACGTTCCGGCCTGTCCTGACTGGCTGGGATCGGACCATGTGCCGAAAGCACGCTCGGGAGCAAACCCGCTTTCGTTCTTGCCCGTGGCGGCAACCGCTGCGAGAGCGTAGGGATTGTTCAGACCACCGTCTTTCACCGTCTTCAGGAAACGGCCGGCTATGGCTGTTGGTGACGTGCCTTGGCCCTGTGCTGCGAAAGCACCCTCAACCCGCGCGCTTGCCGGGTCCAATGGCGCTGCCAGAGGCTGGCGCTGGACGGCTCCAACAGGTGCGGATGGCCCGAACTGTGCCGGCTGCGGAGAAACGCCCTGTGGCGCTCCCTGCTGCTGGCCATAGAGGCTGGACAGATACTGCCCGAAGGCGGATTGCGCGTTCTTTTCGTTCTTGTAGTCGACGCCCGACTGATAGCCGCGCTGCGTCGCCTGCATGACCGCTTCCGGGTCATAGAAGTTCGGGATCGAGGGATAGCTGATCGCCGCCATCAGAGGTACCCACCAAATGCGCCAGAACCGCTCTTGGCGCCGAATAGACTGCCAAGGGCTTGCCCAAAGCCGCCAAGTCCACCCAACTGCTGCTGAGTGCCGGCGGCCTTTTGATTGTTCGCGCCCATCAGGCCGTTGGTCGCATTGCCGTAAAGATCGACCTTCTGCTGGGCTGCGTTGGTCGCGCTGCTCGCCAGATCGCTCAGCGCTCCCGCCTGCCCTGTCGTGGCGCCGGTATAAATGCCTGCCTGCTGGCCACCAAAGCCGCTCAGGTTCTGCAGCCATTGCTGATAGGAGTTGTTGGCCAGACCTTGCGAGAACGTGAGGGTATCAAGCCCGGTTTGACCGCTGTTCAACTGCCCGCGCGCTGCCGCCGACCGGTTCAAGGCATCAAGGCCCTGCTGCTGCTGAAACTGATAGCCCGGATCGACCTGGAATGCGCTCTGAGCGCGCTGTGCGCCGGCATCCCCGTTGACCCCAAGCGCATCGCCATAGAGGTTCAGGCCGGAGAGACCGCCGCTTTCATTCGCCAGATTCTTCCACAGGTCGCCAACCTGTCCCAGATATCCCGTGGCCTGCTGTTGACCGGTGTCTATCGCAGCCGTGCCCTGGTTGAGATATTGGTTGATCTGGTCCCGGTTGGCCTGTGCCGCCTTCTTGGTGGCGCTGCCACCGAATAGACTGCCCACGCCGCCCAGAAGGCCGCCAAGGAGTGATCCGAACATGGGGAGGTTTCCTTATCGGAAAGATGCGACGAGGTTCGCGTGATTGGGCGCACCAACCACCGCACCGGTCAGCGTTGAATTGAATGCCCTAGGTGTTTCCGCCACCGCAGTCAGGAAGAAGCCACCCGATATCAGGTTGGAACTCGGACCATATGCTGACATGAAGTCCTGGGAACTGCCGGTCAGGGTCACGGTGAGCGGCGCCCATCCGGCATTCATGGCAAAGAACACCACGCCGCCGGCCTGAGTGTTACAGGATGCGTTAAGGGACTGGGTGGAGGATGACCCGCCGTTCGACTGCGAGGCAAAAGCCGTGTTCGATATGAGGTCAGTGACCCGGTACGTGTGTATCCG
Source organism: Mesorhizobium sp. WSM4308 (assembly GCF_002294905.1). NCBI lineage: Bacteria > Pseudomonadati > Pseudomonadota > Alphaproteobacteria > Hyphomicrobiales > Phyllobacteriaceae > Mesorhizobium > Mesorhizobium sp. WSM4308. The sequence continues at coordinate 24,562 of NZ_NSFW01000005.1, read as the reverse complement.
AGGATAGGCCACGTCCGAATAGTTGAGGACAAATGTTGCTGTGGTGCCGACAGCGAGCGGCGCACTGATCAATGCAAAGCCGGCATTTGTGCCTATGGAGGCAAAAACCTTCTGAACGTGAATGACCGCCGCGACACCCCCGATCGTAGCCGAAAGCAGCGTTGCGGTAGCTGCGGTGTTCGACCAGAACAACCAGGCGAAGACGTGCCGCCCGACGATAGCCGTCCCGATCGGGCAACCGGGGACAGTTCGCGTGGTTCCCACCCCGCCAGCCGTATCGTCGGTGAAGCCCTGATATGCGCAGCCAACCGGCGATGATCCCGCGAACCGATACGGATCAACGATCATCATGGAGGCGGACGCCGGCCGATAAGCGCGACTTTCAGACCCTTGGCCGTGCCGTCGCCGATCTGGTCGATGTCGACGGTGAATTCGTCATCATCCGTCCAGGTTGTATTGGAGATGACGGCGGGCGTTGCCGCGCTTTGCGATGTCTTCTCCGTGTTGTCGATCGTCAGCTTCGTCGATAGGATCGACGTGCCATTCTTGTTGATGTCGACCGTGAAGATGGAACCCGAGGCCTGAGCGGTTGCAAGCGAAGCCCGCACCGCCAGTCCGGTGACTGTCCATGGCAGGCGAAACGTGACCTTGCCCGTTCCCGTCGTAAGCCCGATCAATTCATCCGACGCTGCGGCTTCGAAATACTCGTTCCAAAGCTCGTCAGGCAGCGGCGTATCGGGGATGTTGACAATCGACACCGTTGCCCGGGCGACGATATCGAGCGCCCGCATATACAGGTAGAATTCCGGAGAAGGCCGCCCGTCAGCGAGTATCCACTTTCCATTGGCGTCCAGCAGGGGTGGAGGGCTGTCGATCGTCATGCCGCGCGCGCCTCGCCGAACATCGAGCCGCCTAGGAACACAGCCTCAACCGGATCGGCTATCTTCAGTTTCCATTGCCGGCCGATATCGCCTGTCAGACCCGTTCTGTTCACCTCGCAGCGCACATTTTGCTGGCCCTGAGTGCCGAGATCGCGAAGGAGGGCATTGCCGAACCTGACACCACCGTCATTGGACCACGAGATCGAGACTTTCGGTGTCGTCTGCGTCGGCGAAATGCCGCGGTCGATGCCAACGCCTCGCACGAAGTCGAAAGCGGCCTTGTCCACAGATGTCCTGGCCGGGAAATTGTGCATCTGGGTCGACCAGAGTTCCCAGACCAGTTGATTGCCGGCCTCAAGCTGAGAACGCTCGTTCATCCGGTAGACGTTGGCCGAAGCATCGTCGAACACCAGCCATTCGGAGAAGGCGTTGATACCGCCCTCCATCCGCCAGTTGTCGCGTCCAAGGGTCTGCCGCTCGTGCCACTCCCCGGTGGATAGGTCATAGACCCAGGTCCAGTCATTGCACTTCAGCACCCAGAAGGAATGACCGGCGCAGATATGGACGCTGGCGCGAAGCGTGGTGCGATCGGTGACTTCTGCCACAAGCCGGTCCAGATGAGGCGTTGAAACGCGCGTGACGCCGTATCCGTCAAGCCTGTAGGTCACTCCATCGTTGGAAACGAAGAGGACAGGGCCGGGAAAGCCTGGCTCGTGCCCAGCGACCGCATATGGTCCCCACAAGCCATAGGGAATGACCGGGCCGCGCGTGAATGGGTAGCCGGTCGCATTGCCGGCGTTGGACCAGAATTCGGTTGAGGTGTCGCCCATCAGCGCCTGATCGCGGCGGATCGGGATGCCGCGCACCAGCCCATCAACCTGCGATTCCGCCGTGACGAAGCTGTTTGAATTGACGTTGGTGTCGTTCAGGTCAGAGGCGTAGGACTGCCCAGAGGCCGTGGTGTGGAAGAAATACCCGTCCTGAAAGGACAGGGAGTTGGTGGACGGCAGATCGGGGTCGGAAAACGCGACGATCGAACTGCCCGAAACCTGATAGATGCCGCCAGATGTCCAGATCAGGATCTGATGCGTTGGCGAGCGCATGTTGTGTTCCATGAACACGCGACCGGAGCCGCCAAGCGTTCCGCCAAGCGTCGTCACGGTATAGAGCCCGCCCGATTTGGTGACGGTGTAGACCTTCGACCCGTTGGCGATGTACAGGACTGTTCCGTCCAGCAGCGCGCCACGATAACCAGCCGTGCCGGCTGTAAACGCGAAGTCGCAACCCGGCGCCCGACGATACAGAACCTGGCTACGCCCGCCCTGCGGTGTCTTCTCGGCATAGCAGTTGATGAGCCGGCCACCATTCTCGGTCGGATTGACCGATGGCGCGGTGGAGGTCGGGAAAATGATCTGCGCCATCAGAAATAGTCGACCTGAAGCGGCTGGCCTGACAGCTTTTGCGTGTTGAGTTCGCGCAGACGCGCCTCAGCAAAAGCGACCTGGTTGGGATCAGGATCGCGCCCGAAATCCTGAGCGCTCGACTGTGCCAAACAGGTGGCGAGGTACAGAAACGCCTCGTCTTCGATCTCATCAGGATTGCCAAACGGGTAGATACCGCGCGAACTGAGGTCGCTCAGCACCGGCTCAAGATCATCGTCCACGACCTTGTAGTCTTCGGCTGAAGGTGATTGCCCTGCGGCAAGAACCTTCAGCTTCTGAAGGGCACGGTTGACGAGTTGTTCGCGGCTTTTCATGCTGAGCGACCTCGGTCTTACATCGCACGCTTGTCGGACTTGTCGGCGTCAGCCTCGGCTTCCACCTTGTCCTTCTTCCCGCCAACCTCGAAATGCTGGTTGGTGCGAAGCTTGGCGATCAGTTCGGCATGCTCTTCGCTGTCGAGCGGCATCGCCTGGCCATCGAAGAAGCGCACACCGCACATCTCGACAAACGGGCTGTCGCCTTCAGGCGCTCGATAGGTGGCGTTGATCCTGCTCATGGCGGTTCTCCTTCAGAGCATGAAGCCGTTGAGATACAGGTCGAGCGTGCCCGCAGCCGCAGTCGCCGAACCGGTCGTCACGGTGACGAGAATTTCGGTCTCTGCGGTGTTGACGAAGAGCAGCCCGGTCGAAGCGAGCGTCTGTGTGGATGTGCCGGCCTGTCCGATTGCTGACGAAGAGAGATAACGGACGGACGAGCCTGCATCGCCGACGCTGAGCGCGACGGTTGGAGTGCCGTTGGTGTCAACGTCGGACGATACGGCAATGATGCCGGTGACGACGAAGCCAGCCGGCACCTTGAACGCCGAGACGACGTTGGCGGTGACGAGATCGGCCGCGAGCAAATTCACGCGGCGGCCGAAGGTCTTGTTGGTACGGGCAAAGCCCTGCCCGCCCGTCTGGGGCTGGCCATAATCCTGGCGAGTAGCCATGGTGGTTGTCCTTCGATTGTCAGGAGAGGGAGAGCCGGGCCGAAACCCGGCTCAGATGGATCAAGCGTTCGCGACGCCGGAGACGAAGCCGGTGACCATGCCCCAGTCCACAAGGGAACCGAGGGTGGCGCCGGACACCGAGAGCGGAGCCTTGGCGATCTTGGCAACGCCGTACTGCGCTTCGATGCCGAGACCGGTGATGAAGTCGTAGTCACCGTCCTCGAGCTGCGTCGGACGCGGCATCTGGCCCGTGGCGTAGGCAAGAGCGCCCTGCCCGCAGAGGAAGAACGGCTCGACATCGATCGACGAGGCGCCGACGCCCTTCAGGAGCAGGCGCTGGGTGATCTCCGGGATTTCCTTGTAGATGATCCCGTCATACACCAGCGAGCCGCCAGTAAAGATCGGGTTCGTCTTCGTGGGATCGCCGTTTTCACGATTTCGGGCATCGCGGTTGGCCTGGTACATCACCGGATCGGCCTTCAGGTCGCGGAAGGCGCGGGAGCCGAGGAAGCACACGTACCATTCCTGATCCGAATCCTCGATCATGTAAGGATTGATCTTCGGCCGGCCGTTGTAGACGCCCGGGTTGTTCGGATCGACACCGGTCTGCTTGGCCGCATCCTTGGCCAGGCTTCCCACAGCCGCCGTCATCTTGTCGTTGGTGGAATCGACGTTGGCGACAGCGGTTGCGAAGGTGGTCGAGTAGTTCGACATCTGCGAACCGAAGACCACGCGGTCATAGTTCGCCGTCACCCACGAGTTCTTGTTGGCAGCGGTGGCGGCCGAGAACTTGATGCCGTTGACGCGGTTGCCCGGGGTGGAGAAACGCCCGGCCTGAACTGCCGAGGTCGGCAGCGACAGGAGCGCATCCACGAGGTCGTCGCGCACGATGCGTTTGGACCAGCCGCGAAGCAGGGAACGCGCCGTCGAACGGATGTTGAACGACGATTCCTTGTTGACGGCCCGGTTGTTGGCCACGGCGTTACGTGCCCAGTCTGCCCAGACCGGCATACCGTAGCTGTCGATCTGCTCTTCGTTGCCGCGCATGGTGCCGGCGCCGACGCCATCGCCAGCAAGCTGGGTGACGAGCGGGACGCGGATTTCCTTGCCGTCGGCTTCCAGATCGCCCATGCGGACGACAATGGAGGTCGAGTCATCGCCCATATAGGGGTCGAAGCGCGAGGAACGCAGGAAGTCGTAGGCCACATCCTTGCGGAATTTGACCAGTTCGTTGTTGGGATGGTTCGCGGTGAGAGCCATGGAGGCTAACTCCTATTTCGCGACCGGGCTTCAGCCTCGGCGGCGCTTGGTGATTGAGGCGAACAACTCGGAATCCGATGCCTCATCCTGACCTTCAGGAAGGGCTACGGCGCCGACTTTGCTCAGTGAGGGAATTGAAGCGACAGGGGGACGGGTGATCGTGTTGCCGGTTGCCGTGGCTGTTCCGCGTGCGGCCTCAAGGGCGCGCTTCAGGAACTCTGGGTCCTTCAGCGATTCCTCAAGAATGCGGCTCTTGTAGGCGGCCGGATCTGGTCCGACTTCCTGCATTGCCATGCGCTGCTTGTTCCACCGCACCATCTCGCCATACGGGTCCAGGTCCTTGCCACGCGCGGCGCGCATGCGGGCCTGTTGATCCGGCGGGAGTTGGCGCAATGCCTCTTCGACGGCATCCTCAGCGGCCTTGACGACTTCCGCCCCATGCTGGGCAATGGCCGTCTGCTTCGAGAAATGCTCACGCATCTCCTGAACCTGCTGCTGGAACTGCTCCTGCATGGGCGTCAGAGAGTTTTGCACGAACGCGTTCGGGTCTTCCCAGAAGTCGGGGGCCTTGGGCTGTTCGGCTGGCTTCTTCTGCTCCTGCATGGCAGCGAGGCGTCCGCGCAATTCGTCAAGCTCGCGCTCGGCTTTGCGGCGTGCCTCTGCCTCTTCCCTGAGCCGTGCCGGCGGGATTGCCGGTTCTGGCGCCGGGTTCGGCTCTGTCGTCGTGGCAGGCTCTTTCGCGACCGGTGCGGGCTCGACAACCACGGGGGCTGCTTCCCTTCCGGTCACATCGGCGAACAAGGCGGTATCGTCGACGCTTTCGGCGCCGTTTGGCAGATCACTCATTTTCTGTCTCCCGGACTGTCGCGTCCGATGGCGTGGCTCTCACTGTCGCGGAGGGCGTTGCGGCGCCTGATGGGCTCAGGCCGGCCTTGCACCGTTTCGTGGTGCGGACGAACTCTTGGCCTTGGCGGCGATCTGCGCCGTCTGCAAGGACTGTTGTGCTTGGAATTCCGCCATGTCGCGCTGATGCGCCTGGTCGGATAGATGCAACGAGGTTTCCAGCGCGTGTTCGATCTGCTGGCTGTCCAGATCGGTCTTGGCGCCGATGCGGGCAACCTCGATAGAGGTCAGCGCGGAAAGCTGCGCCTTGTGCCATTCCAGCATGTTCTTGGCGGTATCGTCGGGCTGGCCCTGAGGTGCACCTTCCGACTGCGCCTTGGCCATATTCAGCATGGCGCGCGACTGCAATTCCTTGTTCGCCGCATCCTTGTTCTGCAATTCGAGCTGCTTGGCGGCTTCCGTCGCCGGGTCCTGCTGCTGCATCATGCTCAGCATCTTCTTCTTCACCTCGCCGGGAAGATTGGATGCCTCGATAATGACGGCCGGGGGGACCGGAACCTTGTTCTGCGCCAGTGAGCCAAGCGTGTCGAACACGTCGCCCATCACGGTTTCCGTATCCGGGCCTTCATCAATGACGATATCGACATCGATCGATCCGAGAGCATTGACCAGGGCCGGTTGGCCGAACTGGTCCAACTCAACGCCGTTCACCTTCATGAACTGCGCCAAGCCTTCATCGTCAGTGATGCGCAGAAAGCGCTCGCCTGTCCAATGCCGCTTGGCCGTCCACCAGATCGCCTCATATTGCGCGAGCTTCCACATGCGGAAGTTCTTCAGGAACGGGCCAAGCTCTGCCAATCCTGCCTGCTGAGCCATCGTGTAGGCACGGCCGGATGCCGATTTCCCGAGATCCCCGAGCAAAGCCGGGTTTGGCCCGAACTGGTCAATCTCGTTCTTGGCGTCCTGATAATATTCGGTCTGCTGCAAGAATTCTTGGGCCGGCTGGATGACCTCGAAATCTTCCGCGTTGCCGGTGTATTCCAGCACGCCATCGGGACGAGCCGCTTCCTTGCGGGTCTTCTCTACGTCCTCCAATGCCCCCTTGCGCACCTTGATCTGGCGCGTGTTCATGATGTGCAGGGCTTTGGAGCGATGCTGGTTCATCGCGTCCTGTGGCCCTTTCAGGCGGCGAACAAAGCCATACCTGTCCCCATCATGATCAATGAGGTTGGAGAAGGCGAGGAACTTGCACAGCGACTTGCCGCGATCGTTGGTGAACGGCGATTCCCCGCCATCTTCACCGCCGGCAATCTCCGTTGTCCCGATATGCAGGCACCAGCGCCACTTGCCGCCCTCGATATACCAGTGATCGACCAGGCGAACGCGCTGCTTCTCGTCGATCCAGAGCATTTCCCGGTCAGTATCGAAGGCGGTCGTATAGGTGCCATCATCCGACTGCCCGACCTTCTCGGAAGCGCCGGGAACCATCTCCTCAAGCTCGTCCAGTCCTACCCATTTGTAGGTGCCCATGAAGCGAGCATCGGAAAAGTCGTTCTTGATCGAACGCGGATCATAGAAAAACGAGCGTGGATCGACATATTCCAGCTTGAAGTCAGGGTCTCCGTGATCGCCCTGCTGAAAGGTGAGCTCGGAAACACCGATGCCATGCACTGCACCATCGCGGGCGCATTCGGCCTCGATATCCTCGAACCGAGATTGATCGCAGACCGTGCGGACAACCTGCGTTGCCACGTCGGCGCTGTTCTCGTGCTGCTGCGTCTTCGGAAATGCCTTCGGGTCGGTCCTGAGCTTGCGCACCACGCCCACGAGGCCGTCAATGCGCCTGCTGGTGCGATCGAAGGTGATCGGCGGCTGCTTGCGGTCCTTCAGCGTCTTCAACTGCGCTGCCGTCCACTGGGCAGCATGATAGTAACGCCACGCCTGGCGCTGTTCGTCGATCTCGTTTGCCTTTGCGGTGGCATACGATTCGAACTCGCGGCGCCGGCGGTTCAAGCCGGTCGTGGTTTCACGTACAGCCATGCGGGTTTCCGTCAAATTGTCTGAACGTCAGGGCCGTTCGAACGCTCGCCGTAGGAGCGATAGCCGGATTTCAGAGCCGTCTTCTCCGGGGTTTCGGGCTTTTGCCCCACAACCATCTGGTCCAGAAGCTGACCTACCAGACCCAACGCGTCGACCTGATCGTCATGCTTGCCGGCCGGGAACGATAGCAGCTCGGAACGAAGCGTCGGCCACCACGGCGCGTCTGCCTGGTAATAGATGCCCGCGAGTGCCGCACGCCCGCGAATGGACTGAGCGCGGATGGATTTGTCCCCACGGGTCGGGAATTGCTCCCTGGCAGTCCAGGCGCGGCGCTTGCGCATTTCCTTTTCGAGGAACGGCCCGACACCAGACTTGATCTGCCCCGTTTCTTCAGCCCATCCTATCGGCTTGTTCGCGATCACCAGATCGCAGAAGGATGACACCCACTCATCGGATGCCGTCTGCTTGCGCCAGAGGTCTAAAAGATAGATCCTGTCTTCAGGATCGACGCCGACCACGATATGAACCGTGAAGTCGCCACCATCCTTCGTAACCGCATAGTCCGATGCGCCGTAAACCCGCAGTGTGGCTGGATCGGGCAGCTTTGCGACCGGCTTGAACCACTCGGCTTTGAAATAGTCGCCTTCTTCCGGGGTTGGCCGCTGCTGGTATAGCGCTGACCATGTGCGCGGGATGCGCTCGAACGTTGCCCAATGCGATGCAGGAAACCACTCTGGCCAGATATATTCACCAATCTGGCGGCCGAGCGGGTCATCTGCCCTTTCAGCCTTGGCGGGGATGCAGATCACCTCCCACGTATTGCCGTCGCGACATTCGATCATGCCGCTTTCGCCGTTATAGCCTTCAGGCAGGATCGCGCCCGCCAAATCATCCTCATGCCAGCGCGTTTCGGTGATCATCACTGATCCGCCAGGCTTGAGACGCGTCAGAACATCATCCTGGTACGCTTCCAGCGTCCGCTTGCGGACAACTTCGGAATCGGCGTCTTGTCTGCCCTTCAATGGGTCATCGATCGGGATGAAGTCAGCGCGGTTGCCGGTTATGCCGGACAAGATACCGCCGCCCATGTATTCAGCGCCATTCTCAAGCGCCCATTCATCCGCCGCACTGCTTTCCGAACTCAACGCCGTACCAAAAAGATTCTGAAACCCGGCTTGCTTCGTGATGGACCGCATGCGCCGGCCAAACTTGCGAGCGAGATCCGATCCGTAGCTGACCCCGATAACCCTGAAGCCGGGAATATTGCCCATTGCCCACGTCGGGCCGACGACAGTTGCGTATGTGGACTTTGCGCTGCCCGGAGGCAGGAACAGCATGGTTCGCCCACTGTGGCGCTTTATGCAGCGTTGCGTGGCCGCTAGGATAAGCTCGTGATGCTGGGCTAGAACCGTCTCGACCGGCTTGAACTGTTCCGTGTCCTCATCGGTTTCAGAGACGGGCGCACCAGGCACCTCGATATAGCGGGCATACTCAATTAAGCTGCTTCGCGCCCGGCGCCGTCTCAGCAACTCTTGCGCTGCGGCCTGCGGCGATGGCCTCAAGCTCTTCATCCGTCATCCTGTTCACGGGCTTCAGTTCGCCGTCACTGCCAGCATCAGCACTTGCCGCGAGATCCGGCATGATTTTCTTGAGCAATCCGAGCCCGGCGGACACCTGAGTAGCCGACATTTCGCGCTTGCCCTCAACATGCTCAATAAGCGCGTTGAGAATGTTGCTGTTCTGGATTTTAACCCGGTGCTCGTTTGACATCGTGAAACCGGGCCGGCGACCACGCTCAGCCATATTATGTGCCTCAACGTAAAACGCCCCGCTGATTTGCGAGGCGCTGTTATGATTTGTGGGATTGTGCATTTATCACATGGGCGCGATCGTTTCGCAAGCGAAATGTTTTCACCGGAATTTCGCTCTCAGCGCTCCGATGCATTCCTTCACCTGAGCCAAATTGATCATTGCCGGGTGATCATAGAACACCACGCCGTGGAACGTCATCTGGGAGCGGCTGTCGCATTCCTTCAGCGGCTGAAGCCAGTCTTCATAGCGCTTGCGGGTGCGGTCGATTTGCCCTTGTGTCGGCTCGCCGCCCAGGCCTTTGATCGTGGCCACATAGTCCATTGCCTTGGGGAACGGATGCTGTGGGTTTGTCAGGCTCATGAAGCGGGCGACTGTCTGCACGTAATCATCGCACAGTTCGACATCCACCAGGTCGATTTGGCCGCGAAGGTAGAGGCGCCCGACCTCATAGCCAGCCAACCTGTCCCCTGCCTGGACCAGGGTAAGGCCGTGGAGGCGCATCCGGGCTTCGATGTTGCCTTGGCGCGTTTCTGCCACGCTCGCGCGCTGTGGCTGGCCATTTGCCTCGCGCTGGCCTGATTTGCGTGGGCGCCCTCGTCTCTGCGCTTTGGTTCGAGCCTTCATGGTGTTAGTCCTTGCAAAATCGACACGTATGGCAGGCTGATCCAGTCCCCATCGCCCTTGGCCGTCATCAGCAATCCGAGTGTTGTTCTGTTGGGGACGTATTTTCGATATGCCAGTATATCAAGGTCTTGAATATCTTGCATTTTCAGACGAAAGCATTGAAAGTTATCCACAGGATACTCACAGACCATCGGAGGCGCTGCCTTGATCTTCGCCCGCTGCATCCGCTTCCTCATCCTGTCCCGCGCTCGCTGCTTTTCCCGGTGCGCATACTGGATCTGGGTCAGTCCCCAGTCGTCTTGCTTTTCGTTCAGCATTTGCCTGCTTCCTTTTGTGGACTAGTGCCTCAATTTCTTCCCAGGCACCCCAGTCGCCACGGATTCGTAGATTGCTCACGCTTCTCTGGCGGCTGTGCGCATGATCAACGCAGCGCGCTCGGCACGTTGGCGCTGATGCTCCTGACCCTCTGATGTCTTGAGCCAGCGCTGTTTTTCTTCCCAAGCCTGGGATTCGGCGATCTGCTCTCGACGTGCGCGCTCTGCGGTCTGCTTGGTTGCTTCGACGGTCACATGCTCCCGAGCGACTGCAGCGATTTCCTCAGCCGTTGGCAGCTTGTCACGGCGCTTGCGCTCTACGCGGCCTTGTATGAAGTCCTTTACGGCAGATTCTATGGACCACGCTGGAAGGCCCTGCACTGCCAGGAGATAGGCCGATACTTTGGCGTCCATGAGCCTCTGGACATGGCTTGCGGTTTTGTCCACCCACGGGTCTGGGTACGCCGCAAACAAGATTGCTAAGGGTTTTCTGGCCTCATCAGCACTGAGTGGCATCAAGGACCGGCTTTGGACGGCGGGGTAGTTAGTCATCGAGCCAGCCCCACCTTTGGCGCCGGAGAATTCGACTAATCTGCATCTGGCCTACACCGTATCGGCGGGACAATTCTGCTCCGGTAACTTTCCCATGCAGCCGGCGGATTTCTTTCACATCGTCAGAAGTGAGTTTGGACGTGCCGCACTTCTCCCCAAGAATATGGGTGCCGTGGACTAGCCTGTCCGCGCTGTTTTCCTTCGGGAGAGCCCATCTAAGATGCCGATGGTTCACACAGGACGCATTGCCGCAACCATGAGCTGCTTCATGTATATCCGAGGGCGATGGTCCGTGCTTTTGCTCGCATATAAAGCGGTGTGCGTATGTGCTGCCGAATTTTCCATACCCATCACTTTTGCCAAAGGGCCAGATGATGCATTCGCGCATGTCGCTCTCTAAAGCGCTTGCGATAAACTCACTTATCTTCGCTGGATTAGTACGTGTGCGAACGGATAGTTCGCCACCGCGCGAAGGATCGCCGTACCTGCGCAGCCGCAGGTAATGCGCCATGCATAGACCCTTGGCTGTGACTGCTCTTCCGCAGTCCATTTGACAGAGCGCGTTCAATGTGTCCTCGCCAGCGCATCGATCATTGAATGGCCTGTGGACGCTTGGAGCGCACGTCTCGGCATCCAGTCAGCCTTGAAGCCGACCCAGTTGCGGTTGATCATTTCTTCGACGGCCCCATTTGGATCGCCGTAGAGCAGGAACTGCTTGATAAGTATCCGCGTGGCCATAGGCGTAAGAGCCGCCTTCTTGGCCTTGCGGTGCTGAATGAGTTCTTGGGCATGCTCGTCATCGAGGACGGCAAGGAGAGCGTCTAGAATGGCGTGGCGGGCTTCCAGGGTCATGCGCCTTCTCCGGCGAGAGGCCCAGCGAAGACGAACCATGGATCTCCGATGCCGCTATAGCCCGTATCATCGGTGTGCTTTGCCGGATCGAATGGCACGCTCTTGATGAGGCCATGCTTCTCGGCCATCTCTTGGATGATGTCGCCGCCATCACAACCTTCCCAAGATGCGCGGATGAGTTCCTTGGCAAAAGCTTCGATGCTCATGAAAGCAAAACCTCCCTACCGTAGAGCGCATGGAACAGCTTGGCCTTGTTGATGAAATCGCGGGTGCGAACGCCCTTCGCGTCTTCCGTGACAAGCCGGTTTGAATTTTTGTCGGTGTACTCAAAATCACTGACGTAGGTTGCGACGTGCAGCCCGTTTACTGTGAGTGGATAGCGCGGCTGGAGCCTCAAGCCGGATATCTCTCCGGCCTTCTCCAGTAGCTTCAATTCGCAATACCGATATGCTTCCTTCTTCGAGGCAAAGCGGATGCCGTCGATCACTGTCGGGACATTTCGGTATTTGCGCTGCGTCATGCAGCCCTCGCATCACGTGAGGCGGCAGCGCGATAATCAGCGGCGGCTTGGCGCAACACTTCGATGTCGCGGCGCTTAAGGTCGATCTCATGGTCTGGACGTTTCTGCTTCCCGTCCGAGAAACGAGACAGCCAGTTGACCTTGGCCGCGACCATAAGGTCGAGCGCGTGCGCCATGTGGTCGTGCGGGATGCGCTCGCTCATTCCGGCCGCTCCACAAAATGGCGGCAGGCTGGTGTTGTGACAGGGATTGCCTTCTTGTCGTCACCCGTGAGCGAACGATACTTCTCGCAGATCATCTTCTTGCGAACGGCGACCCAAAATTCGCACTGACCGCACGAGGCACCGGCCGGACCAGTTGAGGCAAAATGCGCCATACCGACGATAGACCGTGCTATCGCAGCGCGCGGCACAGTCAGGACGTCCGTCATATTGGCATGCTTGGCGAGATCAACCATTGCCGCCACCTATGATGAGGCGCCCAAGTCTGTCCTCGTCTGCCCTGAGGCCGGCCAAGTCGAGACCGGCATATTTGGTGTGCGGCGTGGATGTCCCACCATTGCGGAAAAGACGGATGAATCCGGTGCCCTGCCCGGCGTAGACTTCATCGCCGCGCCGATATAGTTTTACCTGCCGGTAGACGCCTGCCTGGGTTACAAGGATTGCAGCCGCGTCAGGGATCTCATGGAACCGCTCCATGCCTGCGAACGCAACGGCACTGACTGTGGCTTGCATGTTCATTTTCAGGCTCCTCAGTTGATTGAAATTCCTGCCAACGCCTCCACAGCCCGCCATGCCTGAAGCGCGCAATATCCAGCTCCAAACAGCACAAGGATGCAGAACGTAATCGCAGCGAGCCAGAATGTGCGGAATGCCCAAACGGATATCTCAGGATCAGGTTCGACAATCGGGACATAGAAGCCGCTGTCGTCTAGGGTGAATATTCCATCGAGGGTCGAAATGGTCTGGCACTTCATGGTGCTTTCCTTTCCTGTTAGTGGGTGGATTAGGCTGCGCGCTTCGACTTTTCGCGGGCGCTGTGTTCGAGCTTGACTATTGCCATGATGGTCGGCTTAACCTCGGCTGGCGCGGCGTCATAACCACGGCCAAAACGGCCACCGAGACGCGGCAACAATGCGCGGGGGACACACTCCCAATTCATCGGATCGGTGTTGAGACGGTCGCCATCGAGACATTTCAGCGCGAAACCCTTTGGGATCTTTCCGTTCAGCTTTTCCCACTCGACCAGATGAACCGCACGCCAGCGAGATTGCAGCGGCATGCCGTCGTGCATCTTGATCTCGCGGTAGCCGTCCTTGCTCAGCCGCTCGGTGCCGATTGGCTTGTAAAGGTCGACTGCAATGCCGCTGCGTCCGTGGCCTTTGACGAACTGCGTCTTACGGGCGTTAGGGTGGCGTCCTCCCTTCCCTGGCGGGCAAGTCTTGCCCTTGTTCACAGGGATTTGGCCTTTCGTGAAGCATCCGGTTCGACCGGTCATCCAGCCCTTGCGCTTCCGTAGGGAATGGAGGTTCGCCGCCGAAACGTCTTCGCGCCTGAAGGCCGCTACGAAGGCTCTGTGATAGTCGCTGATCACCATCACACGTTGGCTTCAAGCCACCGCATTTCCTCGGAGCTGTATGTTATCCAATGGCCCTTCATGATCCGCCCTCGACCTTCTTCTTGAAGTCAAGGACGGCGGCGGGCTCCGATTCCGCGATCATTGGCAGATGCTTCATGAAGCGGTCGCCATGCTTCGCGACGAGTTCACAGGCCTGAAACGACAGGCGGGCATTGTCGACAATCTTGTCAGCCACCTTAACGATGGCGTCGGCACGCTCGACCTCGCCCGCCAATTGCTCCGCTGTCATGCCTTCGTCAGCAAGACGTTCGAGTTGCATGAACAGATGGTTGTTTAGATCGGAGAGTCGGTTCTTCATCACTCACCCCTTAGCTTTCTTGCCAGCCACAAAATCAGCCAGCCTAACAAGCGCCGGATAGTCCTCATGGCGCGCCCTTTCCTCGTCGTAAGCTGCATCTGCTTTCGCAAACCCGGCTTGGCACCAGGCTTGAAACAATGGGAGCCAACGATGAGTAAGCATCCCCCGCGCCGGTCGGTTCCAGCCCTGCATGATGATCTCTGCGTCAACTCCGCATTCTGATTGGATGCGATAAGCTGCCGTTTCGATGTTATCACCGGGACCCCGATGGTACTTCCCCAACAGGTCCGCCGCCATTTTCTTGGCGCTTCTGCCTGCAAACATCGGATCGTTGATATCGACCACAGACATTTTGTTACCCTTTACATGTGACTTGCCGCTCATGACATGAACCCTCTGCTACGTTGCTTTCATGAGCGATCAGCAACGAAAGGAGCCGAACTGGCGCGAGGAAGAGAGCATGGAAGCCGCTGCGTCCCGACTTTTGCGGGTGCTGGACGAGCGAGCGAAGAAGAGAGCTGCCGGCGCTCAGAGCCCGGCAAGAATTCTGGATCGTCCGTTGTCCCCGGACGAAGGCGCGGACGGCGAGAGCGATTTGGGTTCGGGTTCGCTCGATCGCCGTCCGCAGCTTACCGACAGCCGGGAGGAGTTGGCTAGCGGATTGGAATACGGCAGACGCGCGGATTTGGGACAGTTGGATTATGTGTTCGAAAAAATCAGGCCCAAGGATACCGCGCGTCCTATTTCCGGACGCATCCTTGACGAGGGTAGATCGCGCGAAAGTTACGCTCCGGAAGATGGGGAATGAGGTGATCATGCGTCACCTTCTGAAATGGTGCCGGCAGCGAGGGGAGGACAAGCTGCCGGCTTCGTCATTGGGGGAGGAGGGGGCGATGACGAATGGGAAACGGGAGGGGCGAACATCGGCCGCCAATGCGTGGGGAACACCTCGCCATAGTCGCGATCGTTGGCCAGTTCCCAGCCGTATTCGTCGCCCATGTGAAAGCCGACTTGCGGGAACGACGTGATCGACATCGTGGGCCAGTAGAGAAACATCCACGAGCCGTCCTTGTGCGCCGTCGAAATGTCGTGCCAGCCGTTGGAGTCTGGAGTGCTCATGCTGCGGCCCATGTCCAATCTTCCGGGACAATTTCCGGGCGCTCGTAGCTGGCTATTTTTCCGTCATGGCCGACCTTGAGAATGATGTAATCACCAAAGCCGTTGTCGCCGTGACAAAGGAAGTCGCCGGGAACATACCCCTCTCGACCAGCGATCTTGTTCCCCTCGGCATCGAGGAGCCAGTATTCGCCCGCGTCGCAGACCTTGTAATGAATGTCGGCCGTTGTGCTTTGAGGCCAATCGATGATGGTTCCAGTTGCAATGTCGATCTTGACGCACCAATCATCGCCAACACGGCCAGGGATAAGAGTCCCGTCCGTATCCTCAACATCATTGACAAAGGCATCTTCCCAATATCGGACGCCAGCGTGGCCGAGGAAAAATGTCGCTTTCTTCATGATGCCACCCCCGGAGAATCCTGATGTCCGATGAAGGCGACCCACCGCTCACTGAGCCGGTGATTGTCCTCGACGTGTTCGCGGTCGGCGTCGATGTAGAACGGGTCGATGGCGAAGTGCGCCTGATCGCATGGGTCTCGCATGGCGAGGAACACCGCATCGTGAACCGGCTTGTTCTGCCTGATACCGTCGCGCGTGCTCTCGCCCGCGATCTGCGCAAGGCTCTTGCCAGTGATCGGCAATGAGCAGCCCTCAACGCTTCGGTAACCACGCGAAACAATCGCTGTTAAATCGGCTAATGGCGCCGTTGCTTGTGCACCGCGATATGGCCGAACCTGATGTCCAGCCGGCGAGCAATAAGAAAAACCCCGCTGGCGGGAGGCAACAGCATGGGAAGGGCGCTTGTCGAACCGGCTATCGTGCCGGATATTTTCTGTTCTGGGCTGCACGATGTGGAGGACTTGGGCGACGGTCTTTTCCGCTTTACCTTTTTCGCCAAGCAGCGGTCCTTGATCGATCAGGGCGAGGAAAGCGTTGTTGTGGCGCGCATCGTCATGAGCGGGCCAGCTGCCTATGCGGGTTCCGCGCTGTCCATGAAGGCGATCAGCGGGAAATTCCGGAATATCGTCGTGGGGATGATGGTGGCGCATTAGGCAGCGCTCGCCTCTTTGGTGATGAGCGTTTCAAGCGACACCGCATCGCCGGCAAGATCCGTGATTTTCTTGGCCACCTGATACGAGCAGCCGCGATCCCAGCTCTCGATGAGCGAGATTTGCGCCGACCCCACCCCGACCAGTTCGCCAAGCTCTGCCTGGCTCATGGATTTTGCGGGGTTGGTCGGGCTGGGCTGGCTCTTGCGCCATTCGCGGAGGGGATGCGGTGCTTTGCTCATAGCACCCCTTTTAACTCAGAGATAAATTTACTTCAAGTTATTTTTTTGCTGGCGCTGCATGGAGGGCACGATGAGTGCAGTGCACAATCTCTTCCATGATCCAAAGGGCAGACCGATATCAGCGCAAACAGTACCGGCGGACCTTCATTCGCCAGTGGCGCAAATATCGTGGCCTGACATTAGAGCAGCTGGCCGACCGCATCGAGATGTCGGCCCCAGCTCTTTCTCTTCTGGAGCGCGGCCAGAGCGGGTATCAACAATCGACGCTTGAACTGCTGGCTGATGCGCTCCAGACGGACCCGGCCTCACTTTTGATGCGCAACCCAGATGACAATGATGCGATCTGGTCTCTTTGGGATCACGCGTCGGAAGGCGAAAAGCGCCAAATTTCTGAGGTCGTCAAAGCTTTGAAAAGGGCCGGCTGAAGACACAGCAAGGCAAAGACGGAGGGTGAGGTATCTCACATCTATCCCGTCTGATTCCGTAGGCGTATGCTGTTACGGCACTGCACGCATTATCGACCGAGATGATGCCGGAAGCTCCCGGCGGCTCTGAGGGTCTCGCACTCCTGGTAGATCGGGCATTAGCGCCGGACCTCACCGCTTTCGTCGTTTATCCACCCTTGCGGGGCGTTCAGGGCCGTCCTAGCCCGCGTGTCTTGCCGTCTGCCAGTTCATATGCGGGTTAGCCACGAAACGGCATCTCCGCACGGCCCGATTTTAGAAGGATCGGGAACCCGTTGGCAGGATTTTGATTGACGGCGGCATCGTAACGTTATAACAATGCTACCTGTTGATGGCTGCAAACCTGCCAAGGAAATTTGCCGTCAACCGTAAGGCTCCAGCGGCGTGAACCGTTCGGGAGCCTTTTTCTTTTAGGCGATCCGCCCCTCCCCCGCAATAAATTTTTTCTGGCAGTAACTTTTTTGCTTGCAATCGGTTTTTGCTGGGAGTAAATTACTGCCTACACCCGAACGGCAATCTCGCCTTGGGACAGGAGAGTAACAATGGCCTTTCATGATGTAGAACGCGGGGTTTTCAAGGGCGCCGCAGCGCTGATCAGCACCGTTCAGGTCAGGATCAGCAAGAGCACGCCAGGCACAGCCGCGATCACCATTTCTCAGGATGTCTATAAGAAGGTCGGCGAGCCGATGTTCTTCAACATCATGCTCGGCTCCGGCGAGCATTCAGGCTTCATTGCCCTGATCCCGCGCAACTCGAAGGGCGCATCCTCCTACAAGGCGTTCAGCACCTCGCCGACTGGCAAGGCCTGCGTGATCAGCATCTCAGCCAAGAAACTCGGCCTCGTTTCAAAGGCAATCGCCACGACGAAGCTGCCGTTCGAGATCACGAGCGACGGCATCATTGCCGATATCCGCCCCGCGCGGAATGCCTCCTCGGCCATTGCAAGCCTCGCGGCATAGCCCCTCACCCCCGCAAAGCCGATAGGCAAGAGACAAGGGAAAACGACAATGCCGACCTTCTGCTTGGAAATGCGAAGCACCGCCGATTGGAGCGACTGCCGCTATCGCGCCTACACGACCAACGCGAAGAAGGCCGAGAACTTTAGGGGCCTCCCGAAAATCCGCTTCACCGATAGCGGGCATGGGATTGTGCCATCCGTTCATGAGCACAAAGGCCGGCGCGAGCGGGAGATCAGAACACTCTCAGACTACGTTCAGGAGAGGCTGCCAACGGCCGACAAGCCGAAGACCGTCACCTTCACCGTCAAGTTCAGCAAAGACGAGCGAGAAGCCGTGATCGAAGCTCTCAGCCGTCATCTTGCCCGCGCCAACGCTGGCGATGTTCCCGAGGGAGATACCCCTATCGAATTCTTCAAGAGCGCGCTGGCGAAAGTCTAGCCGCCCTCCCAACCCCTCCCCGCCTATCTGGATACAACTGAGGAACGACAGATGAACGCGACAGACAAACCCAAGCTTGGATACTCCGATGGAGATGTCTGCAATCGGGCCGCGTGTGCTGGCGTCATCGAAATGCACAAGTCGGAGGATTGCTCCTGCCACATCAACCCTCCGTGCTTCTCCTGTACGTCCGTGACGGCGTTCTGCCCGGTTTGCGAATGGGAAGAAGCGGACGACCCGCTGGTGGTCCAGGAAATCGCCTCGATCCATTTCGGTAACGACTTCGCCTATGTGGAGCGCGCCAAGCGCATCCTTGACCCTACGAAGATTGATTACCGGATCGAGATGCACAGCAACGCATCCCAGAAGGTGATCGGCGTCTACCCGGACGGAACCACAAGACAAGAGGTTGAGGCAGTCGTCAAGGGCACCTTCGGCGGCCGGTTCAGTTCGTTCAAAGACGGGCGGTTTGAGTACATCGCCTACACCGATTGACCCCCTCCAAAGCAAATACCCCCATCAACCGGACAAGAACACCAATGACCGCAGATGAGAAGACAGCGCATACGTTCACTCCAGGCCCGTGGCTGTCTCAGGGGATTTGCTATGAGGGCGAGGAGCGCGGGAGTTGCGGCATAATAGGCGACAACTTGGGCGGGCTCGTCGGTGTTGCTTTACCGTGGCCCACGGAACTGGACGAGGGGAACTTCCCGCGCGTCGAGGCAAACGCCCGCCTGATCGCCGCTGCACCAGAAATGCTGGCCGCGCTCAAGCAGCTTGAGGCCGAAATGCGGGCTGGCTTCGGATCGTCAGTCGGTGAAACGCGTGAACAGGTACGCCGGGCCATCGCCAAGGCTACAGGAGCGGACCAATGACCGCCCACAGCCGCACAGTCCAAGGCATGGCCACCACGCTCAGCAATATCGGCCGCCAGCGCCCCCACCAGGAAGTGCGCGTTCTCACCACGCGGTGCAATGGCTCAGTGCTTGGTCCTAGCCGGTTGGTCTGCGTCGGCGGCGAATATTACCAGATCAATGCCGACATCACCTACCGGCAGCTTTTGCAGGGCATCCGACCGGATGAGCTTGAGCTTGAGCCTGCCAATCCGGATGAAGAGGACGAATTCGAATGAGCAACCAGAAGCACACCGTTTCCACCGACGCCCTCGACACGCTGGGAACGCATCCCATCCCCGACAACAGCGGGCGGGACGCCATCCATCTGGCGGTCGAGCCCACCATTGCCGGCGTCCGGCTTCGCCCTGGTGAGCGCGTCAAGATCGAGGAAGGCTTTGCGGTCCCGGCAAGCCACGACGCAACCGGCATTGTCGATCCATTTCTAGGCGATCTTGTCCAGTCTGGCCAGCGCTTTTGGTTCGTCGTCCTGCCGCGCACCATCACCTCATTGCGGCATGTCTGGAGCCATCCGGCATTCCCCGAGGAAGCGACGTTCCATGCTGATGCCGATGAGCATTACGTGACCGATAAGGCTGCTTCGGAAGCGTGGATGCGCAAGTGGGCCATGGAGCATGTCTCCGAGGACTACTACGGCGACGGTGAAGGGAAAAGCGAAGCCGAGGCTTATGCCTACGCCATCCACGCCGGCGAGGAAGAACATATTGGCCCCTACGAATCCGCCCGCGACCACATCGACAATGAATGGTGGTCGCATTGGGAAACCATCACTGGCAAGCGCGGGAACCGCGAAGCCTATTTTTCGTGCTCGTGCTGACATGCCACGCGACCAAATCGCCGAGATGGCCCTGCTGCTGGACCTGTCCCGCGCCCAGCGCATGGCATGGGAGCGCCTGTTGCTCCTCACCGCCGGCATCAGCCCATCCGAAGCCGAAACCATCGTCAGCCTTGCGGATAAAGACCGGCACCAAGAGTTTCACCAAGAAGGATTGGCAGCATGAACACGGTTTCCAGCGCACTTATCGAACACGAGCCTACCACCGCCAAGCGTGAGATGGTAGCAGCGCCGTCCGTTTCCGTCACGCCGATGGACATGATTGATCGCGCATTGACCAGCAACGCCACACCGGAGACGCTGGAGCGGCTTCTTGCCCTTCAAGAGCGCTGGGAAGCCAGCCAGGCTCGCAAGGCATTTGACGAGGCCATGGCGGCGGCGAAAGCCGAGATCCCGGTCATCAGCAAGAACCGTGTCGTGGACTTCACGTCAAGCAAGGGCCGCACACACTACCGGCACGAGGACTTGGCAGAGATTGCCCGGACCGTGAACCCGATCCTGAGCAAGCATGGCCTGTCCTACCGCTTCCGCACCAGTTCCGCGCCGACCGAGCCTGTGAGCGTAACATGTGTCGTGTCGCATCGCCTTGGATACTTCGAGGAGAACAGCCTTGTCGGGCCGCGTGACGAGAGCGGCAACAAGAACAGTCTCCAGCAAGTCGGCTCTACGCTGACGTATCTCCAGCGGATGACGCTCAAGGCAGCGCTGGGTCTTGCGGCTGCCGAGGATGACGATGCCAAGCACGCCGGAGATACGGCGGATGATGGACCGATCACTTCTGAGCAAGCCGCTGCCATCCGCAAGCTGATCGAAGAGACGGAAACCGACATTCAGCGCTTTTGCGAACTGATGAAGGTTGAGTCCGTGCCCGACATCGCCGCCTCGCAATATGAGCGCGTCATCAAGTCCCTGGAAGCGAAGAAGCGGCGGGTTTCGTGATGACCGAGCAAGGGACAGTCGAATGGTTTACCGAGCGTGCCGGCAAGGTGACGGCCTCCCGCGTGGCCGATGTCATCGCGCGCACCAAGACTGGATGGGGTGCCAGCCGGGCCAACTACATGGCGCAGCTGGTTGCCGAGCGGCTGACCGGCACTGTTGCCGAGAGCTTTACCAATGCTGCAATGCAGTGGGGCACCGACATGGAACCGGAGGCGCGGCGCACCTACGAGTTCTTCACCAACGCCACAGTCGAGCCCGCCAGCTTCGTCAAGCATCCGAATATTGCCGACACAGGTGCCAGCCCGGACGGCTACGTGGGCGCGGACGGGCTTATCGAGATAAAGTGCCCGCTGACTGCCAGCCACATCGAAACGCTTCTGACGGGAACCATCGCCGGCAAATACATCACGCAGATGCAATGGCAGATGGCATGTACCGGAAGGGTTTGGTGCGACTTCGTTTCATTCGATCCACGCATGCCGGCGACGATGAGCACCTTCATCAAGAGGGTGCCCCGCGACGACGTGATGATCACCTCGCTCGAAACCGACGTGACTGATTTCCTCAATGAGCTTCGCCTCACGGTTCACCGGCTAAAGTCAAAATACGACCCGGAAACCGTCGTGCCAGGCGAACTAACCCTTTTGGCAGGCTAACCAGAGAAGCCGGGATCGCGAATGGTCCCGGCAGGAAGGTCAAGATGACAACCGCACCAATCAACCTTCGATACGAAGGCGAAGGCAATTTCCGGGTCATGTCCAACTATTGGGCGGCTCGAGCCGACAAGGATTTCGTCATCGGCGAAGTCTACAAGATGGTCGAGCATCACGACCGTAGCCAGATCAGCCACAACCATTATTTTGCCGCCCTCGGCAATGCGTGGTCAAACCTCCCCGATCGGCTGTTTGAGGAGTTCCCGACCGCCGAAGTCTTGCGCAAGAAGTTACTCATCCGCGCCGGCTATGCTGACGAGCGTTCGATCGTCTGCGCGTCCAAGGCAGAAGCGCAGCGCGTGGCCGCGTTCATCAAGCCCATGGACGATTACGCCGTCGTGACCGTCCGCGAGGCCGTGGTGCGCGTTTACACGGCGCAGAGCCAGTCTGTGAAGGCCATGGGCGCCAAACCGTTCCAAGCCTCCAAGCAGGCTGTTCTTGACGCTCTGGACGACCTGCTTGGCGTCGAGCGCGGCGTGACCGAGAGGAGCGAGGCAGCATGATGTACAAGCTCCAACCCGTCCGCGCTCACTGGCGCAGAGTACGAGACAGACTCAGGACACCTCCCCATGAGGAGCTTATGGAGGCCTACAGCTTCGATCTTCTGATGAAGGAAGTTTCAAGGCTGATCTCTGAGATCATTGAATCCGATATGGCGGTGCGGTGATGGCTGGCTTCGCAATCAAGCGCCCTGACACGGCCTTTGTCTATGACAAGTCCAGCAAGGCCACCAAGCGCATTGAGGACCCGGCGCACCTTGCGTTCATCCGCAAGCTTCCAAGCGTCCTGAGCGGCGCCTATGGCTGTGAAGCATGCCATATCCGGTCAGGGAGCGCCCTGCACCGCAAGAAGCACACCGGAGGGCAGCAGAAGCCAGACGACGCTTGGACGCTCCCGCTGACGCCGGACGAGCACAAGGAACAGCATTCCGGGGCAGAACTTGAGTTCTGGAGGTCGCGCGGCATCGACCCGTTCGAACTGGCGATCAAGCTATACGAAGTCACCGGCCAAATCGAGGCTGCCGAAACCATCATTAAGTCTGCGAGGAAGCCATGACCGAGAGCACCGCCCCTCTGAAGCCGGAAGCGCTTGAAGCGCAGAACGATGCTGCGCTGACGCCGATGTCGGGGTTCCTCATCTTCCTCAAGGATATGAGGCTCACAGGCTCGTGGCATTTGCCGACGCTCAACCGCGCAATCGAAGTTGGCGAAACGATTGTCGCGCAGTCCGCCGAATCTTCCCGCGCCCCTCAAGAGCAGGGAGTGAAGGTCCGCGAACTTGAGTGGTTTCTGTCTGATGATAGTGACCGCTGGACAGCGGCGCGGCCCTACGGCGAATTCATCATCGTCCGTGACCATCGCGCGTCGGCTGAAACCACGCATGGCTGGTTCAACGAAGGCAGGTGGGAATGGTTCGGCTCGCTCGAAGCGGCCAAGGCCGCCGCACAGGCCGATTTCGAAGCTCGCATTCTCGGCGCCCTCTCCATACAGGAGCCGGCATCGGAGCCGATGACAAATCGCGATGTCTCCGGCCTCATCGAAGAATACCGCAACCTGGTCAAGACCGGAGCCGAATACGCGGCCAGCGAATTGAGGCTGGCTCCTACCTCGGCATTCGAAATCTATATGGGCCATTTTCGCGACATCGGACGAGACATCGAAACTGCTCTTCTCACCCATCCACCCACACCAGCAGTCCAATCGGACCTGGTGGAGTACGCGCGCGAGGCAACCAAAGCGATCACCGGGCTTACGGGCGGCGGCTCGGAGTACTTTGGGAGGCAGATTGGTGAAATTTATACGGCCGATCTGGAACGATGCGTTGCGCGTATTCGCGAGATCAGAGACGCAGCCAACGAGCGGTGGAAGAAAGCCAACGACCGCGCCACCCGCGCCGAAGCGGCTCTTGCCAGTGCTCAGGACGATGCAGAACGTTGGCGCGCGCTCATGTCGAGCCAGCGGATGCACTTCATGGGCTGCGCCGGCATCGAACTGGTCAACAAGCCCGGCACGACAAGTCGCCAAACGCGCGATCTCATACCGGTCATGAAGCCTGGCGAATACCAGCATTTCGGCATGGAATTTTGGTCGGAACATTCGGCGTTTGGCAACCCTGAATTTCCAGACGATTTCGAGCGCGCGTTGCTCGTGGCGTATGCCGATCACCTTCGCGCCACCCTCCAATCCCAGAGGCCAGAATGATGAACGTCACGAGAGAAATGGCGCAGCGGAAACTCTCGCTATGGTTTTTCCGCGATCTATCCGATGAGCAGCGCCTAAGTCTGTTCTCCATATTTGGCTGTCCGGTCGATGAAATCGGCAAAGTGCATGGTCATCAGACACAAGTCTTGAAGCGCATCTTCGCAGCCCTCTCCTCCCCTGTAGGGCAGATAGCGGAAGGGGAGGTGACGCTTATTGAGCGGTTGCGCAGTCCTATCTTCGGCACGGAAACGGCCCTACAAGCGGCGGCATCCATCGAGACTTGGAAAGCCAGAGCCGAAAGACTGGCTGATATGCATCGAGATATGTGCGTGGTAGCCGGAGAAGCAACCGCTCGCGCCGAGAAGGCTGAAGCGGCACTTGCCAGTGCTCAGGACGATGCAGAACGTTGGCGCGCGCTCATGTCGAGCCAGCGGATGCACTTCATGGGCTGCGCCGGCATCGAACTGGTCAACAAGCCCGGCACGACAAGTCGCCAAACGCGCGATCTCATACCGGTCATGAAGCCTGGCGAATACCAGCATTTCGGCATGGAATTTTGGTCGGAACATTCGGCGTTTGGCAACCCTGAATTTCCAGACGATTTCGAGCGCGCGTTGCTCGTGGCG